>JBFFZF010000128.1:0-14404 GCA_041568755.1 Longimicrobiales bacterium | reverse complement strand
CTCCACGGCGCACCGCAAAACTCTCGAACCGCGATGGTGATGATGCCGCGCCGGCACGGTTTTACCCTCATAGAACTGCTCGTCGTCATCGTCGTGATCTCGATTCTCGCGACGATCGGGCTGAATCGGTTCTGGTCCGTGAAGGATCGCAGCCTGGTCGCCGCCATGCAGACGGATCTGCGGAACCTGGCCTCGGAGCAGGAAAACTACTTCACGAAGAACTACACGTACGCGACGACGATCACGTCGCTTCCCGAGTTCCGCACGTCGCAAGGCGTGATCGTGACGCTGACGTACACGGCGCAGGATGGCTGGGCGGCGAACACGACGCACGTTTCTCTGGGCGCGCGTACCTGCGGTCTGTTCACCGGCAACGCGCCGGCGGCCTCCGGCGCTCCGGCGACCGACAACGGCGTGATCTTCTGCAACTGATCCATCCTGCGCGGGCCCGCTGTGGCGGGGTCCGGGCCGTTCGACGACAGGCGACGAACGACAGCGGCGTGCCGTGCGGGTGGTTCGCCTTGCGTGTATCCGCACGGGCAGGCCATCTTCGCTCGTGAGTTCACGTTTGTCCCGGGGCCGGATGCCTGCACTGCCAACCCTGCGCAGGGAGCTGCTGGGTGCGTTCGCGCTGGTTTTCACCGGCGCCCTTTTCGTTTTCGTCATCGGCATCTACGCGATCTTCCTGCGCACGCCACCGCCTCAGGCGGCCACGCTGTGGGTCGTGACCCTGGTGCTGGCGGACGTCGGAGTGTTCACGCTGTTCGGCCGCTACCTGCTGCGCCGGCGGGTGCTCAGCCCGATCGAGATGTTCGTCGAGGAGATCGAACAGATCGCGGCCGGCGACGGACAGCGTCGGCTGCAGCCCGCCGAGACCCGCGAGCTGGATCGCCTCTCGAACGCCGTGAACCACATGGCCGAGCGACTGATCGCCGACCAGGCGCAGCTGGCCGAGAACATCCGGTCGCTGGATGAGACGAACCGGCAGCTGACCGAGGCGCGCGACGCGATGGTGCACGCCGAGAAGATGGTCTCGGTGGGCCGGCTGTCCGCCGGGATCGCGCACGAGATCGGCAACCCGTTGGGCGCGATCCTGGGCTACATCGGCCTGGTCTCGCGCACGGCGGAGGGCCAGTCGAAGGAACTCCTGGCCGCCGCGCAGCGCGAGGCCGAGCGGATCGACCGGATCGTGCGCGGTCTGCTCGATTACGCGCGGCCGCGCGACACGCGTTTCCAGGCCATGGAAGTACAGCGCGTCATCCAGGACACCGTCGACCTGCTGCGCATGCAGGGCCGGTTCGCGCACATCGCGCTGGACATCGCCGTCGCCGACGATCTGCCTCCCGTGATGGGCGATCCGTGGCAGCTGCAGCAGGTCTTCGTGAATCTGCTGGTCAACGCCATCGACGCGCTGGCGGACACGCCCGAGCCCAGGGTCGAGATCTCGGCCCGGGTGCGGGCCCGGCGTCGCCCGGTCGAGCGGCCGGCCCGCCGTCAGGACGATCCGCCCGGCGTCGACTACTCGCACCGCCGCCGCTTCGCGAGGGTCTCGGCCCCGCCCGTCGACGGCCGGCCGGGTCAGGACGGCCGGGTCGTCGAGGTCCGCGTCACGGACAACGGTCACGGCATCCCGGCCGATCTGCTCGCCCAGGTCTTCGAGCCCTTCGTCACGACGAAGCCGCCGGGCAAGGGCACGGGGCTGGGACTCGCGGTGACCGCCCGACTGGTCGAGACTATGGGCGGCGGCGTGCGCGCCGAGAGCGCCGAGGGTGGAGGCGCGAGCTTCGTGGTCCTGCTGCCCGCGAGCGATCAGGACACCGCTGAGACGACATCATGAATCTGCTGATCATCGACGACGAGCCCGGGCTGCGCCAGACCGTTTCCCTGATCCTGGCCGAGGAAGGCAATCAGGTCTTCACCGCCTGTGATGGTGAAGAAGGTCTCGCCAAGGCGACCGAGCTGGATCCCGACATCATCCTGTGCGATGTGCGCATGCCACGCCTCTCCGGTCTCGATTTCCTGGACCGGTACCGCGAGGGCGGCGGCCGCGCCATGGTCATCGTGATGACCGCGTACGGCAGCATCGAGCTGGCCATCGAGGCGATGAAGCGCGGCGCGTACGATTACCTGCCCAAGCCATTCAGCCCGGACCAGCTCGTGCTCGTGCTGCGCAAGGCGCAGGAACGGGAGTCGCTGCGCCGCGAGGTCACACGTTTGCGCGAGGAAGTCAACATCTCGCGTCGCTACCACGACATCATCGCCAAGTCCGGTGCGATGACGCGTGCGCTCGAACTCGCGCTCAAGGTCGCGCGGCACCCCTCGCCGGTTCTCATCACCGGCGAGAGCGGCACGGGCAAGGAACTCGTCGCGCGCCTGATCCACCGGGAGAGTACGCGGGCCGAGGGTCCGTTCGTGCCGCTCAACTGCGGCGCCATCCCCGAGAACCTGCTCGAGTCCGAGCTGTTCGGTTACGTCCGCGGTGCGTTCACCGGTGCGGAGCGCGACAAGCCCGGTCTGTTCGAGGCCGCCTCGTCCGGCACCATCTTCCTGGACGAGATCGGTGAGAT
Source organism: Longimicrobiales bacterium (assembly GCA_041568755.1). Classification (GTDB taxonomy): domain Bacteria; phylum Gemmatimonadota; class Gemmatimonadetes; order Longimicrobiales; family RSA9; genus JBFFZF01. The sequence goes on along the minus strand of JBFFZF010000128.1, from coordinate 11,837 downwards.
GCCAGCCACGCTGCAGGTCAAGCTGTTGCGCGTGCTGCAGGAAGGTCAGGTGCGGCGCCTGGGCGACACGCGCACACGCGACGTGGATGTCCGGCTCGTCTCCGCCACCAACAAGGACCTCGATGAGGAGGTCCGCTCCGGCGGCTTCCGCAACGACCTCTTCTATCGCATCGCGGTCGTGTCGATCCACCTCGTGCCGCTGCGCCAGCGGCGCGATGAGATCCCGCTGCTGGTCCGTCATTTCGTCGAGCAGAACAACCGCCGGCTCAAGACGGCCGTCACGGGCGTCGACCCGGAAACCATGCAGTACATGAACGACTACGCGTGGCCGGGCAACGTGCGTGAGCTGGAAAACACGATCGAGCGGGCGCTCGTGCTGGCCGACGGGCCGCGCATCACCCCGGCTGATCTTCCGCACCACATCACCGCGCCGATCGCGGCGCTGGATGGCGCGGGTCTGCCCGACGACGAGCTGTCCGTCAAGAAGCACGGCGCCGTCCTCGAGAAGCGGCTCATCCGGCTGGCCCTCGAGCGGACGGGCGGCAACAAGACCCGCGCGGCCGATCTGCTCGAGCTGTCCTCGCGCGCGCTGCTCTACAAGATCCGCGAGTACGGACTGGGCTGAGACTGCGCGCGGTCGGGCGACCGCGCGGTCGGCACATCCTGCCATGGAGGCGCCCCGGTTGCGCCCGCATCCTGTCGCACCATGCACAGGATCGCGCACAGACCCGGCATCTCGCTCGTCGAACTCATCGCCGCACTCGCCTGTGCGGCCGTCGTGCTCACCGTGGCCGTGCCCCGCCTGGGTCGCACGCGCGACGCGCGCGCAGCGGTCGCCGCCCGCGACGCGACGGCCGCGCTGATCGCCCGCGCAAGGGCGCTGGCCGTCGCGCACGGCTCCAGCGCGGTGGCGCTCGATCCGCACACCGCGATCGTCTCTCTGGAGGCCCCGGCCGGCACGACCCGGGGCGCGGACCTGCACCTGGCCGCCGGGTTCGGCGTCACGCTGGCCGTCGATCACGCGACCGGGCCGACGAGGCTGGATTTCGACGGCCTGGGATCGGGTCGGCTCGTCAACCGCACGATCCGGTTCCGGCGCGGGCAGGAAGAAGCCAGGCTGTCACTGTCCGCATGGGGCCGGCCGAGGCGATGGTGAACCGGCTGCGGCACGCGGATTCACGGCCGGGGACGACGCTGGTCGAGGTCGTCGTGGCGCTGGCCGCGCTCGGCGGCGGTCTTGCCGCCATCGCCGCCACGGCGACCGCCGCCGTGCGCGTGCGGTCGGTGGCCGAGACCGAGGCGATCGCGGCCGCCGACGGCGCGTGGATCCTGGACTCGCTCGCCACTCAACAGCGGCCCGTTTCCGGCGCGGCCGTGCGCGGCACGCTCCGGGTCGACTGGATCGTCTCGCCTGCAATGCACGGCCACGTCATCGATGTGCGCGTTCGCGACTCCGACGGTCGCGTGCTCTACCATGCCGGTGCCATCGCCTCGCCATGGCCGGTGCGTCTCTCCGCGGTGCCCTGATGGCGCGGCTCCGTGCCGGCGGGTCGCTCGCCGAAACGCTGATCGGCATGGCGCTGGCCGGGCTCGTCGCCGCAGCCGCGCTGTCGCTGCTCCTGACCGCCATGCGCACCAGCACCACGGTGGCCGACGGCGCCGAGTTCCTCGACGCGGTGACGGTTGCGGCAATGCTGCTGCCCGCGGAGCTGCGCGCACTGTACGGTGATGATCTGCGGGGCCGCTCGGCCGACTCCATCGCCGTGCGCGCCTTCCGCGGGCTCGCCACCGTGTGCGCGCGCGACGCGCACGGGCCGATCGTCCGCTTCGCCGGTTTCCGGGATCCGGACCCGGCCAAGGACTCGCTCCTCGTCGTGACGCGTCACCCGGAACGCGCAGCCGCGATCAAGGCTGCCACCCGCGCGACGGCCCCGTGCGCGATCCAGCCGGAAGAGACGCTGTTGGCGTTGCAGGTGCAGCCGGATTCCCTGCGCCCGGGCGAGGTCGCACTCCTCTTCGAAACCGGGTCCTATCACCTGGCGACGCACGCGCTGCGCTACCGGCCGGGCACGGCCACGCGACAGCCGCTCACGGCAGAAGTCTTCGCCACGGATTCGAGCGCGTTCAGCGCCCTCGGTCGGGTCACGTCGACGGGCCCGGCGCTCGCCGCGCTCAGCGCCACACTGAGGGCGCGCGCGCGCGCGCCGCGGACGGGCGCGGGCTCGCCCCTGCGTCACGGCGCGTTCCTGCGCAACGCCGATGCCGCACTCGACTCGATCTCACCATGAGGGCCCGCCCAGGCTCGGCGCTGCTCGTCGTGCTCGTCTGCATGGCCATCACGGAGCTGATCGTGGCCGGCGCTCTCCTCACGGCCACGCGCGCCGCACAGAACGTCCGCGTCGCCGCCGCCGTCACACGCGCACGTGCCGGTGCGGAGGCGGCCGTGCGCTCCGGCCTCCAGGGCTGGGACCTGGCCGACTTCGCCGGTCTGCCGATCGGCGGCTACGCGCCCGTCGCCGCGGCGTCCGGCGTGGTACCCGGCGGGGCGCGACACGCTGCGACCGTCGAGCGCCTGACGCGCGACCGCTGGCTCCTGCGCGGCGAAGCCACACTGGCCGGGGCGAGCGGGGCGCTCGCGAGCGCACGCGCAGCCGCTCTGCTCGTCACCGTGCCGACGGACAGCCTGTGGCTCCATTTCGGCGCCGCACTCACGAGCGGGGCCGACGTCCACCTGACGAGCGGCTCGGCGGTCGTTGGGTGGGCTGCGGACACGCCGCCGGCGCCGTGGACGGCGGCCACATGCCCGGCCACCGCGCGGGCCGATATGCTGCGCCTGCTCGGTACCGTCGATCGGCCCGGCGTGGCGCTGGGTCCCGGCGGCGCGGTCGCGGCGCCAGCCGGCGTGGTACGGGGCAACCCGCCGATCACGACGGCCAGCGTGCACACCGACAGCGCGACGTTTCGGCGCCTGGGCAGCCTGTCCTTCGCCGAGGTCGCGAGGCTCGCGGACCGAATCGCCGGCGGGACCGTGACGCCGGCTCCCGCAGTGCGGGCGAACGCCTGCGACGCGACGGTCGCCTCGAACTGGGGCGCGCCACTCTCGCAGTCGCACCCGTGCGCGGACCTCTTTCCCCTGCTCTTCGCCCCCGGCGACCTGGCCGTGGCGGGCGGCGTCGGGCAGGGCATTCTCGTGGTGGCCGGCGATCTCGACCTGGTCGGGACCACGTTCTACGGCGCGGTCCTCGTCGCGGGCCGGCTGCGCGCCAACGGCGCGACCGTCTTCGGCGGCGTCCGGGCCGGGGGTGGCACGGCGGGCCCCGCCGACCTGCGGATCGACGCGTCGGCCTGTGCCCTGGGGCGCGCCTTCGCGCGGGCGCCGGCGTTGCGCCGCGCGCACCGGCCGCCCGGTCGGTGGTGGCTCCCATCGCCGTGACCCGCCGGCGCGGCAAAGAAGTAGCCGGTCGCATGCACATTTTCAGCGTCGAGGCCTCTGCCGGTCGCCATAAGTGACTGTATGACAACGTATTGGCTTCAGGCACGAAAATCGAAGATGGCGAGGCCGAGCCTCAGATTCCGGACGCGCGGGATGCGCGGCCCGGTCACCGAGCGAGCGCCGCACGGCCGAACGGATCGGCCAGGCGCGAACGCTGACGCCGGCGGTCCACGAGACGGCCGGAGATGCCCCCTGGCACCGGCTCACCGCCATCGCGCCGCCCAGCGGACCGATGGCCGGCGACGACCCGGCGAAGGGGGTGCGGACAACTGAAGATGACGGACTCGAATCCGACACTGCCTGCAGTGCGGCGCCAGGTGCGCATCGCTGCCCTGGCCGCCACGGCGATCGTCGGCAGCCTGCTCACCAACAGCCTGGTGCGGGAGGCCGCGGCGCGGAGCCGGGTCGATCGGGCGACCGAACACGCTGCCACCCTCGCGCGGGACGGCGTGCACGCGTTCGGTGTCCGCAACGAGTCCGGTCCACTCATGGAGATTCCAGTCGGTGCCGACTCTATGGTCATGGCGGCCCGCATTGGCACGGGCACCGGGACGGGCGGGACCTGGGCGGTGCGCGTCGCGCACGTGGCGCCCGAACGGTTCCAGCTCAAGGCGACAGGACGTGTCATCGCCGGCAGGACTTCAGTGATGTGCAGCTTCGATGTCACGCTGCGCGTCGAAGACGGGGGCGTCATTCGCCCGCCCATTGGCGTCACGGACGAGCCAATGTGCAACGGATCACCATACCGATCCGCCGTCAGACCCGTCCGCACGATCGGTTCCTGAGGAACACATGGTATTCTTCGGCCGCAACAGGATCTCCGCCGGGCTGGACATCGGCAGCGGGATGATCAAGCTGGTCGTCGTCGATCACTCGAAGTCGGACCCGGAGATCATCAAAGTCGCGACATCGCCGCTCGTGCCGGACGCGATCGTCGACGGCGAGGTGATGGACCCGGCACTGGTCGCGGACACGATCCAGTCGCTCGTGCAGAGCGCCGGCCTCAAGAGCAAGCAGGTCGTCGCGGCTGTCGGCGGGCACGACGTGATCATCAAGCGCATCCAGATGGATCGCATGAGTCGCGACGACGCCCGCGAGGTGATCCGCTGGGAGGCCGAGCAGCACGTCCCGTTCGACATGGAGAACGTGCAGCTCGATTTCCAGATCCTGGATCCCGAAGAGACGACGCCCCAGATGTCGGTCCTTCTCGTGGCGGCCAAGCGCGAGCTGATCGACAACCGGCTCAACCTGCTCGCTGACGCCGGGCTGGCTCCGTCCGTCGTCGATGTCGATGCATTCGCGCTGTTCAATGCGTTCGAGCGCAGCCACCCGGACGGGCTCGATGGACTCGTCGCGCTCGTCAACGTGGGCCACGAAACGACCAACCTGAATCTGCTCGAGGACGGCCTGCCTGTGCTGGTCCGCGACATCCCGTTCGGCTCGCGCAAGATGCGTGAAGCCCTGCAGCGGGATCGCGGCCTGACCGCCGAACAGGCCGAGGATCTCGTGCAGGGCCGCCGCGCCGATGCGGCCGTGGCATCCCTGCTCGGCGAAAAGATCGAAGAGCTGGCGGTCGGCATCGAACGTGCCGCCGCCTTCATTGTCGCGCAGTCGGGTGGCGCGATCACACGCGTGTACGTGTGCGGCGGTGGCGCACGCGTGCCCGGTCTGATCGAAGCTCTCGGCACGCGTATGGGTGTCCGCACGGAAGTGGCCAACCCCCTGGAGCGCATCACCGTGCGCCCCGAGGTATCGCAGAACGAGCCGCTCGACGACATCGCACCGATGCTGATGTTGCCGGTCGGGCTGGCCCTTCGTCAGGCATGAGGAAGGCGAGGATTCTGTGATTCGAATCAATCTGGTACCGGGCGCCGCCAGGAACGCGAAGCGGCGGCTGCCGAGCCTCGGCTCGTTCCGGCTGCGCCCGAGCGCACCCAGCCTGCCGTCCGTCGATCGCTGGATGCTCTTCGTCGTCACGGCCTGGATCGTCGGCCCGCTGGCCGTCGGCTGGATGTACATGGAGACGGGCACCCGCATCGACGATCTGACGGTCTCGATCGAGACAGCGCGTATCGATTCCGTGCGCTACGCCGAGATGCGTCGCACCAACGAGCTGCTGCTCGCGCGGCAGGACTCGATCGCGCAGAAGCTGCAGGTCATTCAGGAGATCGATGCCGGCCGCTTCGCCTGGGTCCACATCATGGACGAGATCGCCCGCTCGCTGCCGCCCTACACGTGGCTGATGAACGTGGTGTCACGCCCGACCGAAGCGTCGCTGGACGCGCCCCGTTTCACGATCGAGGGCCGGGCCGGCAACACCTTCGCGATCGTCGAGTTCATGCAGGAACTGGAGGCCTCGCCCTTCCTGCGCTCCATCACGCTGATCACGACCGACCAGGTCCGTGAGGGCGAGGCGCTGATCTACTCCTTCACGCTGGAAGGCGAGTTCCAGCCGCCGCCGCCGGACGTGATCCAGACCGTACCCGTCTTCCAGGGAAGGGAGGGCGACTGACATGGCCCTGCTACCGTCGGATCCGAAGCAGCAGAAGCGCATGCTGCTCGGCGTCCTGCCGATCCTCGGGCTCTTCATGTATCAGCAGCTGATGCATGGCAAGCGCGTCGAGGAGGCCGATACACTCGAACAGCAGTTCGAACAGCTGACCGCCACGAACAACGCGGCCAAGGCACTCGCCGCGCGTGGCGGGCCGGAGCTCGAACGCCGGCTGAGCATCTACGAGCAGCACATGCGGCAGCTCGAGGAGCTCATCCCGAGGCGGGAGGAAGTCTCCGAGCTTCTGCACAGCATGAGCCTGCGCGCGCAGGCATCCGGCCTGGACCTGACCAAGATGCGGCCCGAGGCCAACGACCCGGGCCCCTTCTACACCAAGCAGGTCTACGAGGTGAGCGTGAAGGGTGCGTACCACGATGTCGGCCGCTTCCTGGCCGAGGTCGGTTCGCTGCCGCGCATCGTCACCCCCACGGAGTTGCGCCTGGCCAAGACCACGCCCGACGCGATGAACCGGCAGGGCTCGCCCATGCTGGACGCGAACTTCCGCATCGTGACCTACGTGCTGCCGGAGCCGCCGACTGCGTCGGCCGATACTGTGAGGACCAATGTCGCGGGCTGAGGGGTGGACCCGGATCGCTGTCGTACTCGGGCTCGGCGTGTTCGCCGCCCTGGGCGTCGCGCAGCAGCCGGCCGGCGCGCCGCCGGTCGCCGGCGGTGAACTGCAGCTGGTCTTCGAGCGCGAAGTCTTCGCCTATCCTGCGGAGCACCGGCGCGACCCGTTCAAGTCGCTTGCCGACGCCGAGGGAATCGGCCCGCTGTTCGATGACCTCAGCCTGCGCATGATCATCCACTCGTCCACGCCGAGTCAGAGCGTGGCGCTCGTCGCCGACGGCTCCAAGAAGGTCTATCGCCTGCGGCGTGGCGACATCATCGGGAACGCGACGGTCGTGGACATCACGCCGACGCGCGTCGTGTTCGCAGTCGAAGACTTTGGCAACCGCCGACAGGAAGTGATGGACATGAAGGCGAAGAACCCGAACGAAGGAGCGTAGCGCATGATCCCGGTCATCGCGCTTTCACTCGCGGCCCTGTCGGGGCCCGGCGCAGCGGTCACCGACCTGAGCGTCCGGCCCGTGGCGAACCGGACAGAGATCGTCATCGGCGTCGAGGGCGTCGTGAGGGCGAGCCATTTCGCACTGGCCGAGCCCGATCGCATCGTCATCGACCTGCTGGGTCTCGCTCCGGTCAAACCCACGCAGTACCGGATCGGCCGCGGCGGCGTGCAGCGCATGCGCATCGCTCAATTCGACAGCGACGTCGTGCGTGTCGTCATCGACATCGACCGGAGCGTCGCCTACCAGGTCGTCGAAACGGACGGCACGGTCACGCTGTCGTTCGAGAACCAGGCCGGCGCGTTCGAGGCCTGGTCGTCGAACACGCCCGGCCAGAGCCTGGCCGCGCCGCCGCCCGTCGCCTCGAGCCAGCCGGCCGGCGGTACCCGCGTCGGCGCCACCGCGCCGCCCATGCGCCAGCAGGGCCAGCTCATCACCGTGATGTTCAACGAGGAGCCGGTCTCCAACGTGCTGGCCGCGTTCGCCGATTTCGCGAACCGCAGCATCGTGCCGTCCGCGGACGTCAAGGGCAAGCTGATCACGGCCGAGGTCCGCAACCAGCCGTGGGAAGTCGCGCTCGAGGCGATCATGGCGGCCAACAACCTCGTGCCGCGCGAGATGGAGAACGGTGTCATCCTCGTCGAGGACGGTACGCGTCTGGCCAACAAGCCGAACGAGGAGCCGCTGCAGTCGCGGCAGTACGCGATCGTCTACGTCAGTGCAGACTCGCTCGTTACGCCTGTGCGTGGCATGCTGACCCCGCAGAAGGGACAGGTCAGCTCGAACAAGTCGTCCAATACGCTGATCGTCACGGACGTGCCGTCCGTGCTCGACCGCATCGAGCCGCTCATCCAGCAGCTCGACGTGCGCATGCCGCAGGTCAACATCGCCGCGACGATCGCCTTCGTCGACCGTACCACGCTCGAGCAGCTCGGCGTGACGTACGACCTCAAGGACTCGCGCGGCAGCCAGTTGAACCGGCGCGTCAGCGGCTTCGTCGACGACAACGGTGACGGCATCTTCACCGGCGATGAGGCCACGCGCGAAGACGTGATCCTGCTGGGCGGCAACTCGGTCGCCGCCCTGGGCAACGCCAATTTCCCGGTCCCGAACCCGGCGCTCCAGCTGGTGTCCTCGCTCGTGCTCGGCCGTCACACGCTGATCACGTTCCTCGAGGCGCTCCAGTCCGTGACGCTGAGTGATATCCAGGCCAAGCCGGTCGTCACGGTCATGAACCACCGGCAGGCGGAGATTCAGGTCGGTCAGCGTACGCCGGTCCGCGTCATCGACGCGGGTGCCGTCGGGGGCGCCGGCGGCGGCCAGGCCCCGCTCGCGACCGTCGACTACCAGGACACCGGTGTGATCCTGCGCGTGACGCCGCACGTCACCGGCGACCAGGTCCTGCTCGACATCCATGCCGAGCGGTCAGACGCCGTGGCTGCGTCCTCGGACATCGGCTTCGTCTTCAACACGCAGAACGCGCGCACGCAGGTCCTGGTGCGCGACGGCGAGACGACCGTGATCGGCGGACTCACGATCACGGAGAAGAGCCGCGTGCGCACGGGCGTCCCGATCCTCATGGACCTGCCCGTGCTGGGATCGCTGTTCCGCAACACGCGTGAAGCGGAGAACAAGCGCGACCTGCTGATCATGGTCACGCCGCACATCGTCAGGAACTAGGCCATGCGCTACGCGATCGACACGACACCGGGCGGATCCCGGTCGACGAGGAATGGCGACATGAAGCATTCGAATGGACGAGCGGTCCCGGCGCAGGGCGCACACCGCCGCGGCATCCACCTGGTCCTGGCGGCGCTCGCGCTGGTCGCGACGGCCGCCTGCGAGGGCGAGAACCTGTTCACGGGCGACAGCCCGGCCCTGGAGCCGCGCATTGTCGACGTGGCCGTGCCGCAGACGGTCTTCGCCGGTGACACGGTGCGGGTGCGTGTCACGGCGGCGGCGGCCCGGCGTGTGACCCAGGTGCTGGTCTCGGTGCGCGGCGCCGTGCGCGCCGACACGGTCGTGGAGGCGACGTCGTTCCAGCAGCAGTTCTCGACCGTGGTCGCGTTCCCGATCCCGGCCCTGCTGCAGGACACGCTGCTGGTCGTGCAGGCCCAGGCGAGCGACGCGTTCGGCGCGCTCAGCCGGACCAAGGAAGCGGTGGCCCTGGCCTTCGGGCCGCCGGTCGTCACCGCGCTTTCGGGACCGACCGGCGTCCGTGCCGGCGAACGGATCAGCATCGATGTCCGCGCGTTCGGCGCCCGGCGCATCGCACGCCTCGATCTGTCGGCGCGCGGTGCCATCACGACGGACACGAGCATCGTCCTGTCTTCGCCACAGTTCTCCGTTGCGGAGACGATCCGGCTGCAGATCCCGAACGCCGTCGATGACACGCTGATCGTGCTCAACGTGCTGGCCCAGGACCAGGGCGGCGCGACGAGCGCTCCGCGCTCGGCCGTCGTGCCGTTCGCGATCGACACGCCGACCATCGCCGTGATCGTGCCGCCCAGTGTGCAGGCGGGGCGCGTCCTGAACCTGGGCGTGCTGGCCCAGTCGATCCGCCACATCGCGGAGGTCCGCATCGAGATCCGCGGCGGGGCGACGGCCGACCTGGTCATGCGCATGACGCCGACGCGGGCGCGCACGCTCGAGTTCATCTCGTGGCCGCTGCCGTCGAATCTGGCCACGCCGGAGCTGCGCATCCGCGCCTTCGCGCTGGACCGGGCCAACACGCTGAGTGCCACGGGCGTGCACACGGTCTCCGCGCCGCAGGGCGCACCGAGTGTCGTGCTCGTCGATCCGTGGGCTTCGACCGTGTCAGCGGGCGAGTTCGTGGATGTCCGCGTGCAGGCCATCTCGGACCGGCCCGTCAAGGAAGTCTGGGTCCGCTGGCGCGGGTTCCAGGCCAAGGCGCTCGCCAGTGTGCTCGGCGGCCCCGAAACACGCATGATCATCAATCCGCCGCGCACGTCGGTGCTCGAAGACGTCGTCGTCGAGTCGCCGTGCGTGCGGTCGGACGCCGTCTTCATGATGCTGGTGACGGCGCGCGACGTGGATGAGGCCCTCAGCCCGATCGCGACGGGGACCATCAATGTGAGTGGCAACCAGCTGTGCACCGAGCCGGTCGACAGCATTCCGATCCCGGACACGACGACGGCGGGCCCGCGTGTCCGCACGCGCGTCCCGGCCGCCGTCGAGCGGCGCTCCGCCGGCGCGCTGGAGGGCAGGGGCTTCAGCCTGCAGCTGGATTACGGCATGGCCTGGCCGACCGGCACGCCGTTGCCGGCCCGGTTCCAGACGATGTTCCAGCGCGGGCGCCGTCGCGGCCCGCGTCGCGCGGCGGCCTGATCGGGGAGGCCCGCGGCGGCCGGTGCAACCCGGCCGGGCTTCGCTGGACACATGCGAGCACCCGCGCTATATCAACCCGCGGGTGACCAGAAAAGGGGAGAGCCCGGTTTCGGCCGGGCTCTTTCGCTTCCGGCAGGAGCCAGGACCATGCACTTCCAGTTCAGGACGGCGGGCGAATCGCACGGCCGCGGTCTCGTGTGTCTCGTCGAGGGCGTGCCCGCCGGACTGCCGCTGCAGGCGGCCCGCGACATCGACCCGGAGCTGCGCCGCCGGCAGGGCGGCTACGGCCGCGGCGACCGCATGAAGATCGAACGGGACGCCGCCGATGTCATCGCCGGGATCCGGCTGGGTGAGACGATCGGTGCACCGATCGGCATCGCCGTCTGGAACCGGGACTGGGAGAACTGGCGCACCGCCATGGCGCACGAGCCGCAGGCGGCCGACGACGAGACGCTGCGCCGCGTGCACCTGCCCCGACCGGGCCACGCCGACCTGGTCGGCGTGCTCAAGTACGATCGCGACGACGCGCGCGACATCCTCGAGCGCGCATCCGCGCGCGAGACGACCGCGCGGGTCGTCGCGGGCAGCATCGCGCGCCGGCTGCTGGCCGAGTTCGGCGTCTCCATCGGCAGCCACGTCGTGTCTCTCGGCGGCGTCGACGCGCACCCGCCCGATGTCCTGCCCGACGACCTCAACGCCGCCGCCGATGCCTCGCCCGTGCGCACGCTCGACGCGACAGCGGAGGCGCGCATGATCGAGGCGATCGATGCGGCGCGCGCCGACGGCGACACGCTGGGCGGGACCTTCGAGGTCGTCGCGCGCGGCCTGCCCGTCGGCCTGGGCAGCCACGTGGCGTGGGACCGCAAACTGGATGGCCGGCTGGCCGGCGCCCTCATGTCGATCCAGGCCATGAAGGGCGTCGAGATCGGCCTCGGCTTCGAGGCGTCGAGGCGCCGCGGGTCCGCCGTGCACGACGAGTTCGAGCGCGACCCGGAGGCCGCCCGGTCCGGCGGGTTCCGCCGCCTGCGCAACAGCGCCGGCGGACTCGAGGGCGGGATCACGACCGGTGCGCCGCTCGTCGTCCGGGTCGCGATGAAGCCGCTCTCGACGCTGATGCAGCCGCTGCGCAGCGTCGACCTGCAGACCGGCGACCGGGCGGATGCGGTCCGCGAACGCAGCGACGTCGTGGCCCTGCCGGCCGCCGGCGTGGTAGGCGAGGCCATGGTCGCGATCGTGCTGGCGGACGCGCTGCTCGAGAAGTTCGGCGGCGACAGCCTGGCCGAGATGCGCCGCAACTTCGACGGCTACCTCGGCCAGCTGGAGGCCCGGCGCGCGGCCCTTGCGGGCCGCGCGGCCCGCACACCCGCAGAGCCGT
>JBFFZF010000127.1:0-14515 GCA_041568755.1 Longimicrobiales bacterium | reverse complement strand
CCGAACGTGCCGACGCACGAGCTGGACGTCCCGCGCATCGGCTACATCCACAGCTGGCAGCGCACGCAGGATGAAGGGTGGGTGCGTGCCGCGCTCGACACGTACGGCGTGCCGTACGACTACTTCGCGGACCAGCTCGTCAGACAGGGCAACCTGCGCGCGAAGTACGATGTCATCATCTACCCGCACGTCGGCGGCAACGCGCAATCGACCATCAACGGCATCGCGATGATCGGCAACTCGCCGCTGCCGTACCGCAGGTCGGCCGAGACGCCCAACCTGGGCGGCATCGACGAGAGCGACGACATCCGCGGCGGCATGGGCTACGAGGGCCTGCTCGAGCTGTACGCGTTCGTGCGTGACGGCGGCACGCTGATCGTCGAGGGTGGCACGTCGACGATCTTCCCCGAATACAAGATGGTCAACGGCGTGACGATCGAGGAGCCCCAGGACCTCTTCGTACGGGGCTCGATCCTGCGCGGCATCGTCGCCGACCGGACCAGCCCGATCGCGTACGGCTTCGACCCGCAGGTCCCCGTCTACTTCAACTCGGGCCCGGTGTTCAACGCCGGTGGCGGGTTCGGCGGCGGGTTCGGCCGGGGCGGCGGTGGCGGCCAGACGATCACGCCCATGGCCACGCGGCCGCGGCTCTCGACCTGGGACGCGGCGGCGGTCGCGTCGGGTCGTGGCGCGGGCACGGGTGCCGGTGGCACGGGCGAGGCTGGTGAGGGCCGCGGCGGTCGCGGGGCCGCCGGCGGTGCCGCGTTCGGCGGCGGCCGTGGCGGGTTCGGCGGCGGTGGTGCGGCCGATGGATCACGCGTGATCCTGCGCTTCCCGGCGAACCCGGACGACATGCTGCTGTCCGGCTCGCTCGAGGGTGGCGAAGCGCTGTCGAACCGCGCGCAGGTGATCGACTCGCCGATCGGCGATGGACACGTCGTGTCGTTCGCCATCCGGCCGTTCTGGCGCTGGCAGACGCACGGCACGTTCTTCCTGGGCTTCAACGCGATCCTGCACTGGAACGATCTCGGCGTGACGGGCGGCGTCGCCGACGGGGCCACGTCCGGGGAGAGTCGCTGAAGGGGCGCTTCGCCGTCATCGAACGTGGGGTCGGCGCAGGCCTTTAGGCAGGGGTAGCCGGTAGTACGCATCCGCGGGCGGTGAGCGAATGGCGCTCACTGCCCGCGTGGCCTGACCGGATCGGGGCCGGTCGCTTTCCGGGATTGGCGGCAGTCAACTCCGACGTTGTGCGAACGGAATTCGCCGAGGGGCTCCCGCCATGAAATGCCCCGGGCAGCCTGACGTCGCTCAACCCCCCGCTGCAGAGACCTCCACCGCGTGCGCCTCCTCGTTGAGGTCGTCGCGGACCGAGACGTCGTGGTAGATTGCGGCCGCGCCGTTCAGCGCGACCGCGGAGTTTCCGTTGCCGGCAGTCGCGCCGTCCAGCAATTCGTCGAGAATCTCCTCGACGGACAGCGCGGCGCCATCGCCCACGCGCGCTCGAAGGCGGCACCGGCGGCGTCGCGCAGCGCAGGCACGATCGCATCCAGCCGGTCGCGATCGACCTTGAATGGCTGCGCGTTCGACAGGTCGCGGTCCCGCCGGATCGCGTGCGCGGCCCGCGGCACCGGTCAGCCGCTCTTGATCTGTGTTACGGTAGCCCGGCGCGCCGGGTCGGCGTAGCTTGGGCGCACCGCACCAGACCGAAACGGCTCGAGGAGGGACATGGTCGACGCACGGTCGGTCTTCACGTCCGATCGGGAGCGGCGCCTCTGGTTCTGGACGCTGGCCGTGCTCGTCGCGATCTACGCGTCGCTGGGGCCGGCCCGGACGCTCGTCGACGCGCTGCGCGAGCGCAACCTGCTGCGTGTCTCGTTCGCCGTCGTCGTTCTCGCCGTCGTCGCCGTCGTCGTCGCGCAATGGGCGAAGAAGCGCCCGGGCTGGCGCGAGATCGGCGTGGGGCTCGGCGTCGCGCTGGCCTACGGCATGATCCTCCTGCGCATCGAGAATCCGGCGGAGCGCACGCATCTGATCGAGTACGGCGTTGTCGCGGTTCTCATGCACCAGGCCCTGCTCGAGCGCGTACGCAACGGCCGCCCGGTCCTGCGACCCGCCGCGCTCACCGTGGCGGTCACTGCCATGGCGGGTTTCCTCGACGAAATCATCCAGGCCGTACTGCCGGCGCGCGTGTTCGACTGGCAGGACGTCTTCTTCAACGCGCTGGCCGGCTTCATGGCGATCGTGGCGAGACTGGCGCTCCAACCCGTCCGGTTGCCGGGCTGGCGGCTCTGGTTCCTGTGGCTGCTGGCGGCCTTCGTCGGCTGGGGCTGGAGCATGGACCCGAGTTCGTTCGGCGAGGGGCGCCGGTTCGAGATTCTGTCGTTCGCGCCGACCGTCGACGTTCCGCGTTATCTGAGTGTGGCCGTGGGTGGGATCCTGGTCGGCGTGTTCCAGTGGCTCGTGCTGCGGCGATATCTCACAAGATCGTTGCAATGGGTGCTGGCGTGCCTCGCGGCTTCGCTCGCGGGCTATTTCGTCGTACTCGGCGCGGGATCGCTCGATCCCGACCTGGGATGGCTGGCGGGTGTGGGTCTTTACGGGCTGCTCGCGGGCGTGATGCAGTGGCTCGTGCTGCGGCGGCAGGTCCCGCGGGCGGGCTGGTGGGTGCCGGTCAGTGGCGCGGGCTGGGTTGCGGTGATCCCCGTCGGCGACATGATCGGGCCGCCGGGCTGGGCCGTCTTCGGCGCGATCACGGGGACCCTGCTCGTGGGGCTTCTGAGGCAGGAGCCGCGTCCGGATACGGACGCATGAAGCGAAGCATCGCGCACGACGCGCTCGTGGTCCGCGACTACGACGAAGCCATCGCCTGTTCACGCAGCAGCTCGACTCCGTCCTCATCGCTGATCACTACACCCCCCGTCTGTCCTCTCCACGACGTGCACGTCAGCCGCACACCTGTGCCGTAGCGTGACTGTTATCTGCGATTGTCGTGTACGGGACAAGTGTGTTGCGTGGTCCGCCAGTTCGCGCGTATCGTGCAATGGATCCCGCACGTCGCGACCGCGCGCGGTCACGGCGGATCTCTGCGCACGCGGAATCGTGCATGACGCTCGTGCTGAGGTGATCGGTGTACCGGACGAAGCGTCGGCTCTGCCCCACCTGGCCGAGGCGGACGTGTGGATCGGCTTCTGCTCGGAGGACGTGCTCCGGGCAGGCACGAAGCTCAGGTGGATCCAGCTTCCGTCGGCGGGCGCCGAGTCGTGCCAGGGCCAGCCGCTGCTGAGGGAGCGCGGGATCATCGTAAGCAACATGCGGGCCCTGCACGGCGCTCCGATCGCCGAGACCGCGATCGGCATGATGATGTCCTTCGCGCGGGGCCTGCACGTGTACCGCGTCCAGCAGGAGGCCGGCCAGTGGGACCATGCGCTGGATGACGTCGCGGCCATCTTCGGCGCGGGCATGTTCGAGGTGCGCGGCAAGGTCGCGCTCGTGGTCGGTCTGGGCGGCACCGGAACGGAGATCGCCAGGCGAGCGAACGGCCTCGGCATGCGCGTGATCGCCACCCGAAACAGTCGGCGGGAAGGCCCCGACTTCGTCGAATACGTCGGCCTGGCGCCCGAGGCGCGCGACCTGGCCGCGCGCGCGGACGTCGTGTTCAACGCCGTGCCGTTGACACCGGCCACGCGCGGGATGTTCGACGCGGCCTTCTTCGGGGCCATGAAGCCCACGGCCTACTTCATCAACGTCGGGCGGGGGGCCACCGTCGTCACGGACGATCTCGAGACTGCGCTGCGCGGCGGCGTCATCGCCGGCGCGGGCCTCGACGTGACGGATCCGGAGCCGCTGCCTCCGGACCATGCGTTCTGGCGGATGCCCAACGTGCTCCTGATGCCGCACGTATCGTGGACCTCGGATGACCGTCCGGCCCGCGGAGCCCGTGAAGGCCCGGCTGCGCCAATGAGTTGGTCGACGGGCGATCCTGGAGGTGAGGAACACGTGCGTCGGATGGCCGCCGATGAGCTGCCGCAGAACTTCGATCGGTTCTTCCGCGGTTCCGGTGCGGCCGCAGCGGCCGCCGGCGCGGGCCTGGGGCTGCCGATCGCGCGCTGGATTGCCGACGCGCACGGCGCCGACATCGAAGTCGACGGTACACCGGGAAGGGGTACGACCGTGACGGCAGGGTTCCAGCACGCGGGCAGCGCGCCGTAACATGCCGATGTCCATCCCGCTGGCCAGTCAGGAGGCCCGCTGGTTCTTCGAGGGCGGGAGCGTCCGCCACGCGGACGTGCGGCAATGGTTCGAGCAGTATTCACCGTATCCCCGGGCGTCCGGCGTGGGCCCGCCGGTGTGGCGGCCGCGCAAGGACGGGAAGTCCGACATCTACCTGCTGGTGCCGGGCGCCGCTGACATCGGCATCAAATGGCGGGAGGGAGATCTGCAGGTGAAGGGCCGCGTGGCGGACCTGGGTACCGTGGTCTTTGCCGGACGGCACGCAGGCCGGGTCGAGCGCTGGGTGAAGTGGTCGTACGGCGCTCTGCCCGGCGCGTATCGGGACATCTTCGAGCGGACCGCGTCGCTGGATACGGTCACCGTGCACAAGACGCGGGCCCTGCGCAAGATCCGACTGGGCACCTTCACGGGCGCTGCCGAAGAAGTCGCTGCGACGACGCTCCTCGACCGTGGCCTGAACATCGAGATGACCGACCTGTCGGTCGATGGCAGGGCGTACTGCTCTGTCGCGTTCGAGGCCTTTCCCGATGATTCCGCGATGCACGCGGCGTTCAACGGGGCGGTGTCCCTTTTCCTGGAGGGGCTCACCAGCGTCACGCTGAGCGTGCAGGACTCCCGCTCGTACCCGCACTGGCTGCGCGATCGCTGATCTGCACCGTCAGGCGGGGTCACACCTGATCGCGCTGCTCCGACGTTCCCTGTACCACCACCGGGCCATGGGAGGCCATGAGCAGACCGGGGTGGCGCTTCCGTCCGTCCGACGAAAGCGTGCACCCTCAGCGGAACGGGTGCATGTCGAAGCCCTGATCGTCGAGGTATCGGATCCGGTTGGGCATCGTCCGCCGGATCACACCGCCAAGCGACGGAGCGATGCGGTCGGACCGGTAGCGGACGGCCAGCCACGGCACGAAGCTCTCGGCGACGTCCTCGCGCGTCGGAAAGTCGCGCGCGTACGTCGAGATGAAGACGCCATCGGCCGCCTGTGCCGCGCGCCACCCTGCGGCACCGGCAAACGCATGCGTGCTATCGCCCGCGCATGGGGCGGCCGCCGACGCGGCCGAGCCGGTAAGTGAGCCTCAGCATGAGCCGCCGGCCAAGCGACTCGACGCGCGTCTCGGTGATCGCGCTGGACGTGCTGGCGAAGGTGACACCCTGGTTCTGGTCGAGCAGGTCCAGCCCCGCGAGCTGCAGTTCGGCGCGCTCGTCGAAGAGCAGCCTCGAGACCGACGCATCCAGGAACGCGATGTTGTCGGCTGCGTCGAACACGTCCGCGTCGAAGACGCGGTAGTTCAGGGAGCTGCTGACCGTCCAGGCGTCCCGGTAGTACCATGCCGCGCTCGCGTGCAGCATACCGCTCGTGTAATTCTGGTTCAACTCGTCGCTGAGCGAGTAGTCCACATCGTCGAACGTGACGCGGCCGCCGGCGCTCACATCGAAGCGATCCTTGTACCGGTTCTCGATGCGCGCATCGACCGTGTGGCGCACGAGGCGGCTCACATTCTCGGCCTGATTCACGAACTCCGCGCCGCGTGCGTACATCACGTTGTAGCCGATGTTGAGCCGGGCGCCGATGGGCCGGACGGGCGTGTCCCAGGTGAAGCCGGCGGCCGTGGACCAGCCGCGGTCGGCATTGACGGGCATCGCGTGCTGGAAGCCCTGCGCGTCCACGGTCCGCGACAGGACGATGTCATCCTGCGTGTACGTGGCACGCAGGAACGTGTACAGGTTCGTGAAGCTGAACTGATCGAAGAAGCGGTACTCGGCCAGAAGCGAGTGGCTGTACTCCGGGGCGAGGTCCGGATTCCCCGTGTAGACGTTGATGGGATTGTCGTTGTCCGTGAAGGGCTGGAGTTCCGTGAGCGTGGGCTCGCGCGTCCCGGTCGAGTAGCGGAAATCCAGAGACCGGCCCGGGCGGAACTGGATCCGGTAGCGCGCCGAGGGCAGGACGTGGGTGTAACCGCTCGCGACGTGCTCGTCGCGGTCCACGATCGTGCCATCGAGATCCGCGTTCTGGACCCCCAGCCCGAGCACGAGCAGGTTGCGTTCGTTCCTGCGGGTGAAGTTGAGGCCGCCGCGCAGCCAGGTGTAGGTACGGTCGAATTCCGAGCTGAGTGCGTCGTTCAGGACGGGCACATTGGCGCGGAGATCGTGCACCGATTTCATCTGGTTCTCGTCGATCGCCCTGCGCTCACCGAAAACCTCGAGCAGCCGCCCCTCGCCGAGCGGCTGGGTGAGCGACAGCCGCTGGGACTGGCCGAATGTGCGGCCCGTGCGCGACTGCCGCTGCCGGACCTCGTTCACGTTCGGGGCGCCGCCGCGCGGGTCCCGGGCGTCATACTCCGTTGTCGAGAACAGGTCGCCCGAGAGGTCGGGCTCGTCGAGGCTGGCACGGAGTTCGGCGATGAGCGTGCGGCCGCTGTCATCGAGTCGCCTGCGCCAGGTGAGCAGCGCGCTGCCCCCGAGGTCGCCGCCGTCGACCGTGTAGTTCGAGGTCGCCGTGTTCAGCGTCTGTCCGGCTGCGGTCCTCGTCTGCTGGAACGCGACGCTGCTCAGCGACGACGACCGGCTGGTCAGGTTCGCCCGCAGGCGGGCGTCGTGGCCGTCCGCGAGCGTGTATTGCGCGTGAAGGTCGAGCCGGTGTGCGAGGTTCTCCGTCGTCTCGCGGTTCGTGCGGTTCGCGAACGACGCAGTGCTCGAGCCCAGGAGCTGCTGCTGCTGGACGGTGCGATCCTGGAGGTTGTCGAGGTCGCTCAGGAACCAGCTGGCCCGGATCCAGCTCCTCGTCGCGAAGTCGTGGCTGATGTTGACGCCCGCGGCGCGCGTCTCGGTGAAGCCGTCGTCCCGGCCGCCGCCGGCCGGGCCGTCTCCGCCGCGCACATCGGCCGCGGCGAGGCTCCTGGCGCCACCGACGAAGTTCTGGTAGTCGCTCCACGAGAAGCCGGCCTGGTTCACGTTGTTGGCGCTGGCGAGCACGGCCAGCTGCGTCGTGGATGTGAAGCGGTTGAGACCGAACGTCTGGTCGTAGCGGATGCCCTCCTCGCCCGATGAAGCGATCGAGCCGAAGTCGCCGCCGCCGTCCGCGCCGAGACCGCCCGCGATCCTGCCGAAGAAGCCGGCCTTCGCGCCGTCCTGCAGCTCGATATCGATGGTCCGCTCCTCCATGCCATCCGCGACGCCCGTGAACTCGGCGAGGTCGGACGCCCTGTCGTAGACCTGGACGCGCCTGACGGCGTCAGCCGGCAGGTTGCGCGTCGCGATGGTCGGATCGCTGCCGAAGAACTCCTTGCCCTCGACCAGCACTTTCTTCACGTCCTCCCCCAGCGCCTTGATCGAGCCGTCCGCCAGGACCTGGATGCCGGGCAGCCTGCGCAGCAGCTCTTCCACGTTCGCGTTCGGGCGGGTGGGGAAGGCAAGCGTGTTGTAGACGAGAGTATCGCCGCGGTTGATGAACGGGATGTGATCGACGCTGACGACCAGCGCCTCGAGTTCGACGGCCTGCACGATCAGCCGCACCGTGCCAGCGTCGACGTCGGCGTCGGTCACGGAGAAGTCCCTGCGGAGCACATGGTATCCTGCGGAGGTGACCTGGAGGATGTAGTCGCCCGCCGGAAGACGACGCAGGGTGAACGCGCCATCGCCGCGCGTCGTGGCGAACGTGGTCAGCACGGAATCGGTGCGCGTGAGCGCGACGACCATCGCGCCCGCCATGCCGGTGCCCGCCGAGTCGGCGACGATGCCGGTCACATCGAACCGACCTGCCTGCTGCGCATGCGCTGGCGACGCCGGCACGACGCCCGCGAGGACGAGGACGGCCAGCGCCGGCAGGGGGGAGCGAGGGGCCACGCGCCGGGACCGGCTCGCGATCCTCAACGGACGTCCCGCCGCCGGCCGCGCAGTTCCGTGAGTTCCTTCATCTTCTCGGCGACGATCTTCTCGTACTCCTCGCGCGTGACCTTCTCGCCCTCGCGCGGCGCTGCGAGCGCGCCGGTCTCCAGCGGGCCGGGATGCACTTCCTTCGCCGAGTACGTCGTGCGCCCGTCACCGACGGTCACGACGAGGATCAGCCCGGGCAGCCCGCCGAACTCCGCCGGTCCGGCGGGCACGGGGATCTCCGCCGTGAACCACGCTTCGACCGGCAGGCTGTCCCGCATGGCCGTCGCCTTCTGCACCGTGTAACCCAGGTACTGACTCTGCTCGCCCGTGAGTTTCCAGGCCCACGACGGCTGATCGCCCGTGATCAGGAACGTGCGGCCCATGAACTCGCGCGTCTCGGTGACCGTGCCCGCCCCGGCATCCACATGCGTTTCGAGCAGCGTCTCCTGATCGCTGCGCGAGGTCGATCCCATCTTCAGGCGCAGCGTCAGGCCCTCCGGCCGGTCCGTCATCACGGCCGGGGCCCTGCGCTCCCCGTCGGCCGGCCGGATCACCCACGTTGCCTCATCGAATGCGAGCACCATCGACGTCACGCTCTGCGTCGCGATCTGCGCCTTCAGGCGCTCATCCATCCGCTCCGGAATCGTGAATTCGTAGCGGATCGCACGGTCGTACCGCACCGTACCCTGCCGGGCCGATGCCGTCGCAGGCAGCAGGAGCAGCGCGAACGCGAGCCATTTCATCATCATGTCCGTTGAGCGGGTGGGCGTTACCGGGGACCCGTGCGGCAGCGCGACGCGCGCGGCGAGCGATCCGCTGCTGCACGCGGAAACGACGGCGTGTCGCAGGGTCCGGCAGGATACTACTACGTGGACGGGATGCTTCGGTTCCCGCGGGCGACCGACCCTTGCGTTCGGGCGCCGGTCTACCGCGACCGGGGCGGCCGTCCGCCGCAGCGGCCGGCCCCCCACGCGTCCGAGCGTGGCCAACGGGCCCGCAGACCGATCGGGAACCCGGAGGCCTGAGGGCTCCGGCCTCAGCGCAGGCGGTTGCGCCAGAACCCGGTCACACTGCGCACGGATTGTTCGGAGACTGCGACGCCGACCGTCCCGAACCAGCCTCGACCGCCCCGTACGGCGAAGTCCGGATCGTTCAGATCACCGGCGCGGTACCCACTCGCGAACTCGAGACCGGCCACGGACCAGACGAGCTGCGGCGCGAGGTCCCAGCGGTTCGTTCCGGTCGTGCGTTCGAGGAGGAGGCGACCGTCGGCGCGCACCGCCAGGCCAGCCACGACGTCGACGGTGCCGCGCCAGCCGATGAAGTCAGTGACCGCACGTCGATCGGGTGCGTTGACGGCGGTCGTCAGCGTGCGGCGCACCGCGTAACGGGTCGCGATCTCGACGGGCCGCGCCGGAGCCCAGATCGCTTCGACCGCGCCGATGACGCGGGACTCGTCACCCGCGCCGACCAGCACGCGGCCGCCGGGTGGATTCGAGCTGCTCAGCCATTCGAATTTCGCCAGCACGTTGAGCGCGTCCCCGCTCGTCGGCCGCAACGCGATGCCGGCCAGGCTCGAGAGCTGGCGTCCGCCGCGTGACAGGGCGCCGCTCGTCTCACTGGTCTGGATCAGTTCCTGACGCGCCAGCAGACCGAGCGAGCGGTTGACCGAGAGATCGCCGGCGAGCGTGAGCAGACGCGTCGAGCGCAGGTCGCCGTCGCGGAACTCGCCGCGGGCGGACAGCCGGTACGCGCCCGAGTCGGGCAGCAGCTCGAGCCCGCCGCCGACCGACCAGTAGTCCTCTTCCGGCTGGCTGAACGGGAACGCACGGACCGGATCACCGATCATGGCCGAGCCGACGCCGGCCCGACGCTCGAACATGGCGTTCACGGTCCAGTCGCGACCCAGCCGGATGCGGTTGTTGAGACCGACGATCGCGGCATTGTGCGCGGCGCCGGCACTCGCGATCTCGTACGACGTCCAGGCCTCGGTCCCGAAGCCGAGCGCGCTGCGCAGGCCCAGGGTGGTGAGCGCATAACTGCTGCTGTCGCGCAGCCGCGCATGCCGGTGCCTGGCCTCGAGCTGCAGCTCGGGCCGCAGCCGCAGCAGCGCGCCCACGCCGATGTGGTCCGGCCGGCTGGCCGTGCCTTCGTAATGGAACTGGTAGCGGCTCTCGCCGATCAGCGTGAGGGCCGGCAGCGGCTGCCAGCGCACGGTCAGTTCACCCGCGCCCGCCTCTTCTGTCGCCGTGCTGGCGGCGTACTGATCGAGCGCGACAACGGCATCCATGTCGAGGCTGGTCGTGAAGCGCTGCGAGAGCGCCATGAAGGTGCGGCCGCGCGACACGCCGAACCGGTCGTGCCGGAGATGCTCGTGCTCGAGACGCAGCTTCGAGGCGCCGACCACCAGGCTCGCGCCCGCGCGGATCTCCTCGCTGGCCGGCAGGAGCGCCAGATTGGCCGGGTTCGTGAACTCGGCGCCGACTTTCAGCCAGCGGACGTTGAGGTCCAGGGTTCCGGGCACGACGGAGATGCGTGCGTCCAGCGCGGTGGCGACACCGGCGGAATCGGGATCCTGCGCGAGCGCGATTTCGGCACCGACCTCGAGATTGCGGAACCCGCGCAGACGGATGTCGGCGGAGACGATATCCCGGCGGTCAGCGCCGTCGTGGATCCAGGTGGAGCCGACGCGAACGGAGTCCAGTCCGCCGCCGAGCAGCCGGCGCGCATCGGTCTCGAGACGGCCGCCCCAGACCGCCTGGCTGGGGCCCCCGCCATCCGCCTCGTAGGTGACGACGATGAAGAGCGGATTGCCGCTGATGTCGGTGGCCGGCACGGGCCGCTTGAAGAGCAGCGTGCCCGCAACATAATCGATCTGATAGTCGACGAAGCGCACGAGATTCTGCTGTGCGATCGTGCGCTGTGCGTTCTCCAGGGCCCGGGTCTCGATGACGACGCGTTCGGTGCCGGGCTCGATGTTGCCCGAGAGCAGGTAGGGCCCGGACATGCCGGCGCCGCGCAGCTGCAGCTGGCGGACGGCCGTCGTGGTCGCGCTGCCGAACCCGCGCAGGACGAGCGGCCCCGCGGTCACCCGGCCGGCGCCACCGGTCAGCGCGCGATCGTAGCGGGCCAGCGTGAGGCCATCGGAGAAGTCCCGGGTCAGCACATCGCCGACGCCGAGCCAGTCGAAGTCGCGTTCGATCCTCGCCGAGAACCGGCTGCGTGAGGGCGTGCGGCTGCGCTGCTCGCTCGCGTCGCCCAGGATCGGGTACTGTGCAGCTGCGAGCGGGTCCGTGACGCGGCCGAAGGCAGGGTTGTCGGCGTCGAGTTGCCGCGAGTCGTAGCTCGCGATCAGGGACGTGCGCTCGCCGAGGCGGGCCCGGGCCGTGACCGCGCCGAACGCGTCCGGCGCGGCGCCGGCACCGACCCGGCCCGTGCCGTTGATCAGGAGTGGCTGCGCGGCCGGCACGAGGTCGAGCGGCAGTTCGAGTGTCGCGTCGCCGGAGCGCAGGACCAGCTTCCCGCGCCTGGTCTGGTGTCCCGCCCGCAGACGCACCTCGAACCAGCCGCTCGAGTCTGCGCGGACCTGATGCCCGACGGAGGAGCGGTTCGCGTCGGTGCCGATCGGAGTCGCTCCCTCGGCGGCGACGGTGATGAGCGAGCCCGTCGTGACGGGCACGCCCCAGGCGTCGAAGACGCGCGCGCGGAAGGACAGCGTGGCGTGCCCGTCGGCGACGAGGCGCAGCGGGTCGCCGGCAGCCTCGAAACGCGCCGGCAGGCCGGATACGTGAACCGCGATGCTGTCCCAGGTCTCCCGGCCCCACGAGTTCCGCATGCGCACGCGCAGGCGGTGCGGACCCCGGTTGAGGTGGACGGCGATGAAATCGTGCACGCCATCCACGCGCAACTCGGCCCGGGCGAGGAGCGAGTCTCCCGCGAACAGGGCCACGGGCGCGCCCGGCTCGCCGCGCACGCCGACGTACAGCCGGTCCGTGGCGAACACCCGCCCGTCGTCCGGCGCGAACAGCGTGACCTTCGGACCGGTCAGAAAGGCGGGCGAACCGGTGCCCGCGCGCAATCCGGTCACACGCACGGGTTCGACGGGTGCTGCGACCGCCGGCTCGAAAAGCAGGGCAAAGGCCACGCGCGCCTGCGGCTCGTCGACCGCCCACAACAGGAAGGGCTCGCCGCTGCGATCGTAGCGCACTTCCGGGTCGGCCGCGCGCACGCCCGAGATCCTCGTCGTGCCGGGCACGTAGCTCCAGGCCTCGGGCAGGACGTGGACCGCATGCCCGGGCCAGCCCGGGACCGGCGGGGCCAGGACGAAATCCGCAGTCGCGCCCGGCCCGAGTGATCGCCCGGCGCCAGGATCGGTCACGCTTGCCAGGGAGGCCGCAGCATGGCCGTCGCCGTCCTGCCAGGACACCGGCAGCATCGCGCTGCGGACTTCGGGGGCGGTGGGATCGTAGATCCGGATGTCGACCGGCACACCTGCGCGTGGCAGGACCCGGAAGCTGGCACGCGGCGTGGTCCAGCCGCCCAGGTCCAGGACCTGCGTTTCGGCGCCCGCGCCCCTGCGCACCGTCTCGTAACTCGCGGGCAGGGTCGCGCCATCGATGCGCAGCGCGCGACGGCCCGGCCGCAGGTTGCGGAGCGAGAACCTGCCGTCCGCGTCCGTGGTCACGACCTCGCCGTCCTCGGTCCACACGTCGACGCCCTCGACCCCGGGCTCGCCGGGCCCCTGCCGGCCATCGCCATCCAGATCGGCCCAGACACGCCCGATCAGGGCACGCGTCTCCACCGCGAACCCGCTGCGCACGCGGACGACGGCTTCCACCTCGGCCGAACGGACATCGCCGCGCCGGGCCATCGCGAATGCCGCGTTCACGACCGTGGTGCCCTCGGCAGAGACGACGGCCATGGCGTAACGCAGCGTGAGGGAGGCCCCCGGAGCCAGCGGGCCGGTCGCGAAGAACACGAGATCACGGCCCGAGATCGAAACGGAATCGGCGCCCGTCGCACTGCCGGGCACGTACCGTCCCGCCGACGGCAACCGGTTGTGGACGCGCAGCTCCGTCAGCGGACTGGTGCCCGCATTACGGATCTCGAGCTGATACGCTGCGGTCCCGCCCAGCTCGACCTCGAGATCCAGCGCCTCCTTGGTCAGCGTGAGCGCGGCCGTCTCCGGGCCGAGGAGAAGGACATTCTCCGCCTCCGCGACGAGTGTCCCGGCATTGGCGCTCGACAGCACGGCCCGGTTGCGGACGATCGTGCTGTCGCGCACCAGGGCGCCGGCGCGCACGTCCAGCCGGATGTCACCGGCCGCGCCGGCCGGCAGACTGTCCATCACCCAGCGCAGGACACGACCCTCGATGACCGGCAGGGGCGTCGCCGAAACGAACTCGAGGTCGGCATGCAGCGTGTCGACGATGGCGACGTCGCGCACCGTGACCGGCGACGGATTCCGGTAGCTGATCGCGAATGCGAGCGGCTCACCCGACCGGGCGACGCGCGCGCCGTCGACGTTCTTGTGCAGCTCCAGACGGGCCGTCGCGATGGTTGTGGTGACGGTATTCGAAACCGTCGTGTCCGCCGCCGTGCCGAATGTGAGCCTCGCGGTGTTGTCGACGGACCGATCCGCAGTCGCCGGACCGGGCACCACCTGGAAGCTCACGGTTCCGGTGGAGCCGGCAGCGAGATCCCCGAGCCGGACCACGACGCGGCCCGCGGCCGCATCGAAGAAGCCGATGCTCGCGTCGACCGGAACGCCGTCCAGCCGGATCGTACCCGGCACGAAACGGGTCCCCGCAGGCAGGACATCGATGATCTCGACGCCCCGTGCGGTGCCACTGCCCGTCACCGCGAAGGCGATCGAGTACGTCAGCACATCGCCGACGGCGGCGCTGGCACGATCCACCGACTTGGTCAGGCTCAGGCTGACCGTGCCGTCGTAGCTCTCGATGACATCGTCCAGCGCATCGGCAACGGAGCGATCGTACTCGCTCACGGCCCGTACATGGACCGTGTCCGCCGTCCGTGTCGCCCAGGCGCCGGCGGGCAGATCGATGGCGAGCAGCAGGAACCGGTCGCCGCCCTGGGGAAGTGCCAGCGGGCGAACGACCTGCACATCGTTCTGATCCAGCACGCCGTCCCGGTTCACGTCGTCGTACACGCGCACGGCCCAGCCGGCGCGCGACTGCGCCGTGATGGCGAAGGCGTCCGGCCCGTTCCCCAGGTTGCGCAGCGTGTGCGGCAGCACGACGGTGCTGAGCGCCCGGCCGAACGTACGGCGAGGCGGTTCGATGTCGACGCCGGCGATCTGGCCGACCGTGACGAGGATGGTGTCCGACAGGGCGCTGTGCTGGCGTCCGTCGGCGGTCACGAAATCGGCGGTGGCCCAGTTGCGGATCTG
>JBFFZF010000126.1:0-14573 GCA_041568755.1 Longimicrobiales bacterium | reverse complement strand
TGCGCGACCGGATGCAGGCGCTCGAGAAACTGATGGAAGCGGCCGGGTTGCAGGACCGGCAGATGCGTGAGCGCCTGGATGAGCTGCGGTCCCTGTACGAGGAACTGCTGACGCCGGAGATGAAGCAGCAGGTCGAGCAGCTGCGCGAAGCGCTCGACAAGCTCGATCCGGAACAGCTGCAGCGCGCGCTCGAAGAGTTGACGAAACAGCAGGAGAATCTGCGCGAACAACTCGAATCGAGCCTGGAGCAGCTGCGCCAGGCTGCGGCCGAGCAGCGAGCCGCGGCGCTCGCGCAGGAGGCGCGCGAGCTGGCCACGCAACAGCGCGCCCTGGCCGACGCGATGCGCGAGCAGCCACGACCGGAACAGGAGGCCGCGCAGCGGGACATCGAGGCGCGTGCACAGCAGCTGGCCCGCGATATCGAGAGTCTGGGCCAGGAACTCGCGGCGCAGAAGCAGGACGAGGCGCAGCAGGATGCGGGCAACGCGCAGTCCCAGGTGCGCGCCGCGCAGCAGTCCATGCGGGATGCGGCGCAGCGCGCGGCTTCCCGGCAGGGTGAACAGGCGGCCAGGTCCGGCGAAGAAGCTGCGGCCAATCTGGAGCAGGCCGCGGGCAACCTGGAGGCCGCGAGGAAGTCGATTGCCGATGCGGCCCGCCGCGAACTGCAGGAGGGCATGCAGCAGGCGATGAACGAGGCGCTGTCGCTGGCCGAGCGCCAGCAGGCCCTCCTCGATCGCATGGAACAGGTCCGGCGTGATCAGCAGGCCGCGCAACAGCAGCAGGGTGGTACCCAGCAGCAGCAACAGCAACAGGGTGGCCAGCGCGGCCAGCAGCAGGGCCAGCAGCAAGGTCAGCAGCAGCAGGGTCAGCAAGGTCAGCAGGCGGGAGGTCAGCAGGGCGGCGCCGGTGGCCAGGACATGCAGGGGATGCGCGCCGAGCAGGGGGCCCTGCAACAGGGCCTGGAGCAGCTCAGCCGCAACCTGGGCGACCTGGGTCAGCAGACGGGGATGGTGAGCCGCGATGTCGGCGCAGCGCTGGGTCGCGCGAACCTGAGCATGCAGCAGACGGCCCAGGCGATGGAGCAGAACGCGGGCGGACAGCGCATCCCGATGTCGGAGGCCGAGCAGACGATCGAGGCCCTGAACCGGCTCGCTCTGGCTCTGCTCGAGAACCAGAAGCAGATCGATCAGTCGGAGAGCGCCACGGGGCTGCAGCAGGCACTCCAGCAGCTGCAGGACCTGGCGCAGCAGCAGGGTGGTCTGAACGGCCGGACCAGCGCGCTCATGCCGCTCGATCTCACGCCGCGGGCGATGTCCCAGCAGGTGGAGCGGCTGGCACGCGATCAGCGCGACATCGCCGCGCAACTGGGCGACCTGCAGCAGCGCATCGGCCGCGAAGATGCGCTCGGCCGCCTCGATCAGTTGGCGCAGGAAGCGGCGAACATCGCTGCGCAGATGGAAGCCGGCCGCCCGCCGCCGCAGGTGCTTGCCCGTCAGGAGCGGCTGTTCCACCGGCTGCTGGACGCGGGTCGCACGCTGGAGAAGGACGAGCAGAGCGAAGAGCGGGTCGGCGAGCGGCCCGGGACGTTCGTGCCGTCGCTCGCACCGGCGCTGAGTCCTGCGCTGCTCGACGCTTCGACGAAGTACCGGGTGCCGACACCCGACGAGCTGCGCGCACTGCCGCCGGCCTACCGCAAGCTGATCCTGGATTACTTCGAGCGGATCAACCGCCAGTCCGGCGGCCAGGAGCGGGAGCCGATGTGACGGGGAGGAGCCGCTCGCGCAGCGCGCTGTTCGCGGCGCTCGTCGCGCTGGCCGGGTGCGCGTCGTCGGCGCGTGCCAGCCAGCTCGGTGCGGACGGTCACGATGCGCTGCGCCTGCTGCGCGCGGCCACGACGGCGGAGGCCAGCGGCGATCTCGAGGGGGCGGCAGAGATCGTCAAGCGCGTCCTCGAGGCCCATCCCGGTTCACTCAACGCGCTGCTCGTGCTCGAGCGGCTGTTCGGCATGCTCGGGCGTACGGAAGAGCTGCTTCCTCATGTCGATGTCCTGCTCGAACGGGAGCCCGCTTCCATCGTCGGTCACCAGATGCGTGTGCGCGCCCTGGCTGTGCTGGGCCGGACCGACGCGATGGCGCGAGCCGCCCGCGCGTGGATCTCGGCGATGCCGGCGGTGGAGACACCGTATCGCGAAGCGGCCCGGGCGTGGCGGCGGCAGGCCGAGTACGGGCGCGCGGTGGCGGTGCTCGAAGAGGGCCGCTGGCGCATCGACCGCCCGGACGCCCTGGCGCTCGAGCTGGGTGACGCGTGGGCGGACGCCCACCGCTTCGACCGCGTCGCGGCCGAGTGGGCGCGGGCGATCGGTCCCGATGGGCAGGCGTTCCTGCTCGTGCAACGCCGGGTCGGGACGCTCCGGGGTCCGGGGTCCGCGCGCGTCATCCCCGAACTGGTCGAGCTCCTGTCTGCACCGCCAGCGACGACGGCGCGCACGAAAGCCGCGTTGCAGCTGGCTGTCGATGCCGGGCTGGAAACGACGGCGTCCCGCCTCGCCACGCATCTCGACCGGACGCTGGACGGTGACCGGCGTGACGCGTTCCTGATCGAACTGGCTCGTCGTTCGGACGGCGCCGGCCTCCAGCACCTCGCGTACTGGGCCTACGCCCGGCTCGTCGAGGAGGGCGTCGCGCGGCGTGACGCGGGCATGAGCCTGGCGCTGCGCACCCGTCTGGCCGAACTGGCCTTCGCAACGGGCGATCCGGTCGCCGCGGACGCCGCGTTCCGCGCCATCGAGCAATCGCTGGAGCCGGGCTCGCCGACGATGCGCCAGGCGCTTTCACTGCGCGTCATGTTCCTCGCGCGCGAAGGCAACATCGCCGCCGCCCGAACGGAGGTGGACCGGTTGCGCGCGGACTTCGCCGCGGCCCCGGAGACGGATGCCGCCATCGGGCACGTCGCCCATGCACTGCTCGAACGCGATATGCTGAGCGGTGCCGAAGAAGTCCTGGATGGGGCAGCCGGGCCGCGCGCCAGCCTGGTGCGGGCCCGGGTGCGCATCCAGCAGGGCGAATACGAGCGCGCCGAACGCGAACTGCTGCGCGCCGCGCCGCTGCTGCATGGCGCGGAGGCCACGGAAACGATCGCGCTCGCGCAGCTCCTCGGCCGGCTTTCCCGGGAGGGTGCCGCGCTGGTCATGCGCTCCATGGCGGCCGGGACGGAACAGCGGAACGCGCTGCGCGGCCTGCTGGAGGGCGTGGATGTGCTCGATGCCGATGAGCAGGTCGCGCTGCTCGAGTACGCGGCCGATATCGCGGACCGGAACGGGATGGCGATTGACGCGGAGCACATCCGGCGCGAGATCATCGAGGAGTTCCCCGGCTCGCCGGAGGCGCCGACGGCGTTGCTCGCGCTGGCCCGCGGCATGCTGGACCGCGGTGCGCCGCCCGACGACGTGCGCTCGCTTCTCGAACGGATGATCCTGGATTACCCGCGCAGCGCACTGCTGCCCCAGGCGCGCCGCGAGCTCCAGCGCCTGGCCGCGCGCAACGAGCTGATGGAGGCATTGGACCCGTGACCATTCTGCTGCGCGGCCTGCTGGCCTGCGGACTCGCTCTGGTGCTGAACGCCGCGCCCGCCGCGGCGCAGTTCCTCCTGGTGCCCATGGACCGGGACCAGAGCAACCATCTGAAGGCCTACGGTCTGGCGTTCTGGACGATCAAGCAGGGCGAGGGCGCCGAGTGGCTGCTGAACTACCGGAGCGGCAGCTTTCTGCTTCCCGATCGGCCGGAGGTCCGTCGCGAGGCGGCGCTGCGCGGCGTCACGGCGACGCCAGTGAACGCCGTCGAGGTCTCCCACATCCGCGCTGCGATCGAGGACTCGAACATGGAGTCGATCATCCTCGAGAAGGCACCGCGCATCGCGGTGTACACGCCCGGCAATACGAATCCTTGGGATGACGCGGTCACACTGGCGCTGGTGTACGCCGATATCCCGTATGAGAAGGTCTGGGACCCCGACGTCCTGCAGGGCCGGCTGTCCGAGTATGACTGGCTGCACCTGCACCACGAGGACTTCACCGGCCAGTACTCGAAGTTCTACATCAACTACGCGGGTGCGCCCTGGCTGCAGGATGCCGTGCGCCAGAACGAAGCGACGGCCCGGCAGTTCGGTCATGCCAACGTGCCGGCGCTCAAGAAGAGCGTGGCCGAAGAGATCCGGCGGTACGTCGCCGACGGCGGGTTCCTGTTCGCGATGTGTACGGCCACGGAGACGATCGAACTGGCGCTGGCGGCGCTCGGTGTAGACATCGCCGCCGCGTTCAGCGATGGGACCGGCATCGACCCGGACGCGACGCGCCGCATGCAATGGGACCGTACGCTCGCGTTCCGCGATGTCGAAGTACAGATCAACCCGGGCGTGAACGCGTTCAGCGACATCGATGGCCATCAGGTCAACACACCCTGGCGCCAGCCGCTGGGTGCGTTCGAGCTCTTCGACTTCGCGGCCAAGTTCGATCCGGTGCCGTCGATGCTCGTGCAGAATCACGAGAACGTGATCAGCGATTTCTACGGACTGACGACCAGCTTCCGCCGCGACCGCCTGAAGGCGGGCGTGGTGACGCTGGCCGACGAGGAAGGCACACCGTGGGTGAAGTACGTGCATGGCACGTTTGGTGAAGGGACGTGGACGTTCCTGGGCGGCCACGATCCCGAGGATCCGCAACACCAGATCGGCGACGCGCCGACGGATCTCAGCCTGCACCCGCATTCGCCGGGCTACCGGCTCATCCTCAATAACGTGCTGTTTCCGGCCGCGAAGAAGAAGACGCTGAAGACGCAGTGACGCCGGCACGGGCGGATCACGCGGTGGCGGAGCTCCACCGGGTTCGACGCGCCGGTTCCGCGCCCGGCACCGGGCAGGGGTGAGAGGGGAGGGGAGCGTGCGCTCGGGACATGCCCGCGTGGTCGGCATCTCGACCGAGGCGGCGGAAACGCTGCGCCAGGCCATCACCGACGCCGGCGGCAACGAGGTGTGCTTCGTCGCGGCGGTCGATGATCGCGGCTACGTGGGTTCACCACGGGTGGTTGCACGCGGCCACAGCTCGGCCGTGCTGGCCGCGGTGCGCGACGCCGAACCGGGCTCGCTCGTCCTGCACAACCACCCGTCCGCCGACCTCACGCCCTCGGAAGCCGACCTGCGCGTTGCCGCCCAGCTGTACGCCGCGGGTCTCGGCCTGGGCATCATCGACAACGGCGCGCGTGATCTGTACGTCGTGGTCGAACCGGTCCGGCCGCGCCAGCTCGAGCTGCTCGACGAAGAAGAGGTCGCGGCGTGGCTCGCCCCGGGCGGCGCCGTCAGTGCGCTGCACCCTGCGTACGAGGACCGGCCGGAACAGCGGGACATGGCTCGCGTCGTGGCGCGCGCCTTCAACGAAGGGGGCGTGTCGATCGTCGAGGCCGGGACCGGGACGGGGAAATCGATCGCCTACCTGATCCCGGCCATCCTGTGGGCCGTGCGCAACGGCGAGCGCGCCGTCGTGTCTACGAACACGATCAACCTGCAGGAGCAGCTGGTCGGCAAGGACCTGCCCTTCGCGCAGCGCGTGCTGCGCGCGCCGTTCCGTTTCGCGCTGGTCAAGGGGCGGCACAATTACGTCTCGATCCGGCGTGCCCGGCTGGCCGCGCAGTCCGCGCCCGTGCTCTTCGATGACGACACACGCCGCGAACTCGATGCGATCGTCGACTGGACCGGGCAGAGCCGGGAAGGCTCGCTGCAGGACCTGCCGTTCCAGCCGGCCGACGAGGTCTGGGACGAAGTCGTCAGCGATTCCGACGTGTGTCTGCGCGCGCGCTGCCCGCACTTCGAGGCGTGCTTCTACCAGCGGGCGCGCCGCGACGCGGCAGCTGCGGACGTCCTCGTCGTGAATCACCACCTGCTGTTCAGCGACCTGGCCGTGCGTCGGGCCAGCGACAACTGGACGGCTCCGGCCGTGCTGCCGGCGTATCGCCGCGTCATCCTGGACGAGGCGCACAATCTGGAGGAGGCGGCGACGTCACACCTGGGTGCGCAGGTGACGCGGCGCAGTCTGCTGCGCGTGCTCGGTCGCGTGGACCGCAGGGGGCGCGGCCTGCTGGCGGCGTTCGAGCAACGGCTCGTCGCGGCCCGCGCGGACGATTTCCTGCGCCAGGATGCGCTCGACCTCATCCATGCGCTCCGGCCGCGTGTCGCGCGCACACGCGAGCAGGCGCTGGCTCTGTTCGACGCGCTGGGTGCTCTGTGCGCGAGGGCACCGGACGGCGTCGTGCGCATGTACGAGGACTTCGTCGGAGAGCCAGCCTGGATCGACGGTCCGGCCACGGTCCTGGAGGATGTGCTCGGCCTGCTGGAGGAACTGGCGCGCGGCCTGCTCCAGCTGCGCGAGCGCATTCTCATCGACGACACGTGGAAGACATCGCTGCATGAGCAGCTGGTCGAATTGCAGGGTGTGCACGGGCGGGTTCGCGAAGCCGCCGCCGCTCTGCGGCTTGCCTTCCAGCCCGGCCACGACGCGTATCCGCTCGTGCGCTGGCTGGAGCGGCGCGGGACGGGTGCAGAACCCAACGTTGCCGTGCATGCGGCACCCGTCGAGCCAGGCCAGGCACTGCGCGAGAGCCTCTTCGACCGGGTGGATACGGCCGTCCTGACCTCGGCCACACTCACGACGCGGGAGGGGTTCACGTTCCTGCGCAACCGGCTCGGTCTCACCGCCGGTGTGCGGGTCACTGAATCGGTGCACCCGTCACCGTTCGATTTCACGGAACAGACCACCATCGCCGTGGTCACCGATCTGCCGTCACCGGGCGGAGACGAAGCCCGCCTGCACGCCGGTACTGCCGCAATCGTGGAGGACATGGCGCGCATGAGCGATGGCGGCATTTTCGTGCTGTTCACGTCCTGGCGCGCACTGCGCGCGTCGGCCGGGCACCTGCGGGGTCACGGCGCGGAAGGCCGCTGGCCGCTGTTCGTGCAGGGCGATGCGGCGCGTGTCCGGCTGCTCGAGCGCTTCGTGGCATCGGGGCGAGGCATCCTGCTGGGTGTGGCTTCGTTCTGGGAGGGCGTGGACGTGCCCGGCGATCCGCTGCGCGGACTGGTCATCGCGCGGCTGCCGTTCCGCGTGCCGACCGAACCGCTCACCGCGGCCCGGCTCGAGGCCGTCGAGGTGGCCGGCGGGAACAGCTTCACCGACTACATGCTGCCGCTCGCCGCGTTGCGTCTGAAACAGGGATTCGGCCGGCTCATCCGGTCACGGACCGATCGGGGCGCCGTCGTCCTTCTGGACCGGCGGGCGCACCAGCGCGGTTACGGTCGGCGACTGCTCGCATCCCTGCCTCCGGCGCCCGTCCGGACCGGTCCGTGGCAGGAGATCCGCGAGGAACTCCGCCGCTTCTACTTGCGCGGGAGGGAAACGGGCACCGATTCTCCCGCCCGTTCGACCGCCGCACGCGGCGGTGCGGTCCCCGTGACCCCTGTGAACGGAACGTGACCATGCCGGTGGGCGGCTCGTCCGGTCGGAAGCCTGGCAAGATCGTGTGTGTGGGCCGAAACTACGCCGCGCACGCCCGCGAGCTGGGCAACGACGTGCCCGAGCGCCCGCTCATCTTCCTGAAACCTCCGTCGTCGGTCATCGCGGACGGCGACACGATCATGCTGCCCGCACAATCGGAGCGCGTCGAGCACGAGGGCGAAATCGGCGTGCTCATCGGATCGCGTGCACGCAAGGTGTCGGAAGCCGAGGCGCTGACGGTCGTCGCCGGCTACATGCCGCTCAACGATGTCACGGCGCGAGATCTGCAGAAGCTCGATGTGCAGTTCACCCGGGCGAAAGGCTTCGACACGTTCTGTCCGGTCGGGCGTGTCGTGCCGGCGTTGGGCCTGGACTGGCGTGGTCTGGAAGTCGTGTGTCGCGTGAACGGAGAGCTCCGCCAGCACGGGAAGGCGGCGGACATGGTCTTCGGCATCCCGGTCATCATCGCGTGGATCAGCGCGATCATGACGCTGGAGCCGGGCGACATCATCGCGACCGGCACCCCGGAAGGTGTGGGCCCGCTGGTGGACGGCGACGTCGTGGAAATCGAACTCGCCGGGCTCAGCCGGCTCGGCAATCCGGTGCGACGGGCGACGTGATGGCGCCGTTCGGCACGGCACACGCGTCATGAGCACGACGGCCGGTGGACCGCCACTCGCGGGCCGGTTCCAGAACTTCCCGCCGTACCCGCTCGCGGACGTGCCGCGCATCCGGCGCGAGTTGCGCGCCCGTGGCGTGGACGTCATCGACCTCGGCGCCGGGGACGCGGATCTGCCGCCCCCGCCGGCCGCGCTGGAGGCGCTTTCCCGCGCGGCCCGCGATCCGGCGATGTCCCGCTACCCGTTTCAACTGGGCCTGCCGTCCTTCCGCGAGGCCATTGCCGCATGGATGGAGCGTCGCTTCGGAACGTCGCTGGATCCGTACACCGAGATTCTCCCGCTGATCGGCTCGAAGGAAGGCATCGCGCAGCTGGCGTTGTGTTACGTCGGCGCCGGTGACTCGACGATCATCCCCGATCCGGGCTATCAGCCGTATCTGGGAGGCACGTTGCTCGCCGGCGGGACCCCGTGGCTGGTGCCGCTGCGCGCAGAGCACGATTTCCTTGTCCCGCTGTCGTCGCTTCCTTCCGACGTGGTGCGCACGGCACGCATCCTGTACCTGAACTATCCGAACAACCCGACCGCGGCGATTGCGCCGCGCGCCCGGCTGGAGGAAGTCATCGCCTTCTGCCACCGGCATGACGTGCTCCTGGCCTACGACAACGCGTACAGCGAAATCACCTTCGATGGGTATGGTGCGCCGAGCATTCTCGAATTCGACGGCGCCCGGGAAGTGACCATTGAATTCCACTCCTGCTCGAAGACCTACAACATGACGGGCTGGCGCATCGGCTGGGCGGCCGGTGCCGCGGGTCCGCTCGCCGCGCTGGCGCGCGTCAAGGCGTTCGTCGATACAGGCCAGTTCCTGTGCGTGCAGGCCGCCGCCCAGGCGGCGCTCGAGTCGCATGCCGAATGGGTGCCCGGCAACGTCGAGGCGTTCCGCGTACGCAGGGATGCGCTCGTGCGGGCGCTCCAGGCGCACGGCTTCGCGGCCTCCCTGCCGCAGGCGACCATGTACGTGTGGTTCCCTGTCCCGCAGGGCACCGATTCCCACGCGTTCGCGCGGCGCGCGCTGCTGGAGGCGGGCGTTGTGATCATGCCGGGCGCGGCGCTCGGCGCCGCCGGTGAAGGGTGGTTGCGGGCGGCGCTCACCCAACCGCCGGCCCGACTGGAGGAAGCCGTGTCCCGCCTGTCCACGCTGCTGCCGGCAGGAACCGCCCTCGGGCCCGGCGGTTAGAAGGTGGTATGACGTCCGCCCTGACCGACCGGCCCCGTCCCGCTGCGCCCCATCCGCCGGTGGTTCCGCTCCCCGCGGCGCGTCGCCGGGCGCGTGAACCCCGCTGGGTGCTGCTCGTCGGGTTGCTGATCGCGACGCTGCTGCACGGGCTCGCGCTCTGGCTGATCCAGTTCCGCCTCACGCTCGTGCCCGCGCCCGTCGGACCGCCTGCACAGGTCGTGACGTTCCGGGAGGCGACACAGGTCATTCCGCTGGTCGCGGTGCCCGACATCGATTTCGTCGAACCGCCGCCGATCATCGAAGAGCGACCCGAGCCGACGCCGCTCCCGGAACCGCGCATCGAGGCGCCCGCGCCGGTCCGGCCCTCACTGGCCGCGCCACCGGCATCCATCGCCGAGCGTCTCCGATCCACGCCGTCCGACCCCCGGCTGTGGACGCAGCCCGGTGATTTCCCGCCGCCGGTGAACGCTTTCGACGCCATGCTCGACCGCGTGGCGGGGCGGCTGGGCGCGTGGAACGACTCGACGGCCGCCGCAGCGCTGGCAGCCGCGAACGCCCTGGACTGGACCACGACCGACGCGGAAGGCGGTCGCTGGGGCGTGTCGCCCGGGAAGCTGCACCTGGGATCGGTCACGGTGCCGCTGCCGGTCGGCTTCGCGACGCCGCCGGGCCGCCGCGAGGAATCGCTCGCGCGCGTGCGCGGCTGGTCCGCGATCGAGGCACAGGCCGCGCAGGCAGAGGTGCGCGAGACGTTCGAAGACCGCGTGAAAGCGATCCGCGCGCGCACGGATGCGCAGCGTGACTCCACGAAGAAGTCGGGCGGTGATGCGACGAAGAAGTCGGGCGGTGACGCGTCGGGTGGCGTGCGCGACTGATCCCCTTTCCCTCACAATCCGGACGTGCGCAGACCGGTGCCGGTTGACGGCTCCGGACGGCGACCACTAACGTCCTCGATTCGACACGAACCCGAGACGAAGCATGGGCACGACGCTTCCACCGAGATACGACCCGGGCAGCATCGAGAAGGCGCTCTACGAGGAGTGGGAGGAGCGTGGTTACTTCCACGCGGATCCGCAGCGTGTCCTCGAAGGCCGGCGGGACAGCTACGTCATCGTGATTCCGCCGCCCAACGTGACCGCCGTGCTGCACATGGGGCACGGCCTGAACAACACGATCCAGGACGTGCTGATCCGCTGGCGCCGCATGCAGGGCAGGGAGGCGCTCTATCTGCCCGGCACGGACCATGCCGGGATCGCCACGCAGAACGTCGTCGAGCGGCTGATCGCCGATGAGGGGCTGACGCGTGAGGACCTGGGCAGGGAGGCCTTCGTCGAGCGGGTGTGGGCGTTCGTCGAGGAAACCGGCTCGACGATCCTCGAGCAGCTCAGGGCCATCGGTTGTTCGTGCGACTGGACGCGCACCCGCTTCACGCTCGATCCGGGTCTGTCCAGCGCCGTGCGCGAGGTTTTCGTGCGGCTCTACGAGAAGGGCCTGGTTTACCGCGGCGAGTACATCATCAACTGGTGCCCGCGTTGCCTGACGGCGCTGTCGGACGAGGAAGCGGAGGGCGAAGAGTCGAATGGCCGGCTCGTGCACTTGCGCTATCCGCTGCGGGAGCCGGTCGCGGGCGTGGAACTGCCCACGCTGCCCGACGGGCGCCAGTACGTGGTCGTAGCGACGACGCGTCCCGAGACGATGCTCGGGGACACGGCTGTGGCGGTGCATCCGGAGGATGAGCGTTACCTCGGTCTGGTCGGCGCGCACGTCGAACTGCCGCTGACGGGACGCTCGATCCCGGTCGTCGCGGATGCGTACGTCGATCCGTCTTTTGGCAGCGGCGCCGTGAAGATCACACCCTCGCACGATCCCAACGACTTCGAGTTGGCGCGCCGCCACGACCTGCCGGGACGCAACGTGATGACGCCGGACGCGCGCATGAACGAGAACGTGCCGCCGGAGTTCCAGGACCTCGATCGGTTCGAGGCGCGCGCGCGTGTAACGGACGCGCTGAGCAAGCTCGGGCTGATCGACCGGACCGAGGACCATACGTACACGATCCCGCACTGCTACCGGTGCCACACGGTGGTCGAGCCGCGGGTCTCACTGCAGTGGTTCGTGCGCATGAAGCCGCTGGCGGAGCCGGCGCTGGCTGCATCGCGCGACGGGCGCGTCCGGTTCACACCGGAGCGGCACCTGGCCGTATACGAGAACTGGCTGGAAAACATCCGCGACTGGTGCATCTCGCGGCAGCTGTGGTGGGGACACCGGATTCCCGTGTGGTACTGCCGCGCCTCCACCTGCGGTCACATGATGGTGGCGCGCGAAGATCCGGATCGCTGTGCGCAGTGCGGAAGCACCGATCTGGAACAGGATCAGGATGTGCTCGACACGTGGTTCTCGTCGTGGCTGTGGCCGTTCTCGACGCTCGGCTGGCCGGAGACGTCGGATGACGTACCGGCGTTCTACCCGGGCCACGCGCTGGTGACCGCGCAGGAGATCCTCTTCTTCTGGGTCGCCCGCATGATCATGGCCGGGCTGGAGTTCATGGGTGAGGTCCCGTTCCGTGACGTCTATCTGAACGGCACGGTGCGGGACATGCAGCGGCGCAAGATGTCGAAATCGCTGGGCAACGGCATCGATCCGCTGGAAGTCGTCCGGCTGTACGGCGCGGACGCCCTGCGCTACACCGTGATCGACGCGCAGGGTCTGGGCACCGACATCCTCATGGACCCGGAGAATCTGGACGACACGTTCGCGACCGGACGCAACCTGGCCAACAAGGTGTGGAACGCCGGCCGCTTCATCCTGATGAACGTGGAAGGAGAGTCGGTCGCCGATCCGCGCGCGGACGACGTGCCGCTCGAGCTGGCGGACCGGTGGATCCTGTCCCGCGCGGCTGCGGCTGCTGCGGAGGTCACGCGACAGCTCGAAGGGTTCCGCTTCCACGAGGCGGCGGACGCCGTGTATCACTTCTTCTGGGGCGAGCTGGCAGACTGGTACGTCGAGCTGGTCAAGCACCGCGTGCGGGACGATGCGGAGCCGGCCAGTCGGGCGGCGGCGCGTGCCACGCTGGTGGCCGCCTTCGATCAGGCGCTGCGGCTGCTGCACCCCATCATGCCCTTCATCACCGATGCGCTGTGGCGCCGCCTGCCCGTGCCGGCCGGCCGGACGCGCGAGGCGTCGCTCATGATTGCCAGCTGGCCCGAGCCGGGTGGCGCGCCGCGCGATCACGATGCCGAGGCGCAGATGGGCGCGCTCATGGAGCTGATCGGCACGATCCGCACGCTCCGCTCGGAGTACGATGCGCCGCCGGCCGCGCTGATCCGGATCCACCTGGCCAACGTCAGCGGCGCATTGCAGGCAGCGCTGCGCGCCGAAGACCGGGCTCTGCACCGGCTGGCGCGCGTCGAGCAGGTCGACATCGGCGGAAACGGTGCACAGGGCGCGGGTGCACACGCCGTGCTGCGCGATGGCACGGAGCTGTTCGTACCGCTCGCCGGCATGATCGACGTGGACCGGGAGCGGGAACGGCTGACCCGCGAGCTGCAGCGCCTGGACCAGCAGCTGCAGGCCGCACTGGTCCGGCTCGACAACCAGGATTTCGTGCGCCGGGCGCCGGTGGACGTCGTCGAGCGGGAGCGCGAGAAGGCCGCCAGCTTCCGCGACCAGCGCGAGCGTCTGGCGGTCAAGCTCGCGGCACTGGGTGAGGCGTAAAGTGTCCCGCGCCCGGTCCGCCAGCCACTGGCAAATCGTGCTCGCGCTGCTGCTGCCGTCGGCGGCGTGTGCGCGGGCCATGCCGCCGCCGGGCGGTGACGAGGATCGTGATGCACCGCGCGTGATCGAGACCGTGCCGGCGCCGCTGGCCATCGAGCCGGACTTCAGCGGCGATGTCATCTTCCGCTTCGACGAACGCATCAGCGAACGGGGCGTGGACAACAACGCCGTTCTGGTCTCGCCGCGCACGGGAGCGGTCAAGGTGTCGCGTGGCCGCAGCGATCTGCGCGTGTCGGTCGAAGGCGGCTGGCGTCCGGGAACGGTCTACCGCGTGATCCTGCTGCCCGGGATCCGCGACCTGTTCAACAACGAGCTGCGCGAACCGGCCGAGCTGGCTTTCTCGACGGGAGGCGACCTGGCCGCGACGGTGATCGGCGGGCTCATCTCGGACCGCATCACCGGGCAACCCGTTCCGCTGGCCATCGTGGAGGCGACGCCGCGCGGCGACTCCACGGTCTACGTGACGGGTGCGGATTCGCTGGCCTTCTTCTCGTTCCGCTACCTGGCGCCGGCGGTGTATGACATTGTCGCGTACGCCGACCAGAACCGGAACCGGCGGCAGGATCCGGCGGAAGCCTACTCGCGCAGGATCGGCGTGCCGGTCAATCGCGACACGGATACGATCCTGGTCGAAAACGTGGCCATCGTGCCGGCCGACACGACACCACCTCGCCTGCTGCGCGCCGAGCCCGCCGACTCGACGAGCGTGCGGCTGGCCACCGACGACTGGCTGGAGCCGACCGCCGATCTGCAGTTCATGGAAGTCACGCTCCTGACGCTGCCCGACAGCGTGCCCGTGCCCGGCGAGCACCGGCTGATCACGGTCGATTCCTTCGCCGCGATGCAGGAGCGCCTGCGCGCGGAGCAGGCGGAGGCAGACTCCGTGGCGGGCGATTCCGTGCCGCGCATGACGCCCCCGGCTGCGGCGGGGCGCGGGCTGGGTCCCGGCCGCCCGGGTGTGCCGCGGCCGCCGGTCGCGAGTTCGATCCCGGCGCCCACACTGCCGCTGCCGTATCAGGAGTTCGTGCTGATCCCGGCTTCGCCGCTGACACCCGGCCAGCGCTACGCGGTGACCATCCAGGGACTCGCCAACATCTCCGCGCGCTCGGGCGGTGGAGGGACGGTCATGTTCGAGGTGCCGGCACGCGCGCCGCCCAGGCCCGACACGACACGGGCTGCCCGGCCCGCACCAGCCCAGCCGGCGCCGCCGGGTGCGAACCATGGACGACGCCCGCCGCGCCATCCCATCCGTTGACCGGCTGCTCGCGAGCGAGGCCTTTGCCGGCCTGCTCGCGCGCGAGCCGCGCGCGCTCGTGAGCGCGGCGCTCACCGCCGTGCAGGAAGAGCTGCGCGCCGCGCTGGGCCAGGGCGCGACCGCGCCCGCGCGCATCGCGGACCCGGCATG
>JBFFZF010000125.1:0-14630 GCA_041568755.1 Longimicrobiales bacterium | reverse complement strand
GTCCGTCGCGCTCGGCGGGCGTTGCGCGCCCGTCTGCGCCGGTGGCGCCGGTGGCGCGGTCTTCGGCGGAGCGGGCGGCGCGCCTGCGGCCGGAGCGGGCGGCTTCTTCGCGGGCGGCGGCGCCGGCGCCGTCGATGCGGCGCCGAGTGCACCCCCCCCGGCCGCGCCGACCAGCGCGCCGTACGGGCCGGCCGCCGCGCCGGTCGCAGCGCCCGCGAGGGCGCCCTTGAGCGCGCCGGACACCCAGCGCGGCAGCTCCTGCGCGTGGACACCGCTCTCCACATCCAGCGTGGCCTCGACGGTGCCCGCCGGGCTGGACCACGTGCCGATCTCATGCATCGATGCCTC
Source organism: Longimicrobiales bacterium (assembly GCA_041568755.1). Lineage (GTDB taxonomy): Bacteria > Gemmatimonadota > Gemmatimonadetes > Longimicrobiales > RSA9 > JBFFZF01. The sequence goes on along the minus strand of JBFFZF010000125.1, from coordinate 14,282 downwards.
CCGTCAACCGCGCGATCTGCACACCGCCTCGCGGATCATCCCCGTCAGTCCATCGAGTCCGACACCGCTCGCACTGCGGCGGCCGTACACGTCGATGCGCAGGCCGTCCACGCGGAGCGCAACGACCGGGACCGCCGCCGGACCGAACACGAGCGGCCGGAACGGCGCGGCCAGGTCCGCGGTCACCGATGCGGTGACCACGACATCGACCGGCGCATCCAGCGCGTTCTGCACGTCGTCCGGCGATTCCACTTCGGCCACGACCTGCATGTCCGTCTCTCCGTTCACCGTGTTGCGCACGACCGCGGCAAGCAGCCCCGGGACCGCGGCAATGAGGACTCTGATGGTATCCGTCGCGTCACCGCGTTGTACGTCCATGATCGTAGATGCCCGTCTCGCCGGCGCCGTGCAACGGATCGGAAGGATCAATCGGAGGTGGAGCGGAGGACCGGATCTCGACGTGTGACGCAATGAGGAACGGGAGGGTCGTCGAAGCTGGAAACCGGGGAGCGGCGCGGGTCCGGCATCCGCCGGAATGAACCCTAGGATCCGGATCGTCTCGCGCGGTCGGAGCCACGATCGAGCTTGCGGAGCCGCCGGTACCGTGCGACCGCCTGGCTGCGCCGCGAGGCCTGCATCTTCTCGAGGATGTGGTGCACGTGGTTCTTCACCGTGCACAGCCGGATGCCGAGCCGGGCCGCGATCTCCTTGTTGGAGAGGCCCTCCGCGATCAGCCCCAGCACACCGTGCTCGCGCGGCGTCAGCCGCGCGGGTCGCACCTGCGGGACCTCCTGGGACAGCGTCTGCACGCGCCGGACCAGCAGTGCGCCCACGCGCGGCGAGCAGCGGAACTCGCCCCGCTTGACACCCAGGATCGTCGTGACCAGCTGGTCCGCCGTCGCCTCGCCCGACACGAACGCGGTCGCACCGGCCTCCGCACAGCGTAGCGCCTCCGTGTCCTCATCGACGATGCCGTACGCGACGACGTGCGCGTCCGGCGCCTGGTTCCGGATGCTCCGCACGATGTTCGCATCGCACGCGGCCGCCGCTTCCAGCAGCACGACGTCGGGACGCTCGACTCCGACATCGCACAACGAATCCTCGTTCACAGGCCCCGATCCGACGACGTCGATCGCCTCGGCGCCCGCGAGCAGCCGCGTCAGCCCCTCGCAGTACAGGCGTACGTCGGACAGCACCATCACGCGTACGGGAGGACCGGAATTCTCGGGCCTGGCGTGCGACATGTCGGCATGCTTCGGGGTTGCACCGGAGCGCTCGGCTCCGGGTCGCAGCGTCGCGCGTGTGAATGAGACGCCCGCCAGAGCCGATCGGATGTGCGATGCCGGTTCCCTCGGGGTCTGGCCGGGATCTTCGGCGGCGATCGGGACTCCGACTCGCGGCGCAGCGAATCAGGCGAGCACGTCCTGCGGCGGTACAGGCACAGTTGGCTGCCCACAATCTTATGCCCCGCCGTTTGCGGCGCAAACGGGGCCGCCGCGCCGCCGGCCTCGCCTCGCCATCGCGCAGGCCGGGCCGCCTCCCGTACTATCCGGACATGACCCACCCGACGGTCGACGGCACCCGCGGCGTCCAGCCGCGGGTCTGCCCGGAGTGCGACGCGCTCGCGCCGCCGGAGGCCCGGTACTGCCGGGCGTGCCGGTGCAACCTGGCGGACCCGTTCGCGGGGCGGCTCGCGACGGCGAAGCGCCGGTTGGGCGCCGCGTTCCTCGATTCGGCGGTCCGCGACGGCGGCATGTTCGGCCCGGTGCTGTGGCCCGCCATCGGCGGAGGAACCACGATGGTCACGGTCCTCTCCGCCGCGTACTGGGCGTATTCCGTGTACCTCTGGACGCGCGGCACGACGCCGGCCAAGCGCTTCCTGTCGATGACGGTCGTCACGGAGGATGGCAGGCCGGCCGGCTTCTTGCGCATGGCTTTCCGCGAGACGATCGGCAAATGGATCTCGACGGCCGCGTTCGGGCTCGGCCTGCTCGCGATCCCGAGGCACGCGGAGAAGCGCGGCTGGCACGACCGCATGGCGGAAACGTGGGTGATCGTCGAGGACGACTGATCCCGCGGCTGCCACGACGGCCCGGAGGAAGGAACAGCACGCGCCACCTTGCGGCGGCATGCGCGCTCGTCGTGTCCGCGGCGCTGTTCCTGATGTTCCCGGCAGAGCTGCAGGCGCAGGAACGCGGAGCCGTGACCCTGGACGCGCAGGGCGTACTGCGCTGGACGGCGACGGGTCAGGAGGTCGCGCTGTTCGGCGTGAACTACTCGACGCCGTTCGCGCACGCGTATCGCGCGCACGCTCGACTGGACGTGGACCGGAAGCAGGCGATCGATGCGGATGTCCTGCACCTGGCGCGGCTCGGCCTCGACGCGTACCGCATCCACGTCTGGGACCGCGAAGTCAGCGACCGCGACGGCAACCTGCTCGACAACGAGCACCTCGACCTCTTCGACTACCTGCTGGCGCAGCTCGCCGCGCACGGCATCCGCGTGATCCTCACGCCCATCGCCTGGTGGCCCAGCGGTTACCCGGAGCCGGACCCGGGCACGAGCGGGCTGTCCGACGGCTGGACCAAGGGCGAGATGACGACGAGCCCGATCGCGCGGCGCGCGCAGGTCAACTATCTGCGCCAGTTCGTCGAACACCGCAACCGCTACTCCGGTCACACGTACGGTGGCGACCCCAACGTGCTGGCGATCGAGATCTTCAACGAGCCGGCGCACCCCGGCCTGCCGGAGGAGACGACGCGCTACATCGACACGCTGGTCGGTGCGCTGCGCGAGGCCGGCTTCGCGAAGCCGATCTTCTACAACATCAGCCAGGACTACAACGACGCCCACGGCCGCGCGGTCTGTGCCGCGGACATCCAGGGCGTGAGTCACCAGTGGTACCCGACCGGGCTCGTGCGCGGCGCCGCCGCGGGCGGCAACATGCTGCCCAACGTCGAGCGCTACACGATCCCGTATGACACCTTCCCCGGCTGCGCGAACAAGGCGCGCATGGTCTACGAGTTCGATGCGGCGGACGTTGCGGGCTCGTACATGTATCCGGCGATGGCGCGCAGCTTCCGCGCAGCCGGGTTCCAGTGGGCGACGCAGTTCGCGTACGATCCACTCGCCATGGCGCACGTCAACACCGAGTACCAGACGCACTACCTGAACCTGGTGTACACGCCCGGCAAGGCGATCAGTTTCATGATCGCGGGCGAGGTATTCCGGGGGACGGCGCGCGGCGCAGTTTTCGGGCGGCATCCGGAGAGCGACCGGTTCGGTCCGTTCCGCGTGAGCTACGACGAAGATCTCAGCGAGATGGTCGATGACACGGTCTTCCTGTACTCGAACGACACGAGGACCCCGGCGCCGTCACCCGCTCGCCTCAGGCGAGTCGCCGGCGTTGGCAGCTCGCCCGTGGTCACGTACGCCGGCACCGGCGCGTATTTCCTGGATCGTCTGGCCGACGGGGTGTGGCGGCTCGAGGTGTACCCGGACGTGGCGTGGGTCGTCGACCCGTTCACGCGGCCGAGCCTCGAGCGGGAGGCCGCGCGCGTCATCTGGCGGACGCGCAAGATGCGCATCGCGTTGCCCGATCTGGGCGAGGTGTTCAGCGTGGAACCCGTGAACGCGGGCAATACGCACCGCCCGGCGGTGCAGGCGGGGGCAACGGTGGATGTCCGCCCGGGCGTGTACGTGCTCGCGCGCGCCGGCGCGGCGCGGCCGGCGGCATGGACGGGCGAAACGGTCGTGGCCGGCCGTGCGCTGGGCGCGTTCACAGCGCCGGCGTCCTCGGATGGCGCGTCGATCGTGCTGCACGACCCGGCCACCGAACGAGCGGCAGACGTGGCGTTCAGCGTGCGCGTAGACGTGGTATCCCGCGGGCCGGCGGATTCGGTCGTGCTGTTCGTGCGGGGCGACGGCGGGCAGAGCAGGCCGCTGCGCGTTCGCATGGCGGCGTCGGACGGGTTCGCATACGAGGTCGTCGTGCCGGCCGAACGTGTGCACGAGGGGCTGCTCGAGTACGCGGTCACGGTCTTCGAGGCGGGCACATCACGCACGTTCCCGCGCGGTGTCCCGGGCGATCCGCTGCGCTGGGATTTCACCGGCGCGTTCTGGCGCGTGCCGATCGTGCGGGCCGGCGGAGCGCTGCTGCTGTTCGACGCGCGCCGCGACCTGGAGCACATGCTGCATCCGCACCCGTGGCAGTACGTCCCGTTCACGACCGGCACCGTGCCGGGCAGTGAGCCCGGCGCCTTCGCGGTTCGCGCGGTCGTGCAGGACCTCACGCCGTCGCCGCACCACTTCGCGCTGCGCACGTTCCTGCCGGCCGCGCAGCGCACGCGTCTGGCCGAGGCGTCCGACACGTGGGTGCTGCGTATCCGCGCGCGGTCTGCGGGCGATGCGGCTGGCCGCATGCAGGTCGCGCTCGTCGAGCGGGACGGGGCGGCCTGGGGTGTCGAGATCGAGTTGACCGGAGCCTGGCAGGAGGTGCGCGTGCCGCTGTCCGCGCTCCGGCCCGTGCCGCTCGCACTGCTGCCGCGCCCGTACCCGCAGTTCCTGCCCTACCTGCGCGAGTCCTTGCCGACCGCGTCAGGTCCGCGGCCGGGCGCGCTGGACGGCGTCCAGTTCGCAATCGCGGCTGGAATGTTCCAGAATACCGGCCGCGCGGGGCCGCACGGCTTCGAGATCGAGCGGATCGTGCTCGAGCCGGCGCGGTGACGCAGCGCTGCGGAGGCGATCATTTCCCGATCGCCCTGCCGCCTGTCGGGGGACGCCGAACGGGGAGGCGATGGAGAGACGCGAGTTCGTGAAGCACGCGGCCGTGGCGGGCGCCGTGCTGGCGCTGCGGCTGCCGGTGCCGCACGAGGCGTCGGCGTTCTCACCCGGCCGCGCGCGCGTTGCCGACTTCGATCCCGGCTGGCGCTTCCATCGCGGAGACCTCGACGGCGCCCATGCGCGCGTGTTCGACGATCGAGCATGGGATGCCGCCACGCTGCCGCACACCGCGCGCATTGAAGGCCTGGTCACCGGGCCACCCGACAGCGACACCTGGCAGTGGCAGGGCACTTGCTGGTACCGCAAGCAATTCCCGGTGAGCCGCGAGAGTGCGGATCGGAAAGTGTTCCTGCACTTCGACGGCGCGATGAACATCGCCGATGTCTGGCTGAACGGCGAGCATCTCGGCCAGCACATGGGCGGCTGGTTGCCGTTCGGTTTCGACATCTCGGACCGCGTTCTGCCGGGTGAGGAGAACGTGGTGGCGGTTCGGCTGGACAACCGGGACAACCCGGTGACCGGACCGAAGCCGCTCGCGCAGCTCGACTTCAACCCGTACCACGGGCTCTACCGCAGCGTGCACCTGGTCGTGAAGGACCGGCTGCACATCACGGACCCGATCCTGGCCGGTCTGCCGGCCAGCGGCGGTGTGTTCGTGACGTACCACGAAGTCTCGGCGGACGCGGCCACGGTTCGCGTGCGTGTCCATATCCGGAACGACGACGCCTCGGCCCGCACGTTCCGCGTGCGCGCGCTGCTGGTCGACCGCGACCGCGTGCCCGTGGCCGAGACCTTCTCGGAGCCCGTGCGGCTGGACGCCGCCGGGCACCGCCAGGTCGTGCAGGATCTGCTCGTGCGCGCGCCGGCGCTGTGGAGCCCGCGCGCGCCGCACCTGCACACGCTGCACGTCGAGGTCATCGAGGACGGCGTCGTGGTCGATGCGGAGACGACCCGGGTGGGCATCCGGAACATCGCGATCTCCGCGGATGGGTTCCGCATCAACGGTGAGCGTCTGTTCCTGCGCGGCACCAACCGACACCAGGAGTACCCGTACATCGGCTACGCGCTGTCGGACGCGGCGCAGTACCGGGACGCCCGGAAGATCAAGGACGCGGGCTTCGACTACATCCGGCTGTCGCACTACGCGCACGCGCCGGCGTTCATGGACGCGTGCGACGAGTTGGGCCTCGTCGTCATGGACTGCATTCCCGGCTGGCAGTACTTCAACGACAGCGACCCGCGCTTCGCGGAGATCCAGTACGAGAACTGCCGCCGGCTGATCCGGCGCAGCCGCAACCGACCGTGCGTGATCCTGTGGGAGGTCTCGCTCAACGAGACAACCATGCCGGAGGAGTTCATCCGCGTCACGCACGCCATCGCCCACGAAGAGTACCCGGGTGACCAGTGCTACACGTGCGGCTGGACCGATGGCTACGACGTGTTCATCCAGGCCCGCCAGCACGGCGGCTGCCGTGACGTCACGGACCGCGCCTGCGTGGTCAGCGAGTACGGCGACTGGGAGTACTACGCGCAGAACGCCGGACTGCAGCAGGACGCGTGGGCCGACCTCGCGCCGGACGAGGCGAACAGTCGACAGCTGCGCTGGCACGGCGAGGCCGCGCTGCTGCAGCAGGCAACGAATTTCCAGGAAGCGCACAACGACAACCGCAAGACGATCGCGTTCGCCGACGGGCTGTGGGTCATGTTCGACTACAACCGCGGCTACGCGCCGGACATCGAGTCGTCCGGCTGCATGGACCTGTTCCGGCTGCCCAAGTTCTCGCGGGCGTTCTTCCGCAGCCAGCGCCCCGCAGGCGAGTTGCTGGCGCACGCGGGGTCCGGGCCGATGATCTTCATCGCGAGTTACTGGACGTCGGCCTCGAGTCCCGACGTGCGCGTGTTCAGCAACTGCGAGGAAGTCACGCTGCGGCTGAACGGCGAGGTGATCGCACGGCAGCCGCCGGACGGGGACCGGCTGTCGACGCATCTGACGCACCCACCGTTCACGTTCCGGCTCGGCCGTTTCCGCGCGGGCGAGCTGGAGGCGATCGGCCACATCGGCGGCCGCGCCGTCGTGCGGCACGTCGTGCGAACGCCGGGTGCCATCGCGCGGCTGGACCTGCGGCTGGACGAGGGCGGCCGGGCCTTCGGTGCTGCGGGGAAGGACGTCGTGTTCGTGTACGGCGAGCTGCGCGATGGGCAGGGCACGCCGGTCGCGGACGCGTGGGAGAACGTCTTCTTCGGCGCGACCGGTGATGTGGCGCTGATCGGCGCGAACCCGTTCTCCACGGACGCGGCCATCGCGAGTATCCTCGTGCAGACGGAGACGGCGAGTCCGCGCGGAGCGGTCTACGCGCTGTGCATCGTGCGTGAGGGTGGCCGCGCGCGTGTCCTGAGTGCGGCCGTGCCGGCGGGCGCCGACCCGCAGCCGTACGAGGTGCGCGTGGCCGCTGACGGCAGCGAGCCGGGGCCGGCGTCGCGGCGCTATGCCGGGCCCATCGAAGCCGCCGGCCGGGTGCGGGTGGCGCTGTTCGTCGGAGGCCGGCCCGTCGTACGGGCTGATGAGCATGCGGCGAAGTTCCGGATCGCCGGCAGCACGGCGCCCGAAGCGGCGCGCTGACGCACCGTCACGGAGAGAGCGTATCGCATGGAACTCGCTTTCATCGACATCGTCGCGTTCGTCCTGTTCATCGCCTTCGTGATCGGCGTGTCGCTTTACGCCTCGCGCAAGGAGGAATCGGGCGAGGACTACTTCCTGGCGGGCCGGCGCCTGACGTGGTGGCTCATCGGCTTCTCACTCATCGCGTCGAACATCTCGACCGAGCATTTCGTGGGACAGGCCGGCCGCGGTTACGAGATCGGGCTGGCCATCGCCAGTTACGAGTGGATGGCGGCGGTCACGCTGGTCATCGTCGCGTTCTTCTTCCTGCCGCATTTCCTGCGCTCCGGCATCTACACGATGCCGGAATTCCTCGAGTACCGGTACGACGTGCGGACGCGCACGATCATGGCCACGTTCATGATGCTGGCCTACGTGCTGGTCGCGCTGGCCACGGTGCTGTACTCGGGCGCACTCGCGCTCGAGGCGGTGTTCGGCATCAGTACGCTGCCCGGCATCTGGGCAATCGGCGTGCTGGCCGGACTGTACACGGTGTACGGCGGCCTGAAGGCGGTGGTGTGGAGCGATCTGATTCAGGGCATCGCGCTGATCCTGGGCGGCATCCTCGTGACCGTACTCGGCTTCCAGGCCGTCGGCGGGGTGGGCGCGTTCTTCGAGCTGGGCGCGGACAAGCTGCACGTCGTGCTGCCGTGGAACCACCCGGAGATGCCGTGGGTCGCCGTGTTCATCGGCGGGCTGTGGATCCCCAACCTGTTCTACTGGGGGATGAACCAGTTCATCACGCAGCGGACGCTCGGCGCGCGCAGTCTGAAGGACGGGCAGCGCGGTATCATCCTGGCCGCGTCGCTGAAGCTGATCATCCCGTTCATCATCGTGTTCCCGGGCATCATGGCCGCGGAGATCTACGGCGGCACGATCGCCAACCCGGACCAGGCGTACCCGGTCCTGATCCGTGACATCCTGCCGGCCGGTCTCACGGGCATCATGTTCGCCGCGCTGTTCGGCGCGGTCATGAGCAGTCTGGACTCGATGCTCAACTCGGCAGCGACGATCTTCACGGTGGACATCTACCAGCGGCACGTGCGCAAGGGAGAGGCCGGCCCGCGCCAGCTGGTGCGCGTCGGGCGCATCGCGACGGGTACGCTCGTCGTGATCGGCTGTTTGTGGGCGCCGCTGGTGGCGCGGGCGGGCAGCGTGTTCGAGTACATCCAGATGTTCTGGGGCTTCATCTCGCCCGGCATCGTGGCCGCATTCCTGTTCGGGCTCATGTGGAAGAAAGTGCCCGGCGTTGCGGCAACCGGCGGAATGATCCTGGGCATCCCGGTCTACGGGCTGCTGTTGTGGACGCTCCCGGAAATCGCGTTCCTGCACCACATGATGATCACGTTCGGCGTTCTGGCCCTGTTCATCACGGCCGTCACCATCGCGCGGCCGCTGGCCTCGCCGCCCGTGATGCCGGTTGCACCGCCGATCGACCTGACGGCGAGTCGCGGCGCGAAAATCGGCGGCGTGCTGGTCGTGCTCGCGACCGCCGTACTCTACATCATCTTCTGGTAGGCGGGGCCCGGATGGAGGGTCAGCGATTCCATTCGGAGAGCCAGTGGAACTGGCGCTCGGCCAGCTGGAAGTGCCGGTCGCTGCGAGACAACTCGAGGTCGAGCGTGTCTTCGCGGAAGATCGTCCAGAGGCGCAGTGTGATCGAGTCGGGTCGTTCGTAGCGCAGGGTGAACAACCCGACGCTGTCGCGGGCGAAGGACGTGCGCCAGACTGTGGCGGTGCCAGCCTCGTCGTTCGTATTGAACCGGAAATACCCCCGGCCGTAACGCTGCCAGAACGCGGTATCGGTCGTGCCGATGCTGCCCGCGTTGCGGCTGTCGAAGATGACGTCACGCCAGCGGAGCGGGTCGGCCGCCGTCGGTGGGATCGTGTCGCTGTTGCGTACGAACGTGCGCACCTCCCAGATGCCGGTGCCGAACGGTTCGGCGACGGCCGCGCGCTCGAGGCCAAGGGCCCGGTAGCGCTGCCACCCGGACCAGAGTGGCATGACCAGGATGAAGAATACGAGCACGGTCTTGACCGCCTTTGCGCCGGCCCGCTGCCAGCCGCGGGTGAAGATCGGCTCGTACGCCGTGGTGGGGCCGGTTGCCCGGTTCAGGACGAGGAACGACCAGAGGCGTGGCGCGTCCCAGGCGAGCAGAAAGAGGCAGGCCAGGAGCAGATGGCTGGAGAACAGCTTGACCGGCACATCGTAGCTCATGTTGATCATCACGACGTTGAGGAAGGCGCCGGTCGCGGTGAGCAGCCCGAGCGTGACGGTCGGTCGGAAGAGCAGCAGCAGACCGGCCACGGTCTCCATGAGGCCGGAGAAGAACTGGTACTTGAACGAGTAGCCCAGGAAGAGCCAGGACAGGCGCATGGGCAGAAGGTCTCCGAGCGGTGTCGCCAGCTGGCTGAGACTGGGGAAGGGCATCTGCAGCGCGAACAGCTTGATGATGCCGTAGCTGAGCGCGAACGTCGCGATGTAGTAACGCACGATGGTGCGCAGCGCGTAGCCCAGTCGCGGGTAGGCGAGACGCCGGCGGTCGAGCAGGCTCCAGAGCCCGGCGACGAGTGCGGCAAGCGAGAGGTAGAGCCAGAGCTGCACCCAGTTCCACGATGTGTCGCCGCTGCCGTTGGGCGCGACGAGGGTCTCGCGCACGTGGAATATGTGGTCGTTCGACAGGTGAACGAGCGCGCCGACCAGTTCGAACCACGCCGAGCCGAGGAACGACAGGCCCGGGATGGCGCCGAACCAGGTCCAGGGCGCGGCGTGCAGCAGCAGGTAGACGAAGAAGAAGCGGAACGCGATCCGGCCCCAGAGGGGCCAGGCCGTGACTGCCTGGTACTCGTTCGCGTGCATGGCAGCGTCTCCGCAGCGTACGTCACGTATGCGTGCCGATCGTACAGGCGGGACCGCAGCGAGCGCCAGTGCGGCGCAAGGTTGTGACGCGCGGTCCGGCCGGCCGGACCACACGTCCGCATCGCGGTGCCGGACCGCTGCCGGCGCCGCCGGCTGCGGCGCTTGACACGGATCGCGGGGACCGAGAGGTTGCCGGCCGCCGCGGCCCGCGGCAGCACATTCCCGTGATCAGGAGTCCCGTCCATGCGTTCGATCCGCACCGCCGTCGCGCTTCGCGCGCGCGGCTCCAGGGTTCGCCGCCTGCGCACCGCTCAGCCGCTCGCGGTCCTGTCGTTGCTGTGCATCGCCTGCGGTGGCGGCGAGGGCGGGGAGAGCGGCAGCGCCGCTGCGACGGCGAGCAGCCCGCCGGAGATCGATACGTGCGCGATCCTGGCCGAGATCGACGTCGCGGCCGTGCTGGGCGGGCCCGGCCAGCCGCCGGTCGAGGCGGTCAGGGGCGGCGACCAGTGGCAGTCGGTCTCGCAGTGCGTCGTCGGCGCGGCCGATGGCTCGACGAGCCTGGGCCTGCTGGTCCGCTGGTCTTCGCGCGGTGTACCCACCAGCCGGGCGGAGTTCATCGAGCAGGAGCGGAGTGGCGCGGACGCGATGGGGATGGGCCAGGAAGTCGAGCAGGCGCTGTCCGCGGCCGAGGATGTGCCCGGGCTCGGCGACGTGGCCATCTTCTACGAGCTGATCAGCCACAACCTCGTGGTGGCGTGGGACGGCGAGTACACGATGAACGTGTCGGTCGGCATCCCGGACCGCGCCGCTGCGCTGACGCACGCCCGGATGATCGCGGAGCGCGTGATCGCGAAGTTCTGACACGGCGGACGGCGTCGTGATGTGACTTTTCGACGCCCGGCGTTGTCCCTGAAACGTGGCGACGTCTGCCCGGTCCCCGGACGGGCGGGCAGGCCCGCCCGTTCCATGGACTCCAGACGGCCGGGTGACATGATCGAACTGCGGGTGCTGGGCGAGCCTTCTGTTGCTGAGCGGGGCCGCGTACTGGCTTCCATCGTTGCCAAGCCCAAGCTGTTCGGGCTGCTGACGTACCTCACCTGTCACGAGACGAGCGTTTTCCACCAGCGTGACACACTGCTCGCGATGTTCTGGCCGGAATCGGACCTCGAGCGCGCGCGCAACTGCCTGCGTCAGACGCTGCACCGTCTGCGCCTCGTGCTGGGCCCCGGCCGACTCATCCAGCGTGGCCGGGCACTCGTCGGCATCCAGCCCGGCGAGATCGCCTGCGACGCGCAGCTCTTCATCGAAGACTGCGAGGCCGGCCGCCAGGAGGACGCAATGGCCCGCTACGACGGCGACTTCCTCGAAGGGTTCCACGTCCGTCGCGCGCCCGGGTTCGAGCGGTGGGCGGATCAGCGGCGCGTCGTGCTGCGCCAGCGGGCCGTGCGCCTTGCCATCGATCTGGCCGGACAGGCCGATCTGCGTGCCGACTCACCCGGCGCCGTGCGCTGGTGGTACCGCGCCGAGCGCCTGGCGCCCTGGGACGAACGCGTGATCCGCGGGCTGGTCACTTCCCTCGTCCGCGGCGGCCGGAGCGGCACGGCGGTGCGGCGCTACACGCAATTCGTCGATCGGCTCTGGTCGGAACTCCAGCTGCGGCCGTCCGAAAACACGCGTCGCGCCGTCGAACAGGCGCTGTATGGCAAGCCGGCCGGGACGTTCGCGTAGGTCCGACGCGCGGCCGAAGTCCCGGCCAATTCCGCTGACAGAACACGATTTCCGGCGGCGGTCATCCGGATGCACGAGGGCGGCGGGATCCTTCCCGCCGCCCTCGCCCGCATCACGGAGCGTGCGCTCCGGTGGAAGGGTTCATGTGGAAGCCGTCAGGCCGTCCACGTCGCAGTGCGGCACACCCAGCTCGCCCTCGTTGTACGACCCGAGGATGCCCGCGAGCTCGATCGCGCGACTGCGATCGTCACTGCGCCGCGGGATGAGGTTCCTGCCGTTGGTCGACGGGCCGTCGGCATCGTACTCTTCGAGCAGCGCCAGCGCCTCGGCCAGCTCTGCTGCGACGACACCGGTGTCCGCGCCGCCCATGCCGTTCAGCACCGCGGCCATGTACTGGTGCGCCAGAATGTACCAGGCGTTGCCACCCTGCGGCGGCGTCCAGAACACCTCGTACCACGTCTGACCGCTTCCCAGGAACAGGTCGTTCTCCATACCGGCCCACGTCTCATCGAGCGGTGCCGGTCCGAAGGACGAATGCGTCTTCCAGTAGCCCTGGGTCAGCGTACAGGCGTCGCCGATCGGCAGGCAGTTCACATTCACATCGAAATCATCGGAACCCGTCGCAGGCATCGCCTCGGTCGAGGCGAAGCTGGCCGTGTTCGGGTAGTTGGTCAGGCCCACCGTGGCGCAGGTCAGATCGCGCTGGTAGACGAACATGTCCATGGCGCGTGTCGCACTGCCCAGCGCACCGGCGAACGTGTCATCGACGTCGATCGTCTCGTGCAGCTCCGTCGTCGGGCCGCCCGAGAAGTCCACGTCCACCTGCCCGGACTGCATGTCCGTGTCCCCGCTGTTCCACGTGACGTCGACCGTGGCCGTGTTGGTGAGCACGGTGGTCGGTACGGCGTCATCCGGGAAGCTCTGGCTCCACGTGCAGTTCACCGGGGTGCCCGGCTGGAGCTGCGTGTTGTCACACACCGGTGTGATGTCCATGCCATCGAGCACGTCCGAAACGCTGAACGACGTGCTGACGAAGTCCGTACTGCCCGTCGCGGTCACCGTGATCTGGCCGGAGGCCAGGATCTCCGTGTCCGACGAGCTGGGGTCGACGCTGACCTTGTAGCAGCCGACGAACGTCTCGGCCAGCTGCAGGTCGAGCGTGGCGCCTTCGGCCACGGCATCGCCCAGGACCGAACAGAAGTCGCCGGCCGGGCCGGCGGCCGCGTACAGCTCCTTGAGGATGGTCCAGCTCCACGTCCGCGTGAACGTCTCGTTCGACGTCTTGACCACCGCGATCGTGGGCGGCGGAGTGCGTGCGTTCACGAAGGTGCAGGTCGTGACCTGGCCGCTGGAGGGCTGGATTCCGGTGATGGCGTCCACCATGTTGAACGTCCCGTTCGACGTCCCGCCCACGCACGTCGCGCTGTTCAGCTCCCAGAACATCGGGATCGACTCGGTCAGTGAGTAGAGCGTCTCCGCGTCGACCAGGAACAGGCCGGACTGACCCGTGCCACCGCTGGTCGTGATCGACTCCATGTCCTTGCCGTCGTTGGCGGCCGGGCTGAGCGTGAAGTCGAACGTCGCGTCAGGATCGCTGCCCACGTTCTTCTTGATGATCAGGAAGGCCGTGCCCGGCGTCACGACGCAGTCGGACGGATCCGAGTTGGGTACCTGCGACGGGTACGAGCACACGTTGAGCAGCGTGGCGCTGGACTCGCCACCCGCGCCCGGCAGCATCATGTCGGCGAACGAGAAGATGCAGCTCGCCTTCGTGTCGTTCGGCTGCGCGTCGCCATCCGGGAACGGATCATCGCCGGACGGGGAAGTCACCGAACAGGTCGAAGACAGCAGCGACGGATCGGGATCCTCCTGACTGCTCGGGTCCGCGTCGTTGAGAAGGACGGAGCTGGTGCAGCGGCGGTTGGCCACCGAAGCCGGGCTCTCGTCGCAGATGTACAGCCGCGGCGAATCGAACGGCTCGCCCATGTCGAGCAGGCCGTTGCCGTTCAAATCGTCCCACAGCTGGTGAAGCACGCCGTTCGCATCCTCGATGATCGTCACGCACAGGGCGTAGTTCACGAGCCCGTTGGCGTTCGTGTCGAAGAGCGCACAGGCGTCACCTGTGTTGTTGCCGGAGAAGCCGACCACCGCGTCCCAGTTCCAGCTGACGTCGATCTCCGGGCTGACGTTGAAGATGCCGAAGTCGGAGTCCAGCCGGGTCAGGTCCTTCTGTCCGGGCTGGTCGTTCGAGCC
>JBFFZF010000124.1:0-14642 GCA_041568755.1 Longimicrobiales bacterium | reverse complement strand
CGTCGCCGGGAGGACACACGTTCTGGAGTCCATGCATGCGGACATTCAACGACATCCGATGGAGCGCGCTGGCGGCCCTGGGGCTGCTCGTCGCGTGCAGTGATATGACGGGGCCCGACGCCTCACGCAGGACGATCGGCATTCTGCAGATCGAGCCGGGCACCGGCGCGGCGCCGGCCCGCGCCGCCGGGCCGACGGGCTCGGTCGTCTGGAGCCACCCGCCGGGCGAGCATTTCACGGTCCCGCCCAACGTGATCGAAGCGCCGGACACGGTCACGCTGGGGCAGTCGGTGCGGGTGACCGTTTACACGATCGGGCCGAACGGCTGCTGGCGGGCCGACGGGCTGGACGTGGCGAAGAGCGCGAAGACGTTCGAGCTGACCGCGTGGGACCGGCACTCGGGCTTCGAGGTGTGCACGCAGGTGCTGAGCTACCTGCCGCACGCGACGAACGTCACGTTCGACCAGGCGGGCGAGTGGACGATCCGGCTGCGTGGCCGGCGGGTACGCAGTGATGGGCAGGCGGACCTGTCGATCACGGCCGAGCGGACCGTGTTCGTCCGCAGCGGATGACGGAGAGGACCCGCATCCATGCGTATGGAGGGTCGGTCAGGTCTCGTCGCTGGACGGAAGAGTGCTTCGGCACACGGGGACCGTCGCGACACCCTGGCCGGCCCGGCCGCGCACCCGGGCCGCACGGTCGGGTGCGCGGGCGGCATGGCGCAGGGGAGGAGGTCGTCTGACGCGCGTTCCGGGGCCGGACGAGGCGGGCGATGTCGGTGTCGATGACGCGATGCTGCGGTCGTGGCGCGTCGCGCTGCTCCGTTATGTCCACCGACTCACGGGCAGCGCCGACCTGGCGGAAGACATCGCGCAGGAAGCGCTGCTCCGCTTTCTGCGCGCCGAAGACGCCTCGGTACGCAGCCCGCGCGCGTGGCTGTTCCGTGTGGCCGGCAACCTGGTCCGGGACCAGGCGCGGCGTGCCGCGACGCGCGAACGCCCGATCCCTGTCGATGCAGGGCCCGACGAGCGGCCGGATCTCGATTATGAGCGGAAGCAGCGCATCGCGCGCGTCCGTTCGGCGCTGGACACGATGCTGCCGCGCGACCGGGAGATCCTGATGATGCGGGAATCCGGGTTCGCGTACGCGGAGATCGCGAATGTCGTGGGCGTGCGGACCGAGTCGGTGCCCACGCTGGTCATGCGCGCGTTGCGGCGCTTCCGCCGCGCATACGAGAAGCAGGAGTCCGAATGATGCACCCACGGGATCGCGTGTGGCAGGCCCTCGTCGACGGCGAGCTGACGCCGGATCGGGAGGCCGCCGCGGTGCAGCACGCCGCGACGTGCGCCCGGTGCACCACGCGACTCGCCCAGGTCCGTGAGCTGGCTGGCGCGTTCGAGAGCGCCGTCGCCGCGATCGATGCGACCGAGCCTGCCGGCTGGGCCGCCCCGGGCGCGCCTGCGACCGTCACCATGATCCCGCAGGCCGCCAGCGGGCGGCCACGATCGGGCGCGCGCTGGCGGGTCACAGCCGGCGCAGTCCTGCGCCGCGCCGCACTGTTCGTGTTCGCGACGGCGACGGTCGGCGCGGCGGCGTTGATCGTGCAGCGCTTCGTGCTCGATGATCCGGGCGACCATGCGGCTGTCGACGCACCGGCGCCGCGGGCAGCGACGCCGGCGCCCGCGTCGGCGGTCACGGTACAGCCCGAGGACGGCGCGGTCGCGATCGCGATCGAGGGCGCGGGCCGCGGCTCGCTTCTGTTCGTCGAGACCGTGACGGCGGGCGCGGTCACCGTGCAGGTCGAGGGCGAAGGCGTGCCGCGCTTCCGGGCGCGCGCCGGCAGTGTGGACGTGATCCTGGATGGCGGCATGGCCCGCGTGCGGGTGCGCGTGCCCGCCACGATCCGGAGTGCCGTCGTACGCGTCGGGGGCGACGTGATCGCGCGCGCCGCGGATGGCCGGATCGATCCGCCGTCGGCCGGAGCCGGTGTGCCGATCCGGCAGGGGACGCGACCATGACGCTCGCACCGATCGCCTGCCTGCTGTGCGCGCTGCCCTCGCCGCCGGAAGGAAGCCTGCACGGCCGCATCACCGACGCGCAGTCGCGAACACCCGTCGTCGCCGCGGCCGTGTACGTGACCGGCACGGCGATCGGGCGCTACACGCTCACGAACGAGGCCGGCGAATACACGTTCCAGAGTCTGCCCGCCGGCAAGTACCAGATCCGCGTCACCCATCCGGGCTTCGAGCCCATGGGCATCGAGGTGGATCTGGGCTCCGGACCGGGGATCGAGCTGGACGTGCCGCTGCGGTTGCAGCCGGTACGGGGCCGGCCGCTGTACGTCGTCGCACAGCGCGCCACTGTGGTCGGCACTGACGAGAGAGGCGCCGACCTGTCGAGTCTGGCCGCCAGCCAGCGGTGGCTGGGCGCGGGACCGCACTCGGCGAGCGCGCTCTCCGACATGGTGGCGGCGCAGACGGCCGTGCGCCCCGATCCCGACGGACGCGAGGCGCGGCACGTGCTCTACATCTGGGGCACGAACACGGAACAGGGTCGCGTGCTGCTCGACGGGGCGGCGCTGGGCGCACCGCTGCACCTGGGCGGCCTGCTCTCGCCCATCGATCCCGAGCTCCTGGCGACAGCCGAGTACCAGACCGGCGGGGCTTCGCCTCGACTGGATGGCGGCACGACCCACGTGATGGAGTTCCGCACGCGGTCGGCCGGTGAGCGCACGCGGGCCTGGGGCGAACTCGATGCGCTGGCCACGCGCGCCGGGATCGAGGCCCCGCTGGCCGGCGGCGGAGTGCTGGCCGCAGCGCGCCGCGTCAACAGCGAGGTCATCGAGTGGATCGCGGGGCGACCGCTCGACTACGGTTACGCCGATGTGCTGGGCCGTGTCGACCTGGTTTCGTCGACGCGCGATCGCGTCTGGGCGACGGCCCTGCTGACGGACGAATCGATCACGATTCCGCGCGACCAGGCGGAGGATCGCGCGTCATGGCAGAACCGTGCGTTCTCCGCGGCCTGGCTGCGCAGCGGCGATGCCGCGGACCTGACGGTCGGGCTGACGCACAGCGGCGCGTCCGCGGATCTGCCCTACCTGCGGGCCGCCGCGGCGCACCTCGTTTCCGATGTCGACCGGACGGCGCTGACCGTGGCGCGGCGCACATCGGGCGTGCGCAGCAGCGGCATCGGTCTGGACATCGAGCGGTTGCAGTTCGGACGACGAGCACGCGGCTTCGCGAGCAGCACGCAGCTGGCGGCTTCCGGGTGCGCGGCCGACGCGACGTGTCTCGACACGGGCCTGCTCCTCGTCGCAGGCTGGGGTGAGTTTGCCTGGCAACCGCGACCCGGCTGGCGGGCGGCGGGCGGTCTGCGCGTCAGCCTGGACGCCGATCGCGGCACGCTCGAACTCCTGCCGCGCGCATCCGTCACGGCGATCGTGGACGAGGCGACGGCGATCACGCTTTCGGCGGGTCGTTTCTCGCGGGCGGCGGTGCGCGACGCGCATGCGACCAACCCGATCGTGAGCGATCCGGATGCCGAGGGCTCGCCCGTCGCGCTGTCGCCGGAAACACTCGTGGCGACGGCATCGCACGTGCAGCTCTCCATCGCGCGCCGCACCGCGCGCACGTCCGCGGGGGCCGGCTTCATCCTGCGCCACCACGAGGGCGCGGCCGGGCTGCCGGCCAGGACCGTACCGGGCGTCGACGTGTGGTGGCTGCACGTCTCCGGCCCGTTCGACGCGTCCGTCGGTTACTCGTACCTGCAGCGGGGCGAGCCCGGCAGCGCCGAAGCGCGACCGCGCGACCGGCACGTGCTCGCGGCCAGCGTGGCGGGCGCGCAGGGGCCGGCCCGGCTGCAGCTCTCCGCCGCGTGGGCCGTCGGGCTGCCGTTCGTCTCGCTGGCGCTCGACGACCCGCGCGCAGAGCCGGTCACAGCCGGCCTCGATGCGACGGCGCAAGTGCCGCCCACAGCCGCGCCCGCGGGCCGCTACCTGCGCATCGACGCGACCGCGACCGCCACCTGGCGCGTCAACTGGCTCGATCGCGAGACGGCCGTGACGCCGTACATCAAGCTCATCAATGCGCTCGGTCGCCAGGACGCGCTGTTCTTCTTTCGCGAAGCGGACTCGGGTGGACAACTGCGTGCCCTGGCGGCGGTCCCGCTCGTGCCCACACTGGGCATCCGCTGGTCGTTCTGAATCACCAGGCAAACAACAGGTCCGAGGTCAATTCCATGCTGAAACATACGTCGGCCGTGCTGATGATCGGTCTGCTGGCTGCATGCACCGACGCGTCCGTCTACGACGTGCCGCAGTACACCTCCGTCCGTCCCTTCGAGGTCGTGCTCGCGCCCGGCCAGGCCGTGATCGTCGATCGTGTCCAGAGCATCGAGTTCGAACGCGTCTCCGGCGATTCACGGTGTGCGATCGACGTCGTGTGCTTCTGGCAGGGCAACGCGGAGGTCGAAATCCGCATGCGCACCGGCACGGGCCCCACGCACCCGTTCACGCTGAACACGGGCGTCGAGCCGCACCAGATCGAGCACGCCGGCTATCGTGTGCGCCTGGTCGAGCTGAGCCCGCAGCCGGTGTCGACGGCGTCGATCGAGCCCGGCCGGTACCGCGCCCGGCTGCGCGTCGAAGCCGTGCGCTGAGACGGGGTTGCCCGTTCCCGCGCGGGGTTCCTCGCGGCGGGCCGACGGGCGCGCCCGGTCGTTGCTGTGGCGGGATCGGCGTCGTCGCGTACATTGGGAGGAGCCCAACCGTCGGAGACGCCGATGACGAACACGCAGCAGCAGCCCGCCACCCAGGCCGTTCGCAAGCCCCGTGACGACGAGATCGACGTCTACGGGCTGACGCATCAGGGACTCGTGCGCAGCAGCAACCAGGACCACTTTCTGATCTGTTCGCTGCACAAACGCACGCACATCCACCTCACGAGCCTGCCGGCCGTCGACAACATTCCCAACGAGCGGCTCGCGTTCCTGGCCCTCGTGGCCGACGGCGTCGGCGGACGCCAGGCGGGCGAAGAGGCCAGCCGACTCGCCATCGAGACGGTCACGAAATACATGACCGAGAGTATGCAGTGCTACTACACGGCGGACGCGACGGATGAGAACGCGTTCCGCGAGGCGCTCGAGGACGCGGCGCTCGCCTGCCACGAGCAGATCACACAGAGCGCCGCCGAGGACCCGGAGCGGCAGGGGATGGCAACCACGCTGACGCTGTTCCTGGGCGTCTGGCCGCGCGCCTACCTGCTGCAGGTGGGCGACAGCCGCTACTACTTCTACCGGGACGGCGTCCTGACGCAGGTCACGCGCGATCAGACGTTCGCCCAGGACCTCATCGACATGGGCGTGTTCACGCCTTCCGATCCGATGCGTGCGCGCTGGGCCAACGTCCTGTCGAGCGCGATCGGCGGGTCGGAGACGCGACCGGTCGTGACCGGCATCCGCAGCGACTGGGACAACATCCACCTGCTGTGCAGTGACGGACTCACCAAGCACGTCCCGGACGAGCGCATCGCCGAACAGCTCGCCGGCATGACGTCCGCCAAACAGGCCTGCGAGGCGCTCCTGCAGGACGCCCTCGATGCCGGCGGAACGGACAACATCACGATCATCGTCGGTCGCACGATCCGGAAGGCGGACCCGTAAGCCGCGGTGACCGGGGATCTCCCGCCTGATCCGCCGCGCGAGGCCCGCTCCGGGCTCGCGCCCTTTCAGCAGGCCGAACTGCCCGTCCCGCCCGCGCCCCGCGGTCTGGCGTGGCTGGGCGTGGTCGGGCCGGGCGTCATCGTGCTGGGCGGCTCCATCGGCAGTGGCGAGTTCCTGCTCGGGCCCGCCGCCTTCGTGCGCTACGGCCTGAGTCTGCTGTGGGTGACCCTGGTCGCCGCCTTCCTGCAGACCGTGCTCAACACCGAACTCATGCGCTACACGATCGCGACGGGGGAGCCGGTCTTCACGGGTTTCATGCGCACGCGTCCGCACTCGACCTTCTGGGCGTGGCTCTACTCGCTGCTCTACTTCCTGCAGGTGGGCTGGCCGGGGTGGGCAGGCGCTGCGGCGGGCGCGGTCTACTTCCTGTACGCGCGCGAGCTGGCGGGGCCGGATCAGCAGGGCATCATCCACGCGATCGGCGTGTTCACGTTCGCGGTGTGCATCGCGATCCTGCTGGTGGGCCGACGCATCGAGCGGACGCTCGAGATCCTCAACTGGATCCTGGTGGCCGCGATCCTGTCCGGGTTCCTCGTCCTGGCCGTGCTCTTCGTGCCCGGCGCCAACTGGCTCGCCGGCGTCGCGGGTCTGGCGGGGTACGACGTGGTCACGGGCTCGTTCAGCTTCATCCCGTCGGGCGCGGACTTCTTCCTGATCGGCGCATTCGCCGCGTACTCCGGCGCGGGCGGCGTCATCAACCTGACGCTGTCCAACTGGGCGCGCGACAAGGGCTACGGCATGGGCAGCCGCGCAGGCTACATCCCGGCCGCAGTCGGCGGGCGCAAAGTGCAGCTGGCGCACCACGGTTTCATGTTCAAGCCCGACCGCACGGCGCTCGAGCGGTGGGCCGGCTGGTGGCGCATCGTGCGCGCCGACCAGTGGGGCATCTATTTCACGGGCGCGCTGCTGGGCATGTTCCTGCCGGCGATTCTCTACGTCACGTTCATCGCACCCGGCACGGAGATCCGGGGCCTGGGTGTCGCCGCCGCGCTGGCCGACGCGATGGTCGCCTCGGTCGGGCCGGTCTTCGGGGGCGTCGTCGCGCTCATGGGCGTGTGGGTGCTGTTCAAGACGCAGCTGGACATCGTGGACGGCACGGCCCGTGCCATCACCGACATCCTGTGGACGGGCAGCGCACGCGTCCGGGCCTGGCGAGGCGGCGATGTGCGCTGGGTGTACTACGGCGTGCTGGCCGTCATCGCCGTCTGGGGCGTGATCGCGCTCGGGCTGGCCCAGCCGATCCTGCTGCTCCAGCTGGGCGCGAACATGGCCGGGATCGTCTTCGTCATCTCGTCGCTGCACGTACTGCGCATCAACACGACACTGCTGCCCGAGGAGATCAGGCCCCCGTTGTGGCGGCGCGTCGCGCTCGTCGCCACGTCGATCTTCTACGGCGCTTTCGTCTTCCTCTGGCTGAACGGGCTGGTCCGATGAAGGTCAACCGGTTGCCACGCCCGCTGCGCGTGATCAGCGCGATCATGGCGCTGATGTTCCTCTTCGGGCTGGTCGTACAGTACAACGATCCCGATCCGCTGCCGTGGGTCGCAATCTACGGAGCAGCGGCGCTGGCCAGTCTGGCGGCGGCGCGCGGGCACGTCGCGCGCTGGCTGCCGGGTCTCGTCGCACTGATCTCCATCGTCTGGTCTGCCACGCTGCTGCCCGGCGTCGCGGGCGCGGTGCGGTTCACCGAGATGTTCGAAGAATTCGAGATGAAGTCGGTGCAGATCGAGCAGGCGCGCGAGGGCTTCGGTCTGCTCATCATCGCGTTGTGGATGGTGGTGCTGTTCGTTGTCCGGCCGAGGCCTGCGACCGATACGTGAACGCGCCCGATCAAGCCCGCATCGATCCGGTCTGACCACGACCCCACCGCCAGGGGGGCGTCACCCGGCGGGCCGCAGGCGATCCAGCGCAGTACGCGACTCGTGGGTCCCGGCGCGATCGGCCATGCGCTCGCGCAGCTGGAGACTTTCCTCCCAGGCTGTGACGGCCTGCCCGGTATCGCCGCGCGCTTCGGCCAGAGCGGCGAGGCGGGCGTGGCAGCGAGCGATGCCCCAGCGGTCTTCGGAGTCGCGGCGCAGGGCGAGGCTTTCGCGGATGAGGGCCGCGGCATCGTCCAGCTCGCCCGCGTCCTGCAGGATGACGGCAAGGTGGTCGAGTGCGAAGGCAATGCCCCAGAGGTCGCCGAGCGAGCGGAACTCGACGAGTGCAGCATCGCGCAGCAGGGCGACTGCCCGGGTGGTTTCGCCCATCGTGTGAAGCACGGCGCCGAGACGAGCGCGTGTAAATGCCGCGAGTTGACGGTCGCCCAGCGTGGCGAACACACCCAGTGCCTGCTCGAGAAGCGATCGTGCGCGCCCGTGGTCACCCAGCGCGGCGACGGTCCATGCCAGATTCGACAGCGCGAAAGCATGGGCACGCGCATCGCCGCGCTCTCGCTGGATATCGACAACTTCGTCGAACCGGGCGCGAGCATTCTCGTAGTCGCCCTGGTAATGATCGATCCAGGCCAGGTTGTTGATCGCCGTGGCGATGCCGTGCCGATCCATGCGTGCCCGGTGCAGCGCGAGGCCTTCTCCCGCCAGCGTGCGCGCCACCTCGTAGTCGGCCAGTCGCCAGCCGACCCAGGCCAGGTTGTTCAGCGTATGGGCCAGGCCGGCGTCGTCGTCCAGTTGGCGATAGATGTCGTGTGCGTTCTGGAAGAAGGAGCGGGCCTCACGGTAGCGCCCGCGATTGTGCGCGAGCGTGCCCGCCCCGACCAGTGCGCGGGCGCGGACATCCGTCGTCGTGTCGGGTGTGTGGCCGAGCAGCGCGGCCATCCGCGATGCGCCTTCCCACAGGTGCCCGCGCACCAGCCAGAAACGCCAGAGCGCGGCGCCGAACCGGAGCGCGATGTCGGCGTCATGGGCGTGCGCCAGCGAGAAGTCGAGCGCGGCGCGCAGGTTCTCGTGCTCCCGACCGAGGCGTTCGAGCCAGGTTGTCTGGTCGGGACCGGTCAACTCCGGCGCGGCCGATTCGGCAAGTGCGAGGAATCGATCGCGGTGGGCGCGCCGCACGGCGGCGCCGGCATCCGGCTCTTCGGAAAGCTGATCGAGAGCAAACTCCCGGATGGTTTCGAGCATGGCGTACCGGCTGCGGCCACCGGCACCGACTTCCCGGCGGACGAGGCTGCTCTCCACGAGCGTCTGCAACGGGTCGAGGATGTCGAGCGCGCCGTCGACGCCGGCGCGGCAGACGGCGGATGCATCGTCCAGCGAATGACCGCCTGTGAAGACGGCCAGCCGGCGGAACAGCCATTGTTCCGGAGGCGCGAGCAGTTCGTAGCTCCACGCGATGGTGTCGCGCAATGTGCGGTGTCGTGCCGGGGCATCCTGCGTTCCGCTGGTCAGGAACTCGAGGCGGCGTTCGAGGCGGCCGAGGATCTCCGCCGGTTCGAGTGCCGCCAACCGGGCCACGGCCAGTTCAATGGCCAGGGGCAGGCCCTCGAGCCGTCGGCAGATGGCCGTGACCGCGCCAGCGTTGGCCGCGTCGACCGAGAAGTCCGGGCGAATCGCCCGGCCCCGCTCTTCGAACAGACGCACGGCTTCACTCGCCGCCGGCGTGCCCGGTGTCACGTCGTCCGGCACAGCCAGGGGTGGCACCGGGAACACGCGCTCGCCACGAATGCGCAGCGGTGCCCGGCTCGTGACCAGCAGACGCACCCCCGGGCTGGCTTCCAGGATCGCGGAGAGGAGTGGAGCGGCTTCCCGCACGTGCTCGAAGTTGTCGAGCACGATGAGCCCGCGCGTCCCACGCAGCCGCGTGAGAAGTCTCTCGTCGGGCGAGATGCCGCCAGCCTCTCCCAGGCCGAGGCCCGCCGCCAGGCAGGGCGCGACGAGGGCGGGGTCCGTCACGGCTGCGAGTGACACGAAGACGACGCCGTGCTCGAGACGCGTCGCGCAGCGTGCGGCGACCTGGAGAGCGAGTCGCGTCTTTCCGGTCCCGCCCGGTCCGGTCAGCGTGACGAGCCGGACGTCGTCGAGCAACGCGCAGATCGTGGCGATCTCGCGCTCGCGACCGATGAAGCTCGTAGCTGGCTCAGGCAGTCCGCGCGGACTCCCCAGGCCGAGCACGAGAGCGGCGGTGTCCGAGAACGCCTCGATCACTTCGTGCGCACTCGCGTATCGCGCGTCCGGTTCCTTCTGCAACAGACGTCTCACCACGGCCTCGATCGACGTGCCGGCCCACGCCCCGCCTAGCGGGGCCGGCTCGTCGTACAAGATGGCTGAGATCACCGCCAGGGAATGGTCTCCCTGGAAGGGCGTTCTGCCGGTCAGCATCTCGTACAACACGACGCCCAGCGACCACAGGTCGGTACGGTGGTCGATCGGTCGGCCCTCCGCCTGCTCGGGCGACATGTACGCGATCGTCCCGAGTGCGGGGCCGATCGTGAGGCCATCGAGACCCGTGCGGCGAGCGATGCCGAAGTCAACGATGCGAACGCCCCCGTCCGGCGTGAGCAGGAGGTTCGCCGGCTTGATGTCGCGGTGGACAATGCCTTTCTCGTGCGCGGCGGCCAGTCCACGCGCGACTTCGATCGCCAGACCGATGGCGTCCGCCCGCGGCACAGGCCCGCGCTGCAGGCGCGCCTTGAGCGTCTCGCCGGCGTAGTAGGCCATCGCGATGTACAATCGCCCGTCGTCCGTCACGCCGACGTCGTGGACGGTGGCCACATTGCGGTGATCGATGGCAGCCGCGGCCCGGGCCTCGCGCAGAAAGCGCTCGCGGTTGCCTGCGGCACCCGCGTCGTCCAGGGTCAGGAACTTGAGCGCGATGTCGCGCTCGAGCTGTTCGTCCCACGCTCTGTACACGCTGCCCATGCCACCACGGCCGATCAGTTCGACAACCCGAAACCTCCCGATCCGTGTCCCCTCGGCCAGCGGCAGCGGTTGCGGCGCTCGCAGTCCATCGGGAATGGCAGGCGCGATGAACTCGGCGACAGAACCCTCGAGGAACGCGGGAGCGCTCTCCTCCGCGGCGAGAAGAGAGTGCACGTCTGCGGCGATGGAGGGATCGACCTCGCGGAGCAGCCGCTCGAATTTCCCGGGTTCGTCGCCGAACGCGGCATCGAGAAGGCGGTCGATCCTGCGCCAGCGATCGGCATCCATGGACGGACCGTTGCTGGAAGAAGTCGTGCCGCCGGCGTCCCGACACGAGATCGGGCGAGAGTCGCGTACCTCCCGCCGAGCCGCCGGAGTCAGGATCGTGGAATCCGCACGTCCCGTCGTCAAGAGCCCGGTCCGGCGGCTCGCACACCCGGACCGGTCGCCCTTACATTGCCCGGGCGATCGGGTCGGCGTCGCCGGACCCGCCGCGCGAACCTGCTCGCACAACAGGGACCACCAGCACGGATGCCCAGACGATCGAAGCCAGGCGCGGTGCCGTGCCCCGCCCCGTCGGCGGCCACGGCGCGCGTCCCCCCTTCGAAAGGGGCCTGGTTGTGCGCGCTGTTCATCGCCGTCCCGGCAGCCGGGGCCGTGCATCCCGGTGCGCAGCAGGACACGCTTCGTGTGACGCCCCTCGACACGCTCGTCGTATCGATCGAACGCGTTCCGCGCCCGCTCGCGCTCTCCAACGGCTCGATCACGCGGCTCACGCGGACGGAGCTGCGCGCCACGACGGCCCGTACGCTCGCCGGCGCGATCGCGCTCGTCCCCGGCGTCGTGCTCGTCGACCGCGATGGCATGGGCGATGACCCGCAGCTCATGATGCGCGGTTTCTACGGCGGCGGCGAAGCGGAGTACGCCCTCCTGCTGGTCGATGGCAGGCCGGTCAACCTGCCCGAGTCGGGACGGATCGACTGGGACCTGGTCCCGTTGTCCGGCGTGGCATCCGTCGAGGTCGTGCGCGGCGGCGTGTCGGCCGCGTGGGGCGATGCGGCGATGGGTGGTGTGATTCACGTTCGCACGCTGCCGGACACGACCGGGAGGCGCCTGTCCCTTTCCGGCGGCGGGTTGGGAACGGGGCGCGCATCGCTCGCGTTCGCCAGCTCGATGTTCGGCCGGCCGGCCACGTTCGACGCAAACTGGAACCGCACGGACGGGTTCCGCGAGCACGCGCGCCGTACGGCCAAGGGCGTGCGCGCGAACGGCCGACTCATCGAGCGGGAGGGTGCGGCGCTCTCGTGGTGGACCGCGCACGCGTGGCGCGAGTTCGACGAGCCGGGCCCGCTCACCGCAGCCGACCTGGCCGCCGGGCGGACGCAGGCGGCGCCGTTCTATCGTTTCGATCTCGCATCCGAGCGCACGCACCGTGGCGGTCTGGACGGCGAACGCCGTTTCGGCGCGAGCCGGGGCAGCGCGTTCATCTCGATCGAGCGCCGCCGTGCGGATCGGATCCGCACGCTGCCGCTCGCGCCGACGTTCGCGGACACGCAGGAGCGCGCGCTGCGCAGCTGGCGCCTGGCCGGTTCCGCCCAGCTCGCCATGCCCGAGCTGCCCTGGCCCGGAGATGATGACCTCGTGCTCGGCGTGGACGTGTCGCTCGGCTGGCTCACGTCTTCGTACTACGATTTCCTGCGCGGGCCGCCGGCCGCGTACGCCGGCGCCGATCCCGCGCGGGGAGAGCGGAACCAGCACGGCAGCGGCTCGCGCGTTACAGCGGCCGGGTATTTCGGCTACGGCGTTTCCCCGACGCCGGCCGTGCGGCTCTCCGCGGGCGGTCGCCTGGACTGGCTGCGCGACAGCTTCGACGATGAGGGCGGGGCGTCGCGGCCCGGCGAGTCGACCGCACACGTCGTGTTCAGCCCGCGCGCCGGCATCAACGTGCGGATCGTCGACAGCGCCCGGCAGCGCGCGCACCTCCACCTGGGCGCCAGCCGGTCCTTCAAGGCGCCGACGCCCGACCAGCTCTACGACCAGCGCCGCATCCCGATCCCGTTCCCGCCCTTCGAAACCGCATTCAGCAACGCGGAACTCATGCCGCAGTTCGGAACGAACGTGGAGGTCGGACTCGTGCACGATGCCGAGCTCGTGCCGAACCACCTCTCGGCGGGTCTCACGCTTTCGGTCTGGCAGATGCGGCTGCGTGATGAACTGGACTTCAGCGTCGAGACGTTCCGCTACGAGAACATCGGTCGGAGCCGCCACCGCGGGCTGGATGTGGGCGCGCGGCTGCGTGGCCCGGGCACACTGACCACGTTCGCCAACTACACGCGCCAGTCGGCGCTGGCCCGGTCGGGCGAACACGCGGGCAACGTCCTCAAGGCGATTCCGCTGCACGCGTACGTGGCCGGCGTCCAGACCGGCGACGCGCACGGGCTCGCCACCGGGTTGACCTGGACCCACGCCGCGCGCATGTACCTCGACGATGCGAACACGCGTCGCGTGCCGGCCTGGTCGCGCTGGGACGCGACGGCGGCCTGGGCGATCCCCGGGTCCCGCGTCTTCGCCACGGTCTCGAATCTGTTCGACGCGACCTACAGCACGACCGGCTTTCCGGATCCCGCGGGGACCGGCATCACCTGGTGGTATCCCGCCGCCGGCCGGCGCTGGGAATTCGGCGTCGACTTCATCTGGTAATCTCCCGGATCCCGGACCGTCGGAACGGGGTCAGCCGGCGCGCTGATCCCCGGACCGCGCTTTCTGCGTAGCCCTTCCAGACAGGCACGCAGGGGGCCGGTCCGGAGCGTACAGCGCCGGGGTCCCCATCGGCTGCCCCGACCCGGGAGGTGTCCGGTGACAGGACCATCGAAGAGGCCGGCGGAGTGCGATCACGCGTCTCGACGCTCCGCGACCGAGTGGTTCACCGTCGGCGCGCTGTTCATCATCGCGATCGTACCGCCTGCGCGACCGGCCGGCGTCGCAACCGTATCGATGGGCATCTTCCACGACATCCACGAGGCCAGCGTCGACGCAGCGGCTGCGGACGCCCGCATGCCCGATCTGTTCCCCTACCTGAAGGATCCACGCTGGGACCAGGGATTGCGCGGCATGGCGCCGTACGGCCGCTCGCTCGAGTTCATCATCGGCGTAACGAATCGCGGCAGCCAGGCGACGCCTTCCGATCGCTGTGTGGACGTATTGCTGCGCGTGCCCAACTTCCGCGTGGAAACATGGAGCGGGTTTCTTGGCACACCGTGCGCCAACACGACGATGAGCGGTCTGACTGGCGGGTGCCGGGCGACGTCGACGAGCGAGTTCCGCTGCCAGTGGGCTCCGCTCGGTCCCGGCGAATCGCGATCCACGCGGGTGAGCGCGATGCCGTTGAGTCGCACAGGCTCGGCCTGGTGGGCGGAAGCCGATCCGGATGGCCGCATCTCCGAATCGAACGAACGGAACGTGCTGGTCCTCGCGATGACCGTGTACTGAGTGGGCTCGGGCCCGGACCTCCCGGTGGTCCGGGCCACGATCCGCGCTCAGGCGATCTCGCCGGCGGGCACGATGCGCACGTCCGGCAGGCCGCGCAGCACCTTCTCCGTGCCGGCGGGCGCGTACACGACGACGAAGCGCAGCGGTTCCCAGCCGGTGTTGAGCGTCGAGTGGAACACGCCGCGCGGGATGTAGATCATGGCGCCGAGCCCGATCGGCACGGCCGGCCGGTCGTCGAGCATCTGTTCGCCGTCACCCGACAGGATGAACAGGATCTCGTCGGCGTCCGGGTGGTCGTGGCGGGCGTGGCCCCTGCCCGGCTGCAGCACGACCATCCCGAACGTCATGGTATCGCCGCCGGCCGTATCCGGCGTACTCAGCAGCTTCACGTTGCCCCAGTCGAAGGCCAGCGTTTCGACATCGTGGCCGTAGGCGATGGTGCAGGCGCCGATCGTTTGCATCGTTTCTTCCTCGAACGGGATCAGGCGTTTCGGGAATCGTTCAGCTTCATGGCGCGAAAACGCTGCGTCTGCGCGAGCAGTGCGGGCTCGGTGGCGAGCCGTTCGATGCTCGACG
>JBFFZF010000123.1:0-14746 GCA_041568755.1 Longimicrobiales bacterium | reverse complement strand
TCCGACGCGACGTCGTCGGCACCGAACAGCCGGCCGTGCGCCGCGGCCACGCCCATGACGGCGAAGAAATCGGCGCTCACCGCGGCCGCACGCGCGCGGACCGGCTCCACACCGCCGAGTACCGTGATCGGGCTGGCGAACTGGCCGCTCGGGTAGGCGGCCATGCCCGTGAAACTGCGCGCGCCAGCCCGCCAGTCCCTGAAGTTCGGTTCCGTCACGTGCATGTCGTGGCCCCGTTCACCGACCTCCCAGATCGTGACGAGACGGTCTGCGTCGGCGTACGGCAGCGGCTTCAGGAAGGTGCCCGAGATCACGCTGAATACGGCGGTGTTCGCACCGATGCCCAGCGCGAGCGTCAGCAGTGCAGCCAGCGTGAACACGGGGTTGCGGATGAGCGCGCGAGCACCGATGCGCACATCCTGCACGACCGATTCCAGACCGGCCGCGCGCCGCGCCGCGCGCCGCTGGCGGCGGGCGATCGGACGGACCTGCGCGGCGAACGTCTCCGGATCGCCGAACCGGCGCAGCGCCTCGGCCTCCGCCGCCTCACGCTCCCAGCCGGCCGATACCAGCTCCTCCACACGCGACTCCATGTGGAACGCCATCTCGCGGCGCACGTCTTCCGAATCGGGCAGATCGAAGATCCGCCTCAGCCGCCGCGGACGGCCGGGCCGCCTGCCCTGCTCACCCGGGCCGGTCATGCGCCCTCCGCCGGCCGCGGGGCCTCGATCACGCGTTGCATCGCCTCCACGTAATCCTCCCACGCCTCGACCTCCGCGCGCAGACGCCTGCGCCCGGCAGCCGTCAGCCTGTACTCACGCGCCTCCCGGCCCGTATCCGTCACCGTCCACTGCGAAGCCAGCAGCCCCTTCGCCTCGAGGCGGCGAAGCGCAGGGTACAGCGCCCCCTCCTGCAACGAGAACACATCGCCCGTCGTCTGCTCGATCCACCTGGATACGGCGTACCCGTGCCGAGGCCCCCAGGACAGGGCCTTGAGGATCATGAGATCGACGGTCCCCTGGAGCAGTCGTACCGATCCGGCCATGACACCCCCTCCTCATACCCATAGCGACCTTATGGGTACACGGTTGGCGGGTGGCGGTTCCGGGGCCGGGCGGAACCGGGTGAGCGCCGGCGGGTTGGAAGCGAGCGCGCGCCGTGGCGGGCCGGGACGGACGGGCACGTTGGCCGGGACCGGGGGTGGTCTGACGAGGGAGGAGAGCGAGCCGTGGTGGAGGGGGTGTTGACCGATCGCCGGGTTGCCGTGGCGGCCGTCGTGATCGACGACATGTGCACGCATGCCGGTGCCGGCTATCCCGAGGAGGTGTGCGGGGTGCTGGTCGGGCGGGACGAGCCCGGTGTCCGCCAGGTGCTGGGCCACGAGCGGGTGGCCAACGTGCGTGCGGACGCGCGCGATCATCGTTATCTCATCGACGGCGACGATCTGCGTCGCATCGAGGCGCGGGTGGCCGCCGAAGGCCTGGATGTGCTGGGCTTCTACCACTCGCACCCGGATCACCCGGCCGAGCCTTCGACGGTCGACCGGGAGCACGCGTGGCCGTGGTACACGTACATCATCGTGCCGGTGGCGGGCGGGCGCTCCGGCGAGCCGCGCGCGTGGCGGCTGCGCGACGATGGCTCGGCGTTCACGGAGGAACCGATTCTGATCGTACGGTGAGCGGCAGCGGGAGAGGAACGGACACGTCATGACAGCCGTCGGACCGGTCAGCGACCGGGTGGCAGAGGGTCTGTCGCCCGAGGAGATGCGTCGTTACGCGCGCCACCTGATCATGCCCGAGGTGGGCGCGGACGGGCAGCGGCGTCTCAAGGAAGCCCGGATCCTGCTCGTGGGCGCGGGCGGCCTGGGCAGTCCGCTGGGGCTGTACCTGGCTGCCGCCGGCGTGGGCACGATCGGCATCGTGGACTTCGACGTCGTCGACGAGACCAACCTGCAGCGCCAGGTACTGCACGGCAGCCGCGACGTCGGGCGGCGCAAGATCGACTCCGCGCGCGATCGGCTGCTCGACATCAATCCGCACGTGCACGTGGTCGGGCACGAGACCGCGCTCACCAGCGCCAACGCGCTCGACATTCTGGGACCGTGGGACGTCGTCATCGACGGGACCGACAACTTCCCGACGCGCTATCTGGTCAACGATGCGTGCGTCCTGCTGAACAAGCCGAACGTCTACGGCTCGATCTTCCGCTTCGAGGGCCAGCTCTCCGTGTTCTGGGCGGAGAAAGGCCCGTGTTACCGGTGCCTTTTCCGCGAGCCGCCACCGCCGGGACTCGTGCCCAGCTGTGCGGAGGGCGGCGTGCTGGGCGTGCTGCCCGGCATCATCGGCACACTGCAGGCGCTGGAAGGCATCAAACTGGTCCTCGGGGCCGGCGACGTCATGATCGGCCGGCTGCTGGTCTTCGACGCGCTCGCGTTGCGCTTCCGGGAGCTGCGTCTGCGCAAGGACCCGGACTGCGCGGTATGCGGGCCGGAGCCGACCGTGCGCGAACTCATCGACTACGACGCCTTCTGCGGCGTGCCGGCCATCGCGGCGGCACACGGCCGGACGGGCCATGAGATCCCGGCCATGACCGTCACCGACCTGAAACGGCGCCTCGAGCGCGGCGACGCGCTGACGCTCATCGACGTGCGCGAGCCGCACGAGTGGGACATCGCCAACCTCGAGCCGTACGGCGCGCGCCTCATCCCGCTCGGCCTGCTGCCGCACCGCATGCACGAGATCGAAGCCGGCGAGGAGATCGTGCTTTTCTGCCGGACAGGCGGGCGCAGTGCGCGCGCGATGCGCTACCTGCGCGATGCCGGGTACCGGCGGCTGTGGAACCTGGAGGGCGGGCTGCACGCGTGGTCGGACCAGATCGATCCGACCATGCCGCGCTATTGACCGGCAAGAAGCGCGAACGGGTGCGGGACGACCGCGGCATGTGCGGCCGGTCCCGACACCCGTTTCGCTCGAGGCGAGTACTGCAGCGGGGCGATCGTCAGCGTGCGCCGGTGTCGAAGCGGATGAATGCGTGCTCGACTTCCACCCGGATCAGCGTCTCGAGACCATCCCTGCCCGCCCGCACCTGCACGATCCCGGCGCGGTGCCCTGTCAGCAGGCCCGCAACATCGACCGACGCGATGGTCGGATCCGATGAGTACCACTCGAGCGTGTACGGCGGCAGGACGTGACCGTTCGCGTCACGACCCTCCACGGACAACTGCGTCGTGCGACCGACCCACGCGTGGACCGCTTCCTCGCGCGCGAACAGGTCCGTCGCCCGCTGCCGCACCGTGATCGCCGCATGCAGCTCGGCACCGGCCTGCTCGTTGAGTGTCGCAATGATCCGCGCCACACCGTCCGCCCGCGCCTCGACGACGCCCAGCGCATCGACCGTCGCGATGTGCGGGTCCAGCGAGAACCAGCTCACGTGCGGTCCGGGCAGATCCCCGCGCGGACCGTCCAGCCCCAGCACTTCCAGCTGCACACGTTCTCCGACCGCCGTCAACTCCCAGCTGCCGGGCTCTATGCGAATGTCGTCCTGCCGGGGCCGCTCCACCGCGACCTCGGGGGCCGTCACCGATTCAGCACATCCCGTCATTCCGGCCAGCGCGATCAGCACCATGCCGATGGCCTGCCTGGTCATGGTTCTCCTCCCGTGACGGGCGGGTACGCCCCGCCCTGTTGATCGACGCGCAGAGCGGCCCGCGCACCGGCCACGCGCGGTCGCTGCTGCTCGGCGTGCGACCTTCGGATCCGCTCACGCTGCTCGGCGTTCTCGGCATCGCCCCGGGCGTGACCGCGCTGGCCTGCGTGCTGCCCGGCCGGCGCGCTGCGGCGACGCATCCGATGCACACGCTGCGCGACGAGTGAGACGCGGGATGGAACGGCGACGCCTCGGTGAACTCGAACAGTTCGTGCTCCTGGCGGTCCTGCGCCTGGGGGACGACGCGTGGGGCGCGGAGATCCAGCGCGAGCTGCGCAGCCGGGCGAAGCGCAACGTTTCGATCGGTACGATCTACGTCACGCTGTCGCGACTCGAGGCGAAGGGCATGGTCATGTCGTGGCTGGGCGAACCGACGGCGGAGCGTGGCGGCAAGGCGAAGCGGCACTTCCGTGTCGAGCGCGCCGGCCGCGCCGCGCTGCGCGCCGCGCGCAGCGCGCACCGCCGCATGTGGGAGGGCCTGGACCCGGATGGCGAGCCGAGCGGTTCGACCGCCGGATCGGGCGCCAGACGGCGCCGGCGTCGGCGGAGGTTTCGAGCAGGCGGTCGAAGCCGCCCGCCGGTCGTGGTGTGATGGTGAGGCGGTCGATGAGCACGCGGCCCTGACGGGGTCGTGGCGCGCGCGGGTGGCGACGCGCGCAGCCGCGTGCTAGAATCGCCCTCCGACCCGCATACCATCTTCCAGGAAACGCCGTGAACGAAGGTGCGCTGCTGAAGGTGCAGAACCTGGAGGTCGTCTACGCGGACGTCATCCTGGTCCTGCGCGGCGTGAGCATTGCCGTGCCGGAGGGCGCGATCGTCGCGCTGCTCGGCGCCAACGGCGCGGGCAAGACCACGCTGCTGCGGGCGGCCACGGGCCTGCTGCCCATCCATCGCGGTCGCATCACGAAGGGCATCGTCGCGGTCGATGGCGCGCCGGTGCACGAGATGCCGGCGCCGGCGATCGTCCGGCGAGGCGTCGCGCAGGTCATGGAAGGCCGGCGCATCTTCGCCGAGCTGACGGTCGCGGAGAACCTGCGTGCCGGCGGCTTCACCTGCCCGGATCGCGCGACGCTGAAGGCGGCAGTCGAGCACGTCTATGCGCTCTTCCCCAGGCTGGCCGAACGCCGCCACCAGACGGCCGGTTACCTGTCGGGCGGAGAGCAGCAGATGCTGGCCATCGGCCGCGCCCTCATGGCGTCGCCCCGTCTGCTGATCCTGGACGAGCCGTCGCTGGGCCTGGCGCCGCTCATCGTCGCACAGATCCGCGATCTCATCCTGGAGATCAACCGCGCGGGCACGGCAGTGCTGCTGGTCGAGCAGAACGCGGTCATGGCGCTGGCCATCGCGCAGTACGGCTACATCCTGGAGAATGGCAAGATCGTGCGGGACGGCACGCCGGCGGAGCTGGAAGAGGACGCCGACGTGCGCGAGTTCTACCTGGGGCTGAGCGACACGGGGCGGCGCTCGTTCCGCGACATCAAGACGTACCGTCGCAAGAAGCGGTGGAGCGCGTGACCGCAGACGGCGTGGTCCTCGACGTACGAGACATCACGCTGCGCTTCGGCGGCATCATGGCGCTGCACGAGGTCAGCTTCACGGTGCGCGAGGGCGAGCTGTTCGCGATCATCGGTCCGAACGGCGCGGGCAAGACGTCGATCTTCAACTGCCTGAACGGCGTGTACCGACCGCAGTCGGGCGGCATCCGGTTCGACGGCCGCGAGGTGATGGGCCGGCGACCGGTCGCGCTGGCGCGCCTGGGCATGGCGCGCACGTTCCAGAACCTCGGGCTGTTCAGCCACCTCACCGTTCTCGACAACATCCTGCTGGGCCGGCACCACCGTATGCGCACGGGCTTCCTGGCCGGCGCGTTGTGGTGGGGTCCGGCGCGGCGTGAGGAGCTGGCGCAGCGCGTGCGCTGCGAGGAGATCATCGAGCTGCTCGAGCTGGAGCCGTGGCGCTTCGAGCCGGTGGCCACGCTGCCGTACGGCGTGCGGAAGCGCGTCGAGGTGGGGCGCGCACTGGCCATGGATCCGCGGCTGCTTCTGCTGGACGAGCCGGTCGCGGGCATGAACCTCGAGGAGACGGAGGACATGGCGCGCTACGTCCGCGAGATCCATGAGGAGCTGGGCATCACGATGATCCTCGTCGAGCACGACATGCACATGGTCATGGACCTGGCGGACCGCGTCATGGCCATGGATTTCGGGCGCGTGCTGTGCATCGGCTCGCCCGCCGAGGTGCAGTCCGATCCGCGGGTCGTGGAAGCCTATCTGGGCGTGGGCGCGACGTGACGATCGCGGCGCCTCCGGTCACGGACACGATCACGATTCCGGACCAACTGCGGCGCCGCGCCCGCGCGCATCCGGATCGGGTCTCGCTCCGGCACGAGGACCTGGGCCGGTGGCGCGAGTACACGTGGCAGGAGTACGGCGAGCGTGCGGCGCGGGCCGGGCTGGGCTTTGCGGCGCTGGGTGTCGTGGCGGGCGACAGGATCGCGGTCGCCGGCGAGAACCGGCCCGAGTGGCTGTTCGCCGACATCGGCGCGCAGGGCATGGGCATGGTCACGGTGGGCGTGTACCCGACGAGCCCGGCGGCGGAAGTCGAGTACATTCTCGAGCACTCGGAGAGCATTGTAGCGGTCGTCGAGGACGAGGAACAGCTCGACAAGGTCCTCGAGGTGCGCGACCGGCTGCCTGCGCTGCGCCACATCGTCATCATGGAGACGCGCGGCACGCACCGCTACCTCGAGCAGCCGGACATCCTGTCGTTCGATGACCTGCTGGCGCTGGGCGCGCAGCGCGACCGTGCGGAGTACGACGCCGC
Organism: Longimicrobiales bacterium; assembly: GCA_041568755.1. Lineage (GTDB taxonomy): Bacteria > Gemmatimonadota > Gemmatimonadetes > Longimicrobiales > RSA9 > JBFFZF01. Next base: position 8,218 of record JBFFZF010000123.1, on the reverse strand, counting down.
CGTGGATGGCCTCGATCCAGCGGACGTGGCGGTGCTGGTCTACACCTCCGGCACGACGGGGCCGCCCAAGGGCGCGATGCTGACGCACCGGAACCTCGCCGTCGCCGGGGTCGCATGCGTGACCATTCTGGGCTGGAAGCCGTGGTACGACACGCTGTCGTACCTGCCGCTGTGCCACATCGCGGAGCGGCTGTTCTCCGTGGTGGCCGCCGTCAACATCGGCTACACGGTGCATTTCGGCGGGGGCGGCGAGTCGCTGCTGAGCGACCTGCGCGAGGTGCAGCCGCACGGTTTCTTCGGCGTGCCGCGTGTGTGGGAGAAGATGCTCGCCATGATCGAGATCCGCATGGCGGACGCGTCCTGGTTCAAGCGCGCGAATTACAGGGTGTGGATGGCGCAGGGCCGGCGCCTCGCGCAGAAGCGTTTGCGCCGCGAGCGGCTCGGTGTGCTCGACCGCATGGTCGAGGCGCTGGGCTGGCTCCTGCTGTTCCGGCCGCTGCGCGAGCGGCTCGGACTCGCGCGCCTGCGCGATGCGAGTTCGGCGGCGGCACCGATCGCGCCACCTGTGCTCGATTTCTTCTGGGCGCTGGGCGTGCGCATTCGCGAGTTCTACGGGCAGACGGAGGGCACGGCGCTGGCCACGTACACGCCGCCGCACGACGTGCGTCTCGGTCGCGTCGGTGTCGCCGTCCCCGACTGCGAAGTCCGCATCGCGGAGGATGGCGAGATCCTGATCCGCTCGGAAGGCGTGTGCGCCGGCTACTACAAGAACGAGGCGGCCACGCGCGCGGCCATCGACGAGGACGGCTGGCTGCACAGCGGCGATGTGGGCGAGCTGGACGAGGACGGCTACCTGCGCATCACGGACCGCAAGAAGGACATCATCATCACGGCGGGCGGCAAGAACATCGCGCCGTCGTGGATCGAGAACATGCTGAAGGTCTCGCCGTGGGTGCGCGAGGCGATCGTGATCGGCGACCGCCGGCCCTACGTGACCGCGCTCATCGGCATCGAGCTGGACACGGTGGGCGACTGGGCCACGCGCCAGCGCATCGCCTTCACGACGTACAGGGACCTGAGCGAGAAGGCGGAGGTCCGCAAGCTCATCGGTGCATGGGTCGACGAGGTCAACGCGCAGCTGGCGCGCGTCGAGCAGGTCAAGAAGTTCACGATGATCCCGAAGGAGCTGGACCACGAGGAAGGCGAGCTGACCGCCACACAGAAGGTCAAGCGGCGGGCAATCGCGGAGGTGTTCGGCGATCTGATCGAGGCGATGTACCGGTGACCGACCTCATCCAGCTGCTCGTCGCCGGGACGGCGCTGGGCGCGATCTACGCGCTGATCTGTCTGGGCTTCGTGGTCATCTACCGCGCGACCGGCGTGATCAACTTCGCGCAGGGCGGCTTCGTCGTGCTGGGCGCGTACCTGGCCCACGAGTTCGGCGTCGTCATGGGGCTGCCGTTCGGCGTGGCCGTCCTGCTGGCCGTGGCCACCGTCGCGCTGGTCGGCGTGCTGGCGGAGCGGCTGGTGCTGCGCCGCATGGTCGGCCAGCCGATCTTCGCGACGATCCTGATCACGCTCGGGCTGCTCTACATCATCGAGCAGGCGGCCGCCGCCATCTGGGGCTACGACGTGCTGTCCATCGACGATCCGTGGGGCGTGACGACAGTGCCTTTCGCCGGCGCCACGCTCCGGGTGATCGACCTGTGGACGATCGCCACGGCCGCGCTCGTCCTGGTGCTGTTCTTCGTTTTCTTCCGGCGCACGACGATCGGCGTGGCGATGCGTGCGGCGGCGATCGATCCCGAAGCGGCCCTGGCCCACGGCATCAGCCCGGCGGTCATCCACGGGCTGGCCTGGGGCATCGCGGGGGCCGTCGCGGTCATCGCCGGCGTGCTGCTGGGCGGTGGCGCGCGCGGCGTGGATCTGACACTGACCATCGTCGCGTTCCGCGCGTTCCCGGCCATGATCCTGGGCGGTCTCGAGTCGGCCGAGGGCGCCGTCATCGGCGGCATCCTCATCGGCCTGACGGAGGTCCTGACGGCGGCGTACCTGGTGCCCAACGCGCCGTGGCTGGGCGCCAACTTCCACGTGGTGATGCCGTACGTCGTGATGATCCTCGTGCTCATGGTCCGGCCGTACGGTTTGTTCGGCGCGGTCGAGGTGCGACGCGTATGATCCGGCTGCGCAACACGCGCATGACGACCGAGTACCGGCACGATCTGGTGCTCTTCCGGTCCCGCCTCGCACAATCGGGCATCGCGGGGCTGGTGCTGCTGGCGGCGAGCGCGCCGCTCTGGCTGGGCGAGTTCTGGACGACGGTGCTCATCTACGCGGGCATCGCGGCGGTCGGCGCGCTCGGGCTGAACATCCTGACCGGGTACACGGGACAGGTCTCGCTGGGGCACGCGTTCTTCCTGGGCGTGGGCGCGTACGCTGCGGCCGTGTTCGCCGACCGGTGGGGTCTGTCCTTCCCGCTGTGGCTGATCGCCGCGTCGGCGGCGGGCGGCGTGATCGGCGGGCTGGTCGGGCCGTTCGCGTTGCGCCTGCGCGGCAACTACCTCGTCATAGTGTCGCTCGGGCTGCTGTTCCTGGGGCAGCACGTGTTCGAGAACTGGCAGTCCGTGACCGGCGGCCTGACGGGCACGACGGTCGCGGCTCCGGTCGCGCTGTTCGGGCTCGACGTGTCGCGGCTGCAGCTGTTCGGCGCCGCATTCACGCGGAACCAGGGGTGGTTCTGGTTCACGTGGCTGGTGGTCGCAGTGCTCGCGCTGTGCGCGAAGAACATCGAGCGCAGCCGCCCGGGCCGCGCGCTGCAGGCCGTGCGTGACCGCGACATGGCCGCCGAGATCATCGGCGTGAGCCTGGTCCAGTACAAGGTCGGCGCGTTCGTCGTGTCCAGCGCATACGCGGCCTGCGCGGGAGCGATGTACGCCTCGTATGCGCGCTACCTGAGCCCGCTCGACTTCAGCCTGTTCCTGTCGATCCAGTACGTCGCCATGATCATCGTGGGCGGCGTGGGCAGCGTGGCGGGGTCGATCCTGGGTGCGCTGTTTCTGACCGCCCTGCCCCGGCTGGTCGACGTCGTGGGCGCCAGCCTGCCGTTCGTCGCGCGCTCGACGGGCGATCCCGGGATCACCGTCGCGAATCTCAACCAGGCGCTGTTCGGGCTGCTCATCGTCGGGTTTCTGCTGGCCGAGCCGCTGGGCCTGATCGAGATCTGGCGGCGCATCCGTCGCTACTTCGCGGCCTGGCCGTTCTCCTACTGACCGTAGGGCCGCGCTTTCGCGGCGCGGGCGGCGCGCGTACAATCCGTTCGCGCCGTCGGCGGTGCCACGGCGATCGCGTCCGTCCTCACGATCCGTGGAGGTTCCTCGATGCGCCCACGCCCGGTCCCCGCTGCGGCCACCCTGCGCAACCTCATCGCCCTTCTCGTGCTCGGTCTGCCCCTGGTGGGCGCCGCGTGCGCCGGCGGAGCCGATGCGCCGTCCACACCGGGCGTCGTGGGCGACACGATCTTCGTGGGCGTGATCACGCCGCTGAGCGATGCGGTCGCGGTGATCGGCAGGCCGGTCGCGGTGGGCATCCAGGCCGCGCTGCGGCAGGCCAACGAGCGCGGCGGTCTGGGCGGACGCTACATGGTCAAGGCCATCGAGGAAGACATCACGTACGCCAACCCGTCGACCGGCGTGCAGAAGTACCAGAAGATCAAGGGGGACGTCGCGATGTTCGCGACCGTGCTGGGCACGGACCAGGTCAACGGCGTGGTGCCGCTGCTGGGCGAGGACTCGCTGATCGTGGTGCCAACGACGTTCGACATGGCGTGGGTCCGTCAGCCGAACCTGGTGCCGTGGGGTCCGCCGTACCAGGTCTGGGTGGTCAACGCGGCCGCGTACTACCTGGAGAACGGCGGCGCGGGCAAGCGGCTGTGCTCGATGGTGCTGGCCACGGGGTACGGCGAGGCTGCGGAGGAGGGCCTGGAAGTGGCGTCGGAGGCGCTGGGCTTCGAGATCGCCGCGCAGACCCGGTTCCGCCAGGATGACCAGGACTTCGTCGCGCCGATCACGCAGCTGCGCAACGCGCAGTGCGATGCCGTGTTCCTCGCGTCGCTGCCCGGCGTGACGGGGCGCGTGCTGGGCGCGGCCGCGCAGCTGGGCTATGAGCCGCAGTGGATCGCGCAGTCGCCGGCCTGGGCGGCAGCGCTGGCCGGGACACCGCTGCGCGACTACTACGCGCGCCATCTGTGGCTGATCGTGCCCGGGCCCGAGTGGGGCGACATGTCCGTGCCGGGGATGGCGGACATGCTCGACGCGTTCGCGAAGTACGCGCCGGACCAGCAGCCGGACATCTACGCGCTCTTCGGCTACGTGCTGGGACGCACGACGCTCGGCGTGCTCGAGCAGGCCGTCGCGCAGGGCGATCTCAGCCGGACCGGCCTGCTGCATGCACTCGAGACGCTCGAGACCATCGATTACGGCGGGCTGTCGCCCACGTACCGGTACGGCCCGGCCGAGGCGCGCGAGGCGCCGCGCGCGGTGAGCATCTTCCGGATCGATCCGGACGGCCCGTGGGCGACGCGTGCGATCGTCACGGCCTACTCGTCGCCGGCGGCGCAGCAGTTCCGGTTCTGACACGGCGAGGGTGGAGCAGGACTCCGGGAACAGAGATCAACCGCGGAGAGCGCGGAGGGCGCGGAGGACGGTGGGAGAAGGTGATCCGGCCCGGCCGCGCATCACGGCCGCGCCCGGGCTTCATCTTCAGTCCCGATCCCCATCCCCAAATCCCATCCCGATTCCCGCCGTTACCGTCCCGCCGTTACCGTCCCGCCGTTACCGTCCCGCCGTTGCCGTCCCAATCCCCATCCCCAAATCCCATCCCGATTCCCGCCGTCTGATTAACCTGGTCTGGTGCTCAGCCCGCCGTACCCGCATTCTCGCCACGTCCTGACCACAGGAGCGCACGCCAATGAGTACGCCAGCCATGGACCGCCGCCAGTTCGTGGGCGTTGCCGCCGCAGCAGCGGTGAGCGTCGCGGGCCCCGTCGTCGCCCAGGCACCCGCACCGCAGCCACAGCAACCGCCTCCGCCACCGCCCGCGCCGCTCGGCAACGGTGAGCATCCGGCGCTCGTGTTCCAGGCCTATCCGGGCGGCACGGGCGCGATGCTGGAGAAGCTGGCGCGTGAGCGCGGCCGTGCGGCATTCGATCGCGTGCCTGTCGACATCGCCCCGTGGCAGGGTGCCATCCCGACGCGTGAGGAGGACATCGCGTTCCTGCCCGTGCACCGGCTCGCCGCGCTCATCCGTGAGCGGAAGCTCTCACCCATCGCGCTGACCGACCTCTATCTCGATCGCCTGAAGCGGTACGATCCGGTGCTGCTGTGCGCCGTCACGATCCTCGAAGGGCCGGCGCGCGAGGCCGCGCAGCAGGCGGAGGCGGAGCTGCGCGCTGGCGTGTACCGTGGCCCGCTGCACGGCATCCCGTACGGCCTCAAGGACCTGTTCGCGGTGCGCGGCACGCGCACGACGTGGGGCGCCGGCGATTTCGAGCACCAGTGGATCGACCGCGATGCGGAGGTCGTGCACCGGCTGCGCGAAGCGGGCGCGATCCTCATCGCGAAGCTGGCCACCGGACAGTTCGCGTCCGGCGACAACTGGTACCGCGGCCAGACGAAGAACCCGTGGAACCTGGAGCAGGGCTCGAGCGGCTCGTCGGCGGGTCCCGCTTCGGCGACGGCCGCGGGCTGCGTCGCGTTCGGCATCGGAACGGAAACGCAGGGCTCGATCGTGTCGCCGTCCATCCGCTGCGGACTGAGTGCACTGCGCCCCACGTTCGGTCGCGTGAGTCGCTACGGCGGGATGGTGCTGGCGTGGAGCATGGACAAGGTCGGTCCGATGTGCAGGTCGGTCGAGGACTGCGCACTGGTGTTCGACGCGCTGCACGGCGCGGATGAGAAGGACCCGGCCACGGTGACCGCGCCGTTCCGGTTCGACCGCTCGGTCGATCTGTCGAGGCTGCGCATCGGTTACGACGAGCGTGCACCCGAAACCTTCGTCGCGCAGCTGCGCGCGCTCGGCGCTTCGCCTGTGCCGGTGCCCGCGCGGCCGGACAGCCGCAACGTCACATCGCTGGGCGTCGAGTCCGCGGCCGCGTTCGACTACTACGTCGGGACGCTGCCGCCCGAGCCTCCCGAGACGGGCGCGGCTGCGCGGGGTGCAGGACCGGGCGGGCGCGGCGCACAGGCCGGGCAGGGCCGTGGCGCGGGCGCCGGTCGCGGCGGCGGCGGCGCGGCCGGCCGCTTCACGCGCGGGCGGTCGGTGAGCGCGGTCGAGTTCCTGCAGGTGCAGCGCCGCCGGTTGCTCCTGATGCAGGAGATGGCCGCACTCATGGCGGACTTCGACCTGTACGTGAGCGGCGGCGGCGATGTGGGGCTGACGAACCAGACCGGGCATCCGGCAGTCGTGCTGCCCTACGCCTGGCGGGACGACGAGCACCCGCAGCCGCAGTGCACGACGATCATCGGCGATCTGTTCGCGGATGACCTGATCCTGTCGGTGGCCCACGCCTGCCAGCGGGTCACGGACTGGCACACGCGGCGGCCCGCGCTGCCGGCCGGCTGACGGGTGGCCGGGCGGCCGGACCGGCGATAGTTTCGGGCTTCCGTTCTCGCGCAGGTCCACGCTGAAGGAGCCCGCATCCATGGCCACCGGACACGCCCGTACCCGAGCCGTCGACCTCCCCCTGGCCGTCCTGCTGGCGGCCGCGACCGCGTTTCTCCCGCTGCCCCTCGAGGCGCAGGCGACCGGGACGCGGGCCGCGCAGCAGCGCATGGACGAGGACTTCGCGAAGGCCTACGCCGCGTGGACGAGCGAACCGCGCTACGGCAGTCCGCTGGTCGACCATCTGCCCGTGGTAGACGGCATCCCGATGCCGAAGGATGTGCTCGGGTACCACATCGGGGCGCCGAAGACGCTCACCTACTACGCCGACGCGCTCCGTTACTACCGCGCCCTCGCCGCGGCCTCGCCGCGCGTGCAGATCGAGACGATCGGCCGATCCGATGAAGGACGCGAACTGGTCGTCGTCTGGGTGTCGTCCGAGCAGAATCTGGCCAACCTCGCACAGAACCGCGCCAACCTGGCGCGCATCGCGGACCCGCGCGGGCAGACCGAAGAGCAGATCCGGCAGGTGATGGCGGCGACCAGGCCGCACTACCACCTGATGGGCGGGCTGCACAGCGGCGAGACGGGACCGTCCGAGATGCTGATGGAGCTGGCGTACCGGCTCGCGACCGAGGATTCGCCGGTCATCTCGCAGATCCGTGACAACGTGTACGTGTCGATCACGCCGGTCGCGGATCCGGACGGCCGCGACCGCAACGTCGACTGGTTCTACTGGGGTCTGGAGCGCGCGGAGCAGGTCGCGGCCGATTCGGCCGCAGCCCGCGACTCGGCAGGCGGTCGCGGCGCGGCGGGCCGTGGCGGCGCGGCGGCGGGCGGGCGCGGTGCGGCCGCAGCGGCCGGCCGCGGTGGCGCGCCGGCCGGAGGCGCGCAGGCGGGCGGCGGGCGGGGCGGTTCGACGACCGGCAGCGTCCCGTACTGGGGCCGGTACGTGTATCACGACAACAACCGCGACATCAACCTGTCGCAGGTCTCGATGCGCGCGATCACGGACTGGTACTTCACCGCGCATCCGCCGATCATCCACGACCTGCACGAGTCGCTCGCCCTGCTGTACACGTACAGCGGCGGCCCGCCGCAGAACCCCAACCTGGACCCGCTGCTCTTCGGCGAGCTGCGCTTCTTCGCCAACTGGGAGCTGTCCCAGATGACGAAGTACGGCATGCCCGGCGTGTACACGCACGCGTTCATGGACGGCTGGTCGCCGGGTTACCTGGGCTCCGTCGCGTACAACCACAACGGCATGATGAAGATGTACGAGACGCAGTCGGGGCGTGACATCGACGTGGATTCGCTGCGCAAGGCGATCGCGGACAGCGCGGCTGCGGCGGCGCGGCCGGTGGTCGCGGCCGGCGAGGGCGGCGGTGCGGCGGCCGGGCGCGGGGCGGGCGCTGGCGCGGCGGCGGACAGCGCGGAGGCGGGGCGCGGGGCAGCACCGGCCGCGGGCCGGGGCGGGCCGCCGGGCGGCGGTCGCGGCAGCCCGATCCCGACGGGTCGCGGCGGCGGCCAGGACCGCGAGTGGTACCGCGGCATCCAGGTC
>JBFFZF010000122.1:0-14973 GCA_041568755.1 Longimicrobiales bacterium | reverse complement strand
CCCGACCCGCCGGCCCGCTCCGCGATCGGTGTGTCCGGTCTGCCGGCCGGTGCGCGCGTCGAGATCGAGTGCATCGCCGTGGCGCGCTGAGCCGGTCGATCGAGGCCTGGTCATGCCCGAGTCCCTCGCGTTCGCCGTCCTCAGCTTCACATCGCTGCTCGCGATCGTGAACCCGCTGGGCGCAGTGCCGGTCTACGTGGCCATGACGGCGAACTACGCACCGCGACAGCGGACCGTCACGGTGCGCAGAGCGATCGCCACGTCGCTGCTCATCCTCGTCGCGTTCGCACTCTTCGGCCCGTGGATCCTGCGCTTCTTCGGCATCACGACGCACGCCTTCCAGATCGCGGGCGGTATCCTGTTCTTCGGCATGGGCTGGGACATGCTGAACGCCCGGCGCACGCGCGTGAAGACGACCGAAGAAGAAGAGACGGAGAGCGCGGCGAAGGAGGATGTCGGTATCATTCCGCTGGGCCTGCCCACCCTGGTCGGGCCGGGCGCGATCACCACCGTGATCGCCCTCAACGGGCAGGCGGACACGGCGCTCGAGACTGCGGCGGTGTACGTGGCGATCGTGCTCGTGCTGTCCATCTCGTGGGCACTGCTTGCCGCCGCGCCCGCGGTGACGCGCCGGATCGGCCGCACCGGCATGAACGTGATGACGCGCCTGATGGGTCTGCTCGTGATGGTGGTGGGCGTGCAGTTCGTGATCAACGGCGCCACGGTCGTCGCGCTCCAGATCATGGCTAGGGCGGGGTGAAGCGCGGGACGAAGTGGAGTGGCGTGCTGCTGCTGGCCGCGGCGTGCGGCGGCCCGCCCGCGCCGCTGCCGCCGGAACCGGAGCCCGCGCCGCCGCCGGTCCCCGTCCTGGGCCAGGATCCGACGGGCCGCGTCGAGATCCTGTGGGACCGCTGGGGCGTGCCGCACGTCGCGGCACTCGACGAGACGGCCCTGATGTGGGCGTTCGGGTGGGCCCAGGCGCACAGCCACGGCGATCTGCTGCTGCGCCTGTACGGTCAGGCCCGTGGCCGGGCGGCCGCGTACTGGGGGGCCGCGTTCCTGGACGGCGACCGCTGGGTCTGGCTGAACGGCGTGCCGGCGCGCGCGGAGGAGTGGCTGCGCCTGCAGAACCCGACGATCCGCGCGTACATCGATGCGTTCGTGCAGGGCATCAATGCCTACGCGGAGACGCACCCGGAACACTTCGATCCGGACGTACGTGTCGTGCTGCCCGTCTCGACCGTCGATGTGCTGGCGCACGTGCAGCGCGTGATGCATTTCACGTTCGTCGCGAATCCGGCAGCGATCGAGGGCGCGGTGCGCGCCTGGCAGCGTGGGAGCGCGCCGTCGCCCCGACCGGATCCCGACGGCTCGAACGCCTGGGCGGTTGCACCGTCACGCTCGGCCAGCGGGAGCGCGTTGCTGCTGGCCAACCCGCACCTGCCGTGGAGCGGCCACTTCACGTGGTACGAGGCCCACCTCATCGGCCCGGGGCTGGATGCGTACGGCGCCGCTCTCGTCGGCATGCCGCTGCTGAACATCGCGTTCAATGACCGGCTCGGCTGGACGCACACCGTCAACACGCACGACGGCGAAGATCTGTACCAGCTGGAGCTGCGCGATGGCGGCTACGCCTGGGACGGTGGCACCCGTCCGTTCACGGTCGACACGATTCTGCTCGCGGTGCGCCAGGACGACGGCGCCCTGCGCGACGAGACGCTCGTCGTGCGCCGCTCGGTGCACGGCCCGGTCGTCGGCGAGGCGGGTCAGCGCGCGCTCGCGTTGCGCGTCGTCGGCCTGGACCGGCCCGGCGTGATCGAGCAGAACTGGCGCATGCTGCGCGCGCGCAACCTGGAGCAGTTCGAAAGCGCTCTCGCCATGCAGCAGCTGCCCATGTTCTCGGTCATGTACGCGGACCGCGACGGCCGCATCCTGCACGTGCACAACGGGCTGTTCCCCGTGCGGACGGGCGGCGACTGGCAGCGCTGGGCCGGGGTCGTGCGGGGAGACAGCTCCGGCACGTTGTGGACCGCGTACCACGCGTGGCACGAGCTGCCCCGTGTGCTGGACCCGCCGACCGGGTGGCTGCAGAACGCGAACGATCCGCCCTGGACGACCACGTTCCCGCCCGCGCTGGAGGCGGGCCGGTTCCCGCCCACGTTCGCGCCCCGGCTGCCGCTCTCGTTCCGCCCGCAGCGCTCGGCGCGCATGCTCGCCGAAGATGACACGATCTCGCTGGACGAGATGATGCGGTACAAGCACTCGACGCGCGTGGAAGCCGCCGACCACATCATGGAGGATCTGCTGCTGGCGGCGCGCATGCACGGCACCGGGCGCGCACTGCGCGGGGCGCAGGTCCTGGATCGATGGGACCGTCACGTCGACGCCGGCAGCCGCGGCGCCGTGTTGTTCGAGTATTTCTTCCGCGAGCTGGTGCGCCGGCCGTGGCCGGACGGCTCGCCGTTCGACCTGCCGTGGCGCGTGACGTCGCCCTTCTCGACGCCGGATGGACTGGCCGAGCCGCGCGTCGCTGCGGAGCTGCTGGACGCAGCGGTCGAGGCCGTCGAGGCGCGCTACGGCCGCGCCGACATTGCCTGGGGCGAGGTGCACCGCCTGCAGCGGGACGGGCTCGACCTTGCCGCGCACGGCGGGCCGGGAGCCCCGGGCGTGTTCCGCGTGGTTGGGTTCGCCGATGGGCCGGACGGCCGGCGCGTGGCGAACAGCGGCGATTCGTTCGTCGCGGCCGTCGAGTTCGGCCAAACCGTGCGGGCCTACACGCTCATCCCGTACGGCAACGCCAGCCAGCCGGGGTCGACGCATCGCGCGGACCAGCTTCTGCTCTTCGCGCGCAAGACGCTCCGCCGTGCCTGGCTCACGCGCGCGGAGATCGAAGCCAATCTGGCGTACCGGGAAGCCTACTGATCGGCGCCGCGGTCACGGTCCGCTGGCGTAGACGTGGACCGTGCGCCCGTCGACGCCCTCGAGGTCGCGTGGTACGGGCACGTCGCGGGACGCGATCTCGGTGAAGCCGTGCGCGTCGAAGTACGCGCGCCCCGCATTGGCGAGCAGCACGTGCACGCCGTCGGACCGGGCGCGCGCGAGCACGCCGCGCTCGCGCGGCGCGGCCATCCTCTCGTAACCCAGATCCGCACACAGCAGGACATCACACGGGGGCAGCCGCTCCGCCGTCAGGTCGAGCAGCCGGGCCTCGATCACCAGCTGCTGCCGGCGCGCGGCGATCCGTGTGACCGCGACGGCCCATGGATCGAGATCGATCGCGATGACGCGGGCCGCGCCGGCACGTGCACACGCCAGGCTCGCGATGCCGCCGCCCGCTCCGAAATCGACGACGGTCCGGCCGCGCACCCGTTCCGGCTCATCGAGGATCAGCCGGGCCAGCGCGATGCCGCCCGGCCAGGGCCACGCCCAGAACGGCGAGGGCAGCGTGGCCCGTGCGGCGCGCTCGGCGGCTTCCCAGACGTCGACGAGGGCGCGGGCCGTGAAGGCGGAAACGGACGGGCACAGGGGCACGGGCGTGAGCGGCGCGTGACGGTCGAGCAGCGCCTCGAGCACTTCGTCCGGCACGACGCGCGCGGGGGGCACCGCGTCCGTCACCCCGGCCGAGGCGCTCATGCGCCCGCGCGACCGCTCCGCTCGTGGATGCCGGCCGCGATCCAGCGGGCCACCGCCATGATCGTGAGCGAGGGATCGACGGACACGGAGCCGGGCAGGGCCGCCCCGTCCGCCACAAACAGACCGCGCACGCCGTGCGCCTCGCCGGTCGGCCCCGCAAAGGCATCGTCCGGGTCGGCGCCCAGCGGCGCCGTGCCCAGCAGGTGACTGCCCGCACAGAACTGCGCATTGGCCTGTACGCTGCGCGTGGACAGAGCGCGCACGTCGGCCTCGGAACGCACCACCGTCCCGTAGACGTCGGGGATCCAGACTTCCCGGGCGCCGGCCGCCAGGAAGATCCGGCTCGCGTTGCGCAGGTAGTCGACGGCCTTGAGCTGGTCCACACCCCGCACCGTGAACTCGGTGCGACGGTGGCCATCGCTGCCCAGGAAGACCCGGCCCGGGTGCGCCTCATCGATCACGGACATGACGGAACCGAGTTGCCGGTAGCGCTTCATGCGCGACGTGTGCACCGGCCCCAGGTCGGAGAGCATGGCGGACAGGATGCCGGGCGACTGGTGGTTCGTGAGCATGATGTAGCCGCCGCCCGCGTAGTCGCCGCGCGCGTCCGTCCGGACCGGGCGGAACTCGTGGACGACGTACGCGCACGGGATGCCCGTCAGATTGTCGATCACGCGACCGAAATCGGCCCACACGAAGAAATGCGGGTTGATGTAGAGTCTGCGTCCGACGACGGGACGAGGATGGCTGCGCAGCAGCAGCTCGGCGGTGCCCAGTGCCCCGCCTGCCAGGACGACCGTGTCGGCCTCGACGCGGAGTCGTGCGCGGGGCGAACGCGTCGCACGGTCGAGCAGCACACCCTCGACGCCGGTGACCCGGCCATCCTGCACGAGCAGCCCATCGACGCGCGCATCGCTGTACACGCGGCCGCCCGTCTTCGAAACGCGCGGGATCGTCGTGATGAGCTGCGACGTCTTGCGGTTGTAGGCGCAGCCGAACTGTGTCCAGCCGCAGCCGATGCAGTCGACGCGCGCGGTGGGCGGCCGGGCCCCCTCGATGCCGAGCGCCTCGCAGCCAGCGCGCACGAGCCGGTTGTTCTCGTTGAGCAGCTCCTCGGGGGTGATCTCGATGCCGAGTTCCTGCTCGATCGCGGCGAAGTGAGGATCGAGCTCCGCCGGCGTCATCCAGTCCAGTCCGTGCTCGACGCGCCAGCGCTCGAGCCGGTCCGGCGGCGTGCGGAACGAATCGCCCCAGTAATGGACGGTCGAGCCGCCCACGGCCTCCGCGTAGTTGAGAAATACCGCGTTATCCGTCGTCGCATCGAGGCCCCGCCGGCCGTTGAAATCGGCCATGGCGTCTTCTTCGCGCTGCGTGAAGTCCCCGGCGCGGAAGAAGCCGCCCTTCTCCAGGACGACGACATCCCAGCCGCGGTCGGCCAGGTAGGCGGCGGCCGTGCCACCGCCCGAACCGGAACCCACGACGATCACATCGGCGCGGTCCACGACGTCACCGGAATGGCGCGTGCCTTCGATGATCATGCGATCTCGCCGAAATCGACTGGCGTGGCGGGAACGTTCACGCGCTCGGGGAACGGCCCCGGGAATCCGGTGAGGGAGCGGGTCTCGTCACGCACATAACTGAAGTAGGTGACGAAACCGCACAGGGCCCGGTAGGCGCCGCGGCGCAGGGCCAGGCGGCTGCGCGCCCAATCGCCCAGATAGCGCAGCCGGCCCTCCACGTCCAGCTCGGTGAAAGTGCGCCGCTGCAGCCGCAGCACGGTCAGGTGCTCGATGAGGCCGAGCATGCTCTTGAAGTCGGCGCGCACCGGATCGCCCACCACGGCCAGTTCGCGATCGATGGCGACCGCGACCGATTGCGCCGTCACCGGAACCTCCTGCAGGAGTGCTTCGGCCGTGGCGCGTACGACGGCGTACTCCTTGGGGGTGAGCGACTGCAGATCGACGCCGTCCGCGCCGGCCTGCGGGTAGTCGGCGGAGCAACCGGCGGGCAGGAACGCGGCGACCGTAACCGCGATGCCGCCCCCTGTCGCACTGCGCAGGAACCCGCGGCGATCGATGCCGGGCGGCAGGTTGACCGCTGCGCGGTGTCCGGTACGGGATCCATCGTGCGGGCGCATGGGGCCAAGCTAGCCGTGCGCGCGGAAAGCCGACAACCCCGCGGCGCTCTGCTTGTTCGGACCCGGTCGGGCCCCTAGTTTCCGGGCGCGTCGCAGGCGAGGAATGGCGCGGCTGGCCGTCTTTTCAGCTTCAGCAGCAGCAGCAGCATCTTGGCGATGTCGCCCGGGGCGTGCGTTGGCATGCGGGCTCGGGCACGCGGGTGAGGAGTCTCCAGGCGCTTGCAGGCGATTCGTTTTCATTACCGCCCCGTCCGTTATCTGCTGACGCGCTCGCTGGCGTCGCGGTGGCCGGCCGTCGCGCTGTCGGGATTGGGATGCGTCCGGCGGGATGAGGTCGAGCCGCCCGCGCTGCCCGGCCCGGAGTGGGTCCGTGTCGAGACGGTGCTGTCGGGCGTGTGCGGCAGCGACCTGGCCGCGCTGACCGCGCACGACAGCTTCACGCTCGAGCCGTTCGGGGCGTTTCCGTTCACGTTCGGACACGAGAACGTCGGGCGGGTCGCGGAGGCGGGTCCGTCGTCCGGCTGGAGCGAGGGCGCGGACGTCATCGTGAATCCGATGCTGGGCTGCGTCCAGCGCGGGATCGAGCCGCGCTGCGCGGCGTGTGAACGGGGGGAATACGGGCTGTGTCGCAACACGACGGATGGGCCTCTGGGCGGCGGGCCGATGATCGGGTACTGCCCGCGCACGGGCGGCGGCTGGTCGCGCTGGTTCGTGGCACACCGGAGCCAGCTGCACCAGACCGGCGGCCTGGCTCCGGAGATCGCGGTCCTGGCGGATCCGCTGGCCTCCGCACTGCGCCCCGTCCTGCTGCATCCGCCCGCGGAGGGCGACAGGGTCCTGGTGTTCGGCGCCGGCACGATCGGCGCGCTGACCGTGAAATCGCTGCGCGCGACGGGCTGGGACGGCGAGATCGTCGTGCTGGCGCGCCACGGGTTCCAGGCCGAGCTGGTGGAGCGGGCCGGGGCCTCGCGGGTCCTGCGGCGCCGGGACGACGTGTACGCCTGGGCGGCCTCCCTGCCGGGGGCCCGCGCCTACCGGCCGACCCTCGCGGACCGGTTCGTCGAGGGCGGGCCCGGGCTCATTTTCGATACGGTGGGCAGCGCGGGCACGGTGCGGGACAGCCTGGCCCTGGCACGCGAAGGCGGCACGATCGCGCTGGTCGGGGCGGCCGCGGGCCTGAAGGCGGACTGGACGCGCATCTGGTACCGCCAGTTGACCGTGGCCGGTATCTTTGCCTACGGTCTGGCGCCCTGGCGGGGCGAGCGCCGCGACATTTACGAGATCGCGGTCGAACTGCTCCGGCAGGGCGGATTCGAAGAACTCGGCATGGTCACCCACGTTTTCGCATTGGAGGATTATCGTGCAGCCCTCGGAGCCGCGCTCGACAAAGGCGGCCACCG
Source organism: Longimicrobiales bacterium (assembly GCA_041568755.1). Lineage (GTDB taxonomy): Bacteria > Gemmatimonadota > Gemmatimonadetes > Longimicrobiales > RSA9 > JBFFZF01. Next base: position 7,803 of record JBFFZF010000122.1, on the reverse strand, counting down.
CTCCATCAAGGTCGCGTTCCGGCCTGCTGCGGCCTGAAGGAACGGTCATGACGGACGGTGGCCAGAGGGCCGCGCATGGTGCGGAGACGGACACAGACCGGGAGTCGAACCGTTTCCCGCAGACCGGGGATGCGGAGTCGGCGCTGACGGACGCGCTGCGCGAGTACACGAGCGACCCGTTCGCCCGCCTGTTCGATCAGCGCTCGGCGGACGACGTCATTCGCCCGGGCTCGCTGCTCGACACGCCCAACGTACGGCGCTGGTTCGACCTGCTTTCCGCGGGTCTGCAGGAGTCGCTGTACACGTACCAGCTGCCGCTGGAGATCGCGTGCGGGCCCGAGATCCGTGTCCTGGGCAACCCGCTCGTGCTCTTCTCGACCTACAGTTATCTCGGACTGGTCGGGCACCCGCGCATCCAGGCGGCGGTCGTGCAGGCCGTGGAGCAGTATGGCACGTCGACCGGCGGCGTGCGCCTTCTCACGGGCACCAACGAGCTGCACCGCGAGGTCGAGCACGAGCTGGCCGATTTCCTGGGCCAGGAGGCTGCCGCGACCTTCGCGTCGGGATACGATGCGAACATCGCCGCCATCACGTCGCTGTTCGGGCCGGGCGACCACGCGCTGCTCGATCAGTTCGCGCACCAGAGCATCATGGATGCCGTGCGCATGGCCGGCTGCGAGACACGCCGGTTCCGGCACAACGACATGGACGATCTGGAGCGGCGCCTGCGCCAGGCCCGCAACCGCGGCGCACAGCGCATCCTGATCGCCGTCGACTCGGTGTTCAGCATGGACGGCGATGAGGCACCGCTCGCGCAGCTGATCGAGATCAAGCGCCGGCACGGCGCTTTCCTGCTCGTCGACGAGGCTCACTCGATCGGCGCCATCGGCGCGACCGGGCGCGGCATCTGCGAGGCGCAGAACATCGATCCGGCCGACATCGACATCGTGACCGGTTCGCTGTCCAAAGGCATCCCTTCGTCGGGCGGCTTCGCGGCCGGCTCGCGCGAACTCAAGATCTACCTGCAGCACGGATCCGCGCCCTACATGTTCTCGGCCGCCATGACGCCGGCGAATGCCGCGGCCGTCCTGGCATCGATCCGCATCCTGCGCGACGAGCCGGAGCACATGCAGCGTCTGCGTCAGAACACGGCACTGCTGCTCGACGGCCTGCACGAGCGGGGCTTCCGCACCGGTGCCTCGACGACGCCCGTCGTGCCGCTGCTGCTGGGCGATGAGTGGACTGCATACCGCTGGGCCCGGATGATGCTCGAGCGCGGTGTCTTCGTCTCGGCCGTCGTCTATCCGGCGGTCTCGCCCGGCCAGGCCCGGCTGCGCCTGTGCGCGACGGCCGGACACCGGCCGGAGCACTTCGCCCGGCTGTTCGACGCGCTCGAGTATTGCCGGTCGATGACGGACCACGAGTTGCCGCAGGCCGCGGAAGGGGGCTGAGCGCGCGCCGCCCGGCGCCGCCCGCCTCAGTTGATCGCGCTCAGCACCGCCAGCAGCGCCCTCGCCTTCGCAAGCGTCTCCTCGTATTCGCGGGCCGGCACGGAGTCCGCCACGATGCCCGCGCCGGCCTGCACGTCGGCACGGCCACGATCCGCGACGAGGGTGCGGATCGCGATGGCGGTGTCCATCGCCTGATCGCCCCAGGCGAAGTAGCCCACCGCGCCCGCGTAACAGCCTCGCCGGACGGGCTCGAGCTCGTCGATGATCTCCATGGCGCGGATCTTGGGTGCGCCACTCACCGTGCCGGCCGGGAAGCACGCGCGGAAGACGTCGGCCGCGCCCAGGCCATCGCGGAGTTCGCCCTCGACCTGACTCACCATGTGCAGCACGTGGCTGTACTTCTCCACGGTCATGAAGTCGGAGACGCGCACGGTGCCGTGCCGCGCGATGCGGCCGACATCATTGCGGCCCAGGTCGACCAGCATGAGGTGCTCGGCGCGCTCCTTCTCGTCGGCCAGCAGGTCCGCGATACGCGCTTCGTCCTCCTCGTCGGTCCGGCCACGCGGCCGCGTACCGGCGATCGGGCGGACGGTCACGCGACCGTCCTCCAGCCGGACCATCACCTCGGGTGACGACCCGACGATGGCCAGATCGTCGAGTTCCAGGAAGAACAGGTAGGGCGACGGGTTCAGCGAGCGCAGCACGCGGTACAGATCGAATGGATCGGCGTGCAGCGGCACCGACAGGCGCTGGCTCAGCACGACCTGGTACGCGTCGCCGGCGCGGATGTAGGCGCGGATGCGCTCGACGTCGGCCTCGAAGTCCTCGCGTGAGGTCGCGCTCTCGAAAGCGGGCAGCGGCTGCTGGCGCAGCGCGAGCGGGCGCGGCGCGGGACGGTCCGCGAGCGCCTGCAGCACGGCGTCGACGCGGGCCACGGCGTGGTCGTAGCGGCGACGCAGCTCGGCGTCATCGGGCGCGTCCCCCGTGTCCACGCCCGTGATCGCGTGTGCTCGCCCGTAGCGGTTGTCGATGGCGATCACGACGTCGGTGAAGACGAGCATGGCCTCGGGCCGCTGCCGGTCATCGGGCGGCGGCGCGGGCAGGCGCTCGAAGGTGCGCACCAGATCGTAGCCCAGGTAGCCCACGGCCCCTCCGGTGAAGCGGGGCAGGCCGGGCAGCGTGACGGGCCGCACCGCACGCAGCTTCGCCGTGAGCGCGCCGAACGGATCCGCGGTCGGCTCCGCCGCGCTCCAGCCCTGTCCGGGCGCCCAGGTGGAGACGAGCCCGCCCGCCTGCAGACGCCACGCCGCCGACGGCGTCGCGCCCAGGAACGTCCAGCGGGCCCACGTCTCGCCGCCGACAAGGGATTCGAGCAGAAAACCGAATCGTGTACCATCTTTCGCGCCGGCCGGTGGCCGGGCGAGCTTCGCGTACGCCGTCACGGCGGTGTCCGCATCGAACAGGAACTCGCGGACGACCGGGACCATGGTGCCGGTGCGGGCGAGCTTCGCGAGCTCGTGAAACGCGGGTCTCAACATTGGCGCGGGAATGTCGACCGGGAGGCGGACAGTGTCAAACGAGCCGGGACAGCCCGGAGCGTGCGTCATCGCGATCGATACCGGTGGCACGTTCACCGACATCGTCGCCCTCGTCGACGGCGTGATGCACATCGTGAAGGTGCCGTCCACGCCGGACGACCCGGCCCGTGCGGTGCTCGACGGCATCGCCGTGACCCGGCCCGGCGCAACGCCGTTCCAGCTCATCCACGGTTCGACGGTCGCCACCAACGCGCTGCTGGAACGGCGAGGCGCGCGTGTGGCCCTGGTCACGAACGCCGGCTTCGAGGACATCCTCGAGATCGGACGGCAGAACCGGCCCCAGCTCTATGCCCTGTCCGGCCACCGCCCACCGCCCCTCGTACCGCAGGACCGCCGCCACGGCGTGCGCGGCCGCATCGGTCCGCAGGGCGAAGAAATCGAGCCCGCGGACCCCGCCGAACTGGCCGCGCTGGCCGGGCGCGTCGAGGGCGCCGACGCCGTCGCCATCTGCATGCTGCACAGCTACGCCAATGCCGCGCACGAGCGGGCCGCAGCGCAGGCCCTCGCCGCGCTCGGCCTGCCCCTGTCGATCTCCAGCGAGCTGCTGCCCGAATTCCGCGAGTACGAGCGCACGGCCACGACCGTCGTAAACGCCTACGTGGCCCCGGTCATGGACCGCTACCTCGGTCGGCTCGCCGCCGACAGCGATGCCGCGCGCATCCGCATCATGGGCTCCGGCGGCGGCGCCTTCGCCGTCGCCCGCGCCCGGCGGGAACCGGTCCATACGATCCTCTCCGGCCCGGCCGGCGGCGTCGCCGGCGCGCTCGCCATCGCGCGCCGCACCGGCTTCGACCGCATCATCACGTTCGACATGGGCGGGACCTCGACCGACGTCTCGCTCTGTCCCGGCCACCCGCTGCACACGCGCGAGTTCTCCATCGCCGGCCTGCCCGTGGCCGTCCCCGTCCTCGACATCCACACCGTCGGCGCCGGCGGCGGTTCGCTCGCCGACATCGACGCGGGCGGCGCACTGCGCGTCGGCCCGGCCAGTGCGGGCGCGGTGCCCGGCCCGATCTGCTATGGCCGCGGCGGGGAACGCGTGACGGTGACGGACGCCAACGTCTGGCTGGGCCGGCTGCCCGCCGCCGGCTGGCAGCACGCGCTGGGCGGCGAGCACGCGGGTCTCGACCGCCAGGCGATCGGCGGGCCGCTGGGCCTTCTGGCGGAGGCGTTGGGCACGGATCGGGACGCGGCGGCGGAAGGCGTGGTCGCCGTAGTGAATGCGACGATGGAGCGGGCGCTACGCGTGATCAGCGTCGAGCGCGGCCATGATCCGGCGGATTTCACGCTGGTCCCGTTCGGCGGGGCGGCCGGCCTGCATGCGGTCGCGCTGGCCGAGCGGCTGGGCATCCCGCGCCTGCTGGTCCCGCCGGACCCCGGGGTCCTGTCCGCGTTCGGCATGCTGGTGGCGCCGATCCGGAAGGAGGCGGCGCGGTCGGTGCTGCGCACGGAGGCGGAGATCGGCGAGACGCTGGATGGGCTGTTCGCCGGGCTGGAGACGGCGGCGCTGGAGGCGATGGCGGAGGAGGGCGTGCCGGCCACGGACGTGCAGCTGCGCCGGCGGGTGGACGCCCGGTATCGCGGCCAGAGCTTCGAGTTGACGGTGCCGGCACAAGGCTGGGTGGGGGCGTTCCATCGCGCGCATGCCGAGCGGTACGGCTGGCAGCGCACGGATGCTTCGGTCGAAGCGGTGACCCTGCGCGTCGAAGCGCTCGCCGCCGGCGTGTCGCCGGTGCGCCGGGCACGGACGCACGCCGGGGATCCCGCACAGCCTGCCACGCATACAACGGTCCGGCACCGGGGCGGCGCCGTATCGGCGACGTGTCTCGCGCGGGTCGCGCTGGTCCCCGGTCAGCGGATCGCCGGCCCCGCGGTTGTCCTCGAATACTCGTCCACCACGTGGCTGCCCCCGGAATGGACGGCCGAGGTTTGCGAGGATGGTTCGCTGCTCTGCGTGCGAGCGGGCGAGCCCGTGCGTGAGCGCACGGGTTGAGGCCGGGCTCCGGAACGGTTACCCTTCGGCCCCTCATGAGCACTGTGGAAGAACGTACCCGGCGCGGCGGCGCTGCGGGCGGCGACGCCGGCCCGATCGACGCGAGCGCGGCGTATCGTCCGCCTTACGGGGCGGCCGGCCTCGCGACGCTGGCCGTGTTCGCGCTCTACGCGCTCACGCTGGCCCCCACGACGGCGTTCTGGGATACGAGCGAGTACATCGCGACGGCCCACATGCTGGGCATCCCGCATCCGCCGGGCAATCCGCTGTTCGTGATCCTGGCGCGGGCGTGGGAGCTGCTGCTCGCGCCGTTCGGCCTGTCCGTGGCCGTCCGCATCAACCTGTTCAGCGCGACGATGGGCGCGCTGGCGCACGGCTGCTGGTTCCTGATCGCGCATCGCATCCTGTCGTTCTTCTCCGAGGCCCGCTGGTTCCGGCTGACGGGAGCGGCCGTGGCCGTGCTGATCAGTGCCACGGCGTTCACGGTGTGGAACCAGTCGAACGTGAACGAGAAGGTCTACACGGTCTCCCTGTTCACGATTGCGCTGCTCTCCTGGCTCGCGTTCCGCTGGCGGGACCGGCTGGGCGAGGGCAAGGATGACAACCTGCTGCTGCTGATGATCTTCATCCTGGCGCTGTCGGTGGGCAACCATCTGATGGCCTTCCTCGTGGCGCCGGCGCTGATCGTCTTCATCCTGCTCGTGCATCCGAGCACCCTGCTGAACTGGTGGCTCTACGGGACGGGCGTGCTGGCGGGCATCGTGGGCCTATCGGTCCACCTGTTCCTGCCGCTGCGCGCCGGGCTCAGTCCGGTGATCAACGAGGCGGATCCGACGTGCGAGTCGATCGGCGGCGCGCTGCAGAGCATCGTGACCATGGGCCGGACCGGCTGCGTCGAGCTGTCGGACGCACTGTCCCGCAAGCAGTACGACAAGCCGCCGGTCACCGCCAATCCGATCGTGTACCCGGACCTCCAGCCGCGCGACGCGCACCTGTTCTCGCGCCAGGTGCTCAACTACGTGCAGTACTTCGACTGGCAGTGGGCCCGCGCGGTGGCAGGCAACCTCAGCTGGTACGGCGGCTTCCGGCCGATGTTCACGCTGCTCTTCACACTGCTCGGCCTGATCGGCGCGTGGACGCACTGGCAACGCGACCGCACCAGTTTCGCGTACGTGGGTGTGCTGTTCGCCACGCTGTCCCTGGGCCTCGTGTTCTATCTGAACTTCCGGTACGGCTACACGCTGCCCGAGTCGCTGATGCGCAGGGATCTGGTCACGGCCGCGGGCGGCGCGCGCGAGATCACCGAGGTGCGCGAACGCGACTACTTCTTCATCGTCAGCTTCTCGATCTGGGGGCTGTGGGCCGGCATCGGCCTTGCCGCGCTCTGGCAGGACCTGACCGCCCGGTTCACGGTCCGGCGCGCGGGGTCGGCGCCCCTCTTCGCGTCACCCATCCTGGCGATCGCGCTCATCCCGCTCGCGTTCAACTGGGGGTGGGCCAGCCGCAGCGGCGATTACACCGCCCGTGACTGGTCGTACAACCTGCTCATGAGTCTCGAGCCGTACGCCATCGTGTTCACGAACGGCGACAACGACACGTTCCCGCTCTGGTATCTGCAGGAAGTCGAAGGCATCCGGCGCGACGTGACGGTCATGGTCATGAGCTACCTGAACACGCCGTGGTACGTGCGCCAGATCAAGCAGCTGACGGAGCCGTGCGCGCCGGGCGTGGATCCGCTGGCCGACCCGACGCGCATCGTGTGCCAGCGTCCGTTCGAGCCGGACAAGGCGCCGCCGTTCTACGGTGAAGCGATGATCCCGGCCGACGTGGCAGGCCAGCCGGCGGAGGAAATCCCGCCCGGCCGCCGCCTGCCCACGCGCTCGATCATGCCGCTCACGGAAGACGAGATCCGCCAGATCGCCAACACGCCGCCCTACCTGCTGTCGGAGGATCGCGTCTACACGGCCGGCAACATCCGCACGACACTGCCGCGCAACAGCGTGATCATTCCTTCCGACCTGTTCCTGGCCACGATGATCCAGGCGTCGATCGGCGACCGCCCGGTCTATTTCGCGATGACGACGCAGGCGTACGAGGAGCTGGCGCTGCGGCCGTACCTGATCCGCCAGGGCGTGGCGTTCAAGCTCAACAACGGGCCCATCGTCGCGGACACGGCGCGCGGCATCCTGCCCACACCGCAGGGCCAGGTCGGTGCCTTCATCGGCCCGTGGGTCGACCTGCCGCGCACCGAGATGCTGACGTCCGAGATCTTCCAGCACCGCGGCGGGTTCCCCGACGAGTGGGGACACTGGGTCGACTCGGCCACCGAGGGCATTCCCTTCTACTACGGCTACACGCACTTCGGGCTGGCCGAGGTCTACGCATCGATCGGCGAGCAGGAGAAGTCGCAGGAGCACGTGCGCCGGGCCGAGGCCTTCTTCCGGCTGGGCAGTGTGCGCGAGCAGGCGGCGCGGCGCTGACGGCAGGAGGCCCGGAAGTCCGCACCCATCCGCGGCACGACAGCGGTTCCGGTGGTTGGTCAGATTCGTTGCTACGGATTTTTTCACCGCGGAGAGCGCGGAGGGCGCGGAGACGGAATGAATGAAGCAGCGGGGGGCCGCGGCATCACCTTCGCGACGCCTCCACGCACACAAACCCCATTCTCCTTGTCTGCTGATCCTTCCCTCTGCGCCCTACGCGGTCGATACAGTCTGTTGCCGCGCCGGGACCTCGACCACGCCCGCGGAGTACGCGGCTCAGT
>JBFFZF010000121.1:0-15028 GCA_041568755.1 Longimicrobiales bacterium | reverse complement strand
TCCGACAGCCCCAGCGGCGCCAGCAGCCGGATCAGCCCCGCCACCGGCACCGCCTCCCGCCGGCGCAGCAGATACTCGCCGAACAGCGTGAACACCAGGTCCTGCGGCCGGATCGATGCCATTCCCCGCAAACCTCTGGCAGAGGCGTCCCCAATATTACATTTTCCTCACGATCGTAATCATTATGTCATGAACGGGAAGTGTCAAGCATGACCGCAACCGGCCGCTGCTTCGAGGACTTCGACGTCGGGCAGCGCTTCGAGACGCCGGCCGCCACGATCACCGGCGGGATGGTCCAGGCGTTCGCCGACGTGACGGGAGACAGGAATCCGTTACACCTGGACGAGGACTACGCGCGGTCGAGTGTGTTCGGTGAGCGGGTGGCGCACGGGCTGCTGGGGACGTGTGTGGGCGCGGGGCTGCTGCAGCGGTCGGGTCTTACGCGCGGGACGCTCGTAGCGCTGGTCGGGCTGACGTGGTCGTTCATCGCGCCGATCCGGTTCGGAACGGAGGTGCGCATGCGGCTGCGTGTGGCGGCGTTGCGGCCGACGTCGAAGCCGGATCGTGGTCTGGTGGTGCTGGCCGCGGAACTGGTGGCGGGCGAGGTGGTGGTGCAGCGCGGGGATCTGACGGTGCTGGTGCGCAGGCGCGGGGCGCCGGCGCCGGGCGGCTGAGAGCAATGTCCCGTCGCCCGCGGCTCAGCGCGGCACGGTGAGTCCGCTGGGCACGCGCTCCGGCGGCTCGATGCCGGGCGGGTCGGTAAGCGCTGCGAGGAAGGCGACGAGCGCGTCGATCTCGGCCTCACTGAGTCCGAGCGGACGGACCTCGATGCGATCGCGCGGGACCTGCGGCAGATCGCCGCCGCCGCGGTTGAAGAACGCGACGACGTCGCGCAGCGTGGCGTAGCCGCCGGAGTGCATGTAGGGCGCGGTCAGCGCGACGTTGCGCAGCGAGGGCGGGCGGAAGCGGTAGCGGTCCTGTTCCAGCCGCGTGGCAATGAAGCGCCCGTAGTCCTCGTGCGCGGCGCCCTGGAAGCCCGGGCCGAGCTGTTTCGCGCCGACGATGTGGAAGCTGTAGTCGCTGAACAGCGGACTGGGGTGGCACTGCACGCAGCCGGCCTTCTCGTGGAACAGCACGAGGCCACGCCGCTGCTGCTGCGTGAGCGCGTTCGCATCGCCGGCCACGAAGCGATCGTAGGGCGAGTTCGTGGAGGTCACGGAGCGCACGAACTGGGCGAGCGCCATCGCCAGGCTCAGCGAATCGATGGCGGAGGCGCGCCGCCCGGCGAGCACGTCGGCAGCGCGCTCCGGGAAGGCGCTGCGGAACCGCGTCTCGTACTCCGGGATCGCACGCAGCCTGGCCAGCACGGTGTCGAGCGCGACCTCGACCGGGTAGTGCTTGCCGCGCATCTCGGAGAACTCGAGTTGCGGCAGCGTCACGAGGTTCTCGAGGCGCCGCTTGCGGCCGTCCCAGAAGAGGAAACCGTCGGCGGTCTGCTGTGCGCCGAAGCGGTTGAATCCCGCGTTGATGATGGTCGGACTGTGCCGGCCCTCGAACGGTATGTCCGGATCGGTGAGGACGCGCTCCGGGCCCAGGCCCACACCGGACGGGCCGGCCGGCAGGTCGCGGCCGTCCGCGAAACCGAGGCGAGGGATGTGGCAGGTCGCGCACGCCACATCGCGCCCGCCGCTCTGGATCGGATCGAAGAAGATGAGCTTGCCGAGCGCGATGCGTTCGGCGTTCGGTGGATTGTCCGCGGGATGGATCATGGCCGGCATGGGCTGCAGCCCGTAGCGCGCCACCAGGTCCGGGTCGCGGGGCGGATCGGCCGGCCCCACATCGACGCAGGCTGCGGCGAGCGCGGCGCCCGCGAGAAGCAGCCGCACGGTCCGGCGCGTGTGCCGGTGCGTGGGTCCCTGTCGGTTGCGGTTCATGCCGGGTTCCGATCCACTGCGGTAGGGAGACTCTCCCAGAGTACGCCGGTCGCGGCGGCTCGGGCAAGCCATGGTGCGCCGGATGCGGTGCCCGTCCCGTGATGTGACTTCGCGACGGGCGGCCCCGTCTGAGGGGAGCAGAAGGCGTGGTTCCGGATCGGTTGGATCCGCGGGGTTTCGCGCATGACGCCCGGTCGCCTCCGGGGCCACGCCACCGCCGTCTTCAGCGAACAGGAGAGCGTACAATGCGAAACGCGACGGAAGCCGGTCAGGGCATGGTTGAACGGTTGCGGCCCGCCGGCATCGGTCTCGGGCTGCTCCTGGCCGGGTTCCTGCTCGGCTGGGTCTCACAGGTGGGCGACAAGCGCGCGCTCGATCGCGCGCTGACGGAAACGCGGCTCGAGGCGGACACGCTGATCCATGCGGTGGCACGGTACCGGTTGCACACACGCGTCGGCGCGGCGCTGGCCGAGGCGGATCGCGGCAACTACGAGCGGGCGCGCCAACTCATGTCCTCCTTCTTCACGGACATCGAAGACCGCTCCGCGGCGGCCGATCCTGCGCTGCTCCAGGTGCTGGAAAGCGCGACGGCGCAGCGCGACGAGCTGATCACGCTGCTTTCGCGCGCCGCGCCCGAATCGCGCCAGCATCTGGCGATCCTGTACACGCGCCTGTTCGCTGCGCTCGACCCGCTCGGCCGCGACGCCGCGACCGCAGTCACGCCGCCGCCCGCGGACACGACGTCGAGGTCCTGACGCCGCACCGCCGCCCCCGCGGCCGAGTCGGGGCACGCACGCATTCTTGACGCCCCGCGCGTGCGCGGCGTCGCGGAGTCGGCGCGCTGCGCGGCCGTGCAGGGTTGCGTGGGCCCGCGCGCGCGGGCGACATTGCGACCCGCGGTCCTCGCGCGGTGCCACTGCCGTGCGTCCTTCCTCCTTCTTCACCGGACGATGGGCAGGCACGACGTTAAGCGCGCCACGGCACCCGAGTCCCGACGCTCGTTCACGCGGGCGATCCTGCGGGACATCGACGCTCTGGACCGGATGCTCGCGGCCGGTCAGGTGGAGTCCGGCGTGCGACGGATCGGCGCCGAGCAGGAGATGTTCCTGACCGACCGCGCCGGCCGGCCAGCACCCCTCGCCATCGAACTTCTGGACGCCATTCAGGACGCGCGCTTCACGACGGAAATCGCGCGTTTCAACGTCGAAGCCAACCTGGATCCGATTCGTGTCGACGCCACCGCGCTGTCGGTTCTGCACGCGGCCGTCACCGATGTCGTCGCGGCCGCCCGCGCGGCTGCGGCCGGCCTCGGCGCCCGCGTCGTGCTCACCGGCATCCTGCCCACGCTCACCCGCCCGGACCTGACGCTGGCGAACCTGACGCCCAGGGCGCGCTACGCTGCGCTCAACGAAGCGGTCATGGAGCACGCCGGCGGCCGGATCCGGCTGCGCATCCAGGGTCCCGACGAGCTTCTCGTCGAGCACGATTCCGTGATGCTGGAGGGGTGTAACACCAGCTTTCAGATCCATCTGCAGGTCGACCCGGCCGCGTTCGCCACGACGTACAACGCAGCGCAGGCGCTGGCCGGGCCGCTGCTGGCCGGCTGCACGAACTCGCCCATGCTCTTCGGGCGCCGGCTGTGGGCGGAGACGCGCATCGCCCTGTTCCAGCAGTCCATCGACACACGCGGCGGCGACTTCCCGCGCGAGCAGCTGCCGCGCGTCTGGTTCGGCAGCGACTGGCTGCGCGGCTCCGTCATCGACCTCTTCCGCGAGAATCTCGTGCGCCACCGGCTGCTGCTGGTGACGGAGCCCGAAGAAGATCCGCTCGCCGTGCTCGCCGCGGGCGGTGTGCCGCGGCTCGATGCCCTGCAGCTGCACAACGGGACGGTCTACCGCTGGCACCGGCCGTGCTACGGTGTGCTGGACGGGCGACCGCACCTGCGCATCGAGTGCCGCATGCTGCCGGCCGGTCCGACGGTCGTCGACGAGGTCGCCAACGCCGCACTCTGGGTCGGCGCCGTCACGGCGGGCGCCCGCGCGCTGGGCGACGTGACGGAACGCATGCGCTTCGACGACGCCCGCGGCAACTTCGTCGCGGCCGCGCGCCTGGGGCTGGACGCCGGCTTCACGTGGCTGGACGGCGCGCGGATCAGCGCGCCGGAACTGCTCACCCGGGAACTCATTCCGCTCGCGCGCGAAGGGCTGACCGGTTTGGGCATTGCCGTGGCCGACATCGACCGGTACATGGGCGTGATCGAGCAGCGTGTCACCAGCGGGCGGACGGCCACGTCCTGGATCGTCCGCTCCGATCAGGCGCTGCGCGACTGCGCGACCCGGCCGGCGTGCCTCTCCGCGCTCACTGCGGCGATGTCGCTCCGCTCCGCAGACGATGCGCCGGTCCACACCTGGCCGCTGATCACGGCCCGCGAGCTGGAGGAGCTGCCCGCGTGTTACGACCGGGTGGAACACTGCATGACGGCCGACCTGCTGACCGTACACGAGGACGATGCCGTCGATCTCGTGGCCTTTCTGATGCATCAGCGCGGCCTCCGCCAGATCCTGGTCGAGGACAGCGCGCAGCGACTGGTCGGCATCATCTCGTACCGCTCGCTGCTGCGCACACTGGCGACCGGCCGGCTGGAAACGCTGGACCGCACGATCCCGGTGCGTGAGATCATGCAACGCGACGTGGTGACGGTGCCGATCGGCACGCCGACCGCGGACGCGATCCGGCTCATGCGCGATCGCGATGTGACCGCGCTGCCCGTGCTCGACGGAGGCCGCCTCGTGGGCATCGTCACCGAGCATGATTTCCTGCCCGTCCTGGCCATGCTGCTGCGCCAGGCCACGCACGGTGCCGGCGGCGCGGCGCCGCGACCGGCGGCCGTGAGGGAGGGTTGACGTGAAACTCACGTTCCTCGGCGCGGCCCGCACCGTGACGGGCTCCAAGTTCCTGCTCGAAACGGGCGCGCGCCGCGTGCTGTTCGACTGCGGGCTGTTCCAGGGGCTGAAGAAGCTGCGCCTGCGCAACTGGGCGCCCCTGCCCGTCGACCCGGCCGCGATCGATGCCGTGGTCCTGACGCACGCGCACCTCGATCACAGCGGTTACCTGCCGCTGCTCGTGCGCAACGGCTTCACCGGGCCCGTGTACTGCACGCCGGCCACGGCCGATCTGTGCGGCATCCTGCTGCCCGACAGCGGCCACATCCAGGAGGAAGAGGCGGAGCGGGCCAATCGCAAGGGCTACACGAAACACAAACCCGCGCTGCCGCTGTACGGCGTGGCCGATGCGGAGACGGCGCTGCGCCAGGTGCGGCGGGTTCCGTACGGCGAGTCGTTCGATCTGGGCGATGGCCTGACTGCGCACTTCGACAACGCGGGCCACATCCTGGGCGCCGCCTTCGTCACGGTACGGCGGGGCGGGCGCTCCATCGTCTTCTCCGGGGACCTGGGCCGGCCACAGGACCCGATCCTGTACCCGCCGACAGCGATCCGCGAAGCGGATGTCCTGCTGGTCGAGTCGACGTACGGCGACCGCGACCACGCGGACGCCGATCCGACGCGCGCCTTCGCGCGCATCATCAGGGAGACGGCGGCGCGGGGCGGCACGATCATCGTCCCGTCGAACGCCGTCGGCCGCGCGCAGCTGCTCATGTACTACGTGCACCGCATGAAGCAGGAGCGCGTCATCCCGGACCTGCCGCTGTTCCTCGACAGCCCCATGTCCGCCGACGTGACCTCGCTGTACACCGAGCACCACGCGATCCACAAGCTCGACGCCGCCGACTGCGCAGCGGTCTTCGGGGCCGCCACCATCGCGAACACGCCCGAACAGTCCAAGGCCATCGATCGCAGCAGCCTGCCCAAGATCGTCATCTCCGCCAGCGGCATGGCCACGGGCGGCCGCGTCCTGCATCATCTGAAGCGTTTCGCGCCGGAAGCGAAGAGCACGGTCCTGTTCGCGGGCTACCAGGCCGTCGGCACGCGCGGCGCCGCCATGATCCGCGGCGCGGACCACGTGCGCATTCACGGCCGCGACGTGAGCGTCGAAGCGACCGTGACGTCCCTGGACGGATTGTCGGCGCACGCCGATTATCCGGAGGTCATGGCATGGCTCGGTCAGTTCGAGCGGCCGCCGGGGCAGACGTTCCTCGTGCATGGCGAACCGGACGCTGCCGAAGCGCTCCGTGCCCGCATCGGGCGGCGGCTGGGGTGGGACGTCACCATCCCGGAATACCAGCAGGTGATCGAACTCGAATCGTGACAGGGAGACCCCACGTGACGCGACGCCCGCTGCGCACACTGCGGTTCACCACGCTGCTGTGCTGCGGCGTGATGCTGGTTTGCGCGCGTCCGGCCGAAGCCCAGCTGGGCATGATCGAGGGCCTGTTCCGGACCGTCAGTGATCTCTCCATCTACAGCATGGTGGGCGATTTCCAGCCCGACTGGACGAGTCCGGACATGGCCGCGGTGGGCGGCGGCGGCAGCGTGGGTTTCGGCCTCGAGCTGCTGTTCACGGCCAGCCGCATCCAGCGGCGCACGGGCCGGGCCGCGCGCGACACGGTCGTGCACGTGCCGGTCGAGACCGTCGTGCGGCGTGAGAACGGCCAGGTCGTCGATTCGACGACGACGTACCGCATCGAGACCCGCCGCATCCCCGCACAGCAGGAAACGCTCGCCGAGTTCGAACTGGCCGTGGGCTACAGCGAGGCGGGATTCCATGTTCTCGCCGGCGAGCCCGGCAGCACCGACGGGTGGGAGGTGCGCGGCGCGCTGCGTCAGCTGCCGGCCGTCACCTTCTACTCCAACTTCAGCACGAACACGAACGTGTCGTTCTACGTGGGGCTCCGCTCCGGCATCGCGCAGCTCACCGGGCTGCGCGCGTTCGGTCCGGACGGCACGGTCGTGCGCGGCTCGGCGCAGGCCTTCCAGTTCGGCGTCGCCGGCGGCCTCGTGTTCACCCCGCCGCCCGTGCAGAACGTCAGTCTGTTCCTCGAGGCCTCGAGCACACGGCAGCGGTTCGCCGCGATCGAGTGGGATGGGAAAATCGCGCCGGCCGTGCCGCGCGACATGAAGTTCCGGCCCTTCACGCTGTCCGCCGGCCTGCAGATCCAGTTCCGCGACAGCTGACGGACCGCCCGCCCTCGCCGTTCGCGGCGGGCGGTCCGCGCCAGGCGACGATCAGCGGATGCGCGTCCCTTCCAGCCGGCCGCGCAGAACGGAATCGGGGCCCGTCGTCGTGTAGCGCGCCGTCATCGTGCCGACCAGCATGCCATCGCGCATGCGCAGCACGGATTCCGTCGACACCGTGACGCCGGGACGCAGCACACTCTCGAACGGACCGGCCATCGAGACGATGCTGTCGCCGTCGACCATGACCGTGATCGGCATTGGATCACGCCCCTGCAGCGTGGTCGTCCAGCCGGTCGGCTCCGCGGTGGCGTTCAGCTCGTACGTCGTGAGCGTGCTGTCGCCGGCCTCGGTCATGGCCCGCACGGTCCACGTGCCCGCGACATCCGCGAGCGAGATCCCAGCCGGGGCCATCTCTTCCATGGCTGCATCCTGCGCCGGCTGGTCGGCAGGTGCACAGGCCATCAGAACTGCGGTACAGATCGCCGCGATGCAACGCATGTTGAGACCCTCCTGGGGTCCATCCGGACGGGTGACAGGCACCGGGACCGAACGGTCCCGGCACGATGACGCTAGGTACGCGCGGGTCCCGCCGCAAGCGGGTCGGCCGGGCGCCGGCCGCCGAGCCAGCGCGCACGCCGGTGCCCGGCCCGCCGATCAGCCCGCCGATCCGTCCGCTGCGCGAAACGATGAGCGCCCTCATGGCCGTGCGGACGCGCACCGGCCGCTGCCGACCGGTGCGCGTCGCATCCAGGCGTGCCGCCCGCTGTTGCGGGTTACTCCACCACGAGCCCGGAGAGCCTGATCGCAAGCAGGCTGGTCCCGGCGTCGACGCGGGTTCTGAGACCGGCGCAGTTGAGGAAGGCCGTGAACTGGGACGAGGCGGATACGACACCCGTCACGACGAAGGATCCCTTCCCCTGTTCGACGACACGGGTCTCATCCGTTTCGGTGTGCGCGAGCTGCCCCGGCACGCCGATGCTGCAGTTCAGC
The DNA here is from genome assembly GCA_041568755.1 of Longimicrobiales bacterium. Lineage (GTDB taxonomy): Bacteria > Gemmatimonadota > Gemmatimonadetes > Longimicrobiales > RSA9 > JBFFZF01. Next base: position 6,969 of record JBFFZF010000121.1, on the reverse strand, counting down.
GCACCTTCATCGCCATCGAACGCGTTGTTGAAGTAACGGACTCGCGCGATGAACATGTAGATGCCGGGCGACAGCAGGAGCGAGGCCATGTTGGGGCCCGGTGACGCGGATGTCGTGCGCGCCGTGAAGTACCCCGTAGCCCCTGTGCCGGGAGGTCCCGCGGGCCCGGTCGGTCCGGCGGGTCCGGTCGGCCCAGCAGGTCCGGCAGGCCCGGTGGCGCCGGTCGCTCCTGCGGGTCCGGCGGGTCCGATCGGTCCCTGCGGCCCGACGGGACCGGTCTGATTGAACCAGAACAGGACGTGCTGGTCCGCCGCGCACTTCGGCTTCGTGTCCGTCGTGGAGACACGATACACGGTGCCCGAGCTGGGGATGTAGCACGCCCAGATGACGTTCGGGTCGGCGGGATTGGGGGTTTGCGCGCGGGCGTCTGGCGCCAGCACGGTCAGCGCGGCAACGGCCAGCCCGAGGGCGAGCGTGCAGCGCGACAGGCAGCGATGATCAGTCATGGCAACATCCTCCGAGTCGGTCGGTTCAATGGGTGGTGATCTCGAGTTGCAGGCGCAGTGCGTCGAGGTCCGGGTGATACGCCTGCGGGAGCGTGTGTGCGATCGCCTCGATGAGGCGTTGCACCTCGATCCGCGCATGCCTGTCGTTCCTGCGCGTTTGCATGCGGGCGAGGGCCTCGCCGAGGGGAGATCCCCACTCGCCGAGCGCGGGCACCAGCCGTGTCAGTGCGTCATCGATGGCGGCAGCGCTCGGCCCGTTCGCCCCGGTGGTTCCCGCCAGCGCGGCCGGGTTCGGGAGTTCCGCGGCCACCGCCGCAGCCGCCACGGCTCCGTCGGGCGGCCCGGCCTCGGGGCCCGTGATCGGCGCATCGCGAGAACATCCGCCGGTCAGCGCGCCGGCGACCAGCCACAGCAGGGACCGTCTCATGTGCTTCCTCCGGGTTCGCCCCACGACCGTCGTGATCGACGAGGCGCTGGGGTACGCGTCCAGGTGCCCGCCTTCCGGGCTACCGTCTCGTAACGCCCGGTTCGGCGAGGAAACGGCTCACCGCGTCATGGGTCTGTGGGAGGACCGGCGAAATTCGGAGGATCGGGGGACGGCGACCCGGGATCGGCGCCCGGGCCGTTTTGACTCAACTCGGGGCCGACGTGTCCTTCATGGCGTCGAAGAGCCAGGCCCGGGCGAAGCTCCATTCACGCTTGGCCGTGGCGAGCGAGATGCCGAGGAATTCGGCGGTCTCCTCCATGGTCAAGCCACCGAAGAACCGAAGCTCGACGACACGCGCCTTGCGCTCGTCCAGCGTGGTGAGCTGTTGCAGAGCGGTCTCGAGCTCGATCAGGTCGACAGGGGGTTCCGAAGCGGCCGCCTCCACCAGGCTGAGCGAAACCTGGTGGCGGCCTCCCGCGCGTTTGCCGGCTGCGCGATCGCGCGCGTGGTTGATCAGGATCCGCCGCATGATGCCGGCGGCGACACCCATGAACTGCGCGCGGTTGCGCCAGTCCACCTGCCGCTGGTTGATCAGGCGCAGATACGCCTCGTGCACCAACGCCGTCGGCTGCAGGGTGTGGCCGGTGCCTTCGGCACGCAGGTAATGCTCCGCGAGGCCGTGCAATTCATGGTAGAGGAGCGGCACCATCTCGTCGAGCGCGCTCCGGTCGCCGCCCGTGTAGGCGAGGAGCAGGCGGGTCACCTCGCCGGAACCGGCATCAGGTTCAGTCATGGCTGCAGTTGGAAACCGGAAGTATCTCGCGCTGCTTCAACGGACACACGCATTCAAGTGTCGACACGGACGCAACCATCGATCAGCCGCCGATCAGTCCGTGCTGGCGCGCACGCCGCGTTCGGCCACGACGACGCCGTCGCTGATGACCATCAGGACGTCCTGGACGGTCCGGATGTCCTCCAGCGGGTTGCGCTCCAGAACGATGAGGTCGGCCTCCAGCCCGGCGGCCACGCGTCCCGTGCGTGCGGCGATGCCGAAGAGGTCCGCGTTCACGGTGGTCGCCGCGCGCAGCGCCTCGAGCGGCGACATGCCGGCGGCCACGAGCTCCTCCAGCTCGTGGCCCAGCCGTGTCGTGCTCTCGGGGCCGTAGCCGGTGTCGGTCGCGGCGACGACGCGCACCCCCAGGGCGTGCGCGTTCCGGACCATCTCACGGACACGCGGCAGCATGTGCCGGCCGCGCACGATCAGGCCCGGATTGTCGTAGTCGCCGCCGGGCGCGGCCAGGTCGGTCACGATCGCGACGGTCGGCGCGAGGAACGTCCCGCGCTCCGCCATCAGACGCAGCGTCTCGGTGCTCAGGTACGTGCCGTGCTCGATGCTGCGCACGCCCGCGAGCACGGCGGCACGGCCACCTTCATCGCCGTGGGCGTGCGCGGCGACGCCGATGCCGGCCGCACGCGCCTCCTCCACAATGGCGCGCAGCTCCGCCTCGTCGTAGAGCTGCACGCGCGGATCCGTGTCGGGCAGTCCGGCGCGTTCCGTCGCGTTCGTCTTGATGAAGCCGACGCCGCGGCCGACCTGCGCGCGCACCATCGCGCGCAGCGCCTCGGCGCCACGCATCCGGCCACCCATGAAGCGCGCCAGATCCGGGTGGTCCAGGAAGAACTGCTCGGCCGGCTGCGGCCGGACGTGGTAGCCGGCGGCCACGATCTCGGGGACGCGGATCGCGCCCGCCGCCGCCAGCGCGCGCAGCCCCACATCGGCGTAGTGCGAGACGCCCATGCTGCGCGCCGTCGTGACGCCCGACGCGAGCGCGCGCATCGCCTGCTCCGCCGTCGCGATGTGCACGTGGGCATCCATCAGGCCGGGTGCCACGAAGCGGCCGGCCAGGTCGATCACGCGCGCCCCGGCCGGCGCGGCGCCGGATCCGATGCTGCGGATGCGGCCCGCCTCGATGACGATCGTGGTCGCCGGCGAAACGCGCCCTTCCGCGACGTCGACGACACGCGCGTTCGTGAGCACGAGGTCCTGTGCATGCAGCGCTTGCGGCGCGGCGGCGCTCGCGAGCAGGACGCAGCAGGCCAGCCGCGCGATGTGGCGGGCGGCGTGCTGTACGGGGACGAAGTGGGCTGTGCGGCAGCCGCGCATGGAACCTCCGGGGTGAGGGCCGGCGGTCTCCGAGAACCGCCCGGGGCGTTGCACGGCACGCCCCCCGGGCTACATTGCGGCCGGGGACCGAGCATGGCAAACGACGCAGTGGCGCGGCTGCCCGCGCACGAGGCGATCCCGGCACTGCTGGATCGGCACGGCGACAGGATCTTCGGCCTGGGGCTCCGGATGTGCGACGGCCCCGACGAAGCCGAGGACCTGGTCCAGGAGACGTTCCTGCGCGCCTTCCGGCACTGGGACCAGTTCGAGGGCCGGTCGGACCCCGGAACCTGGTTGTGGGCGATCGCGGCGCGGACCTGCCAGCGGCTGCACCGCCGCCGGGCTGGGCAGCCGAAGCGGATGGCTTCGCTCGACGAGCTGCTGCCCACGCCGCGCGACGCGCTCCCCGCCCTCACGGCTTCCGGCGATCTGCCCCTGGACGCGCAGCTGCGGCGCGAGACGCGTGAGGCCGTCGAGCGGGCCATCGGCACGCTGCCGGCCGCGTTCCGCATCCCGCTCGTGCTCAAGGAACTGGCCGACTTCTCGCTGGCCGAGATCGCGGCCATCCTCGAGGTGCGCGAGGGCACCGTAAAGACGCGCGTACACCGCGGCCGCCTGTTGCTGCGCAAGGCGCTGGCCGCACGGCTGCCGGCCGGGGAAACCGGCCCGCCGGATCATGCCCGCCAGGTCTGCCTGGACCTGCTGAAGACAAAGCAGGACGCGCTGGACCGCGGCGCGGCCTTCCCGCTGCCCGAGCGCGAGCTGTGCGACCGCTGCCGGTCGATGTTCGCGACGCTCGACCTCGCGCAGGACGTCTGCCGCCAGCTGCGTGCGGGCAGCCGCCTGCCGGGCGAGGTCCGGGCGCTGGTGCTGGCACGCGTCGGTGGAGACGGGGAACGCGGCCACGCGGCCGTGTCTCCAAGAGAGTGAACCCTATCGGGAGGCGTCGTTGATGGACTGGATCGCGCAGCCCTGGCCCTGGTACGTGGCGGGTCCGGTCATCGGGCTCGTGGTGCCGCTGCTGTTGCTCGTGGGCGGAAAACTGTTCGGCATCTCCTCGAATTTCCGCCACATCTGCGCGGCCGTCCTGCCCACGCGCAGCGAATTCTTCCGGTACGACTGGAAGCGGTCCGGGCTGTGGAACCTGACGTTCGCCGCCGGGATCATGATCGGCGCGTACATCGCGTGGAATCTCCTGCCCGGCACGGGCATCATCGGCATCTCGGAGGCCACGCAGGCGGATCTGCGCGCCCTGGGCGTGCAGCGCTTCGACGGGCTGTTCCCGGCAGATGTCTTTGCGTGGAGCGCGCTCGGCTCGGTGCGCGGTTTCGTGGCGCTGGTCGTGGGCGGCTTCCTGGTCGGATTCGGCACGCGCTGGGCGGGCGGCTGCACATCCGGTCACGCGATCACCGGCCTGTCCGATCTGCAGCTGCCCTCGCTGATCGCGGTGCTCGGCTTCTTCGCCGGCGGGCTCGTCATGACGTTCGTGCTGCTCCCCTGGATCCTGTGAGGCGCGCATGAGCACCATCATCAGGGATGCGGGGAGCGCCGCGGACGGCGGCATGACGACGACGAAGCCGGTGTCGGCCGCCGTCGGCGAGACGCCGCTCACGCTGCTCGCCTATCTCCTGCTGGGCATGCTGTTCGGTTTCGTGCTGATCAAGTCGGAGGTCGTGTCCTGGTTCCGCATCCAGGAGATGTTCCGCTTCCAGAGCTTCCACATGTACGGCATCATCGGCAGCGCCGTCCTCACGGGCATGATCTCGCTGCAGGTGATCCGTCGGCTGGGCCTGCGCAGCGCGCGCGGCGAACCGATCGCGATCCCGGCGAAGGACAGCACGCCGTTTCAGCGTCGCTACTGGCTGGGCGGCGGCATCTTCGGTCTGGGCTGGGGCCTGCTGGGCGCCTGTCCCGGCCCCATCTTCGCGCTGATCGGCTCGGGCGCGACCATCATGATCGTCGCCTTCGCCAGTGCCATCGCCGGTACGTGGACGTACGGCGTGCTGCGCAACCGTCTACCGCATTGACCCGAAGGAGCGCACCATGCTCTTCCGCCAGATCTTCGACGAACGGCTCGCGCAGTACGCCTACCTGATCGGCTGCCAGCAGACGAAGGAGGCGCTGGTCATCGACCCGGAACGCGACATCGACCGGTACGTGCGCATCGCCGCGGCCGAGGGTCTGACCATCACGGCCGTCGCCGAGACGCACATCCACGCCGATTTCCTGTCCGGCTCGCGCGAGTTCGCCGATCGGTACGGCGTGACCGCGTACCTGCCGGGCGATGGCCCGCCCGAGTGGCAGTACGGCTGGGCCGCGGACCCGAAGCTGAAGACCGTGCTGCTGCACGACGGCGACACATTCGAGATCGGCAACATCGAGATCCGCGCCGTGCACACGCCCGGTCACACGCCGGAGCACGTCAGCTTCGTCGTGACGGACCGGGGCGGCGGCGCGACCGAGCCGATGGGTGTGGCGACGGGCGATTTCGTGTTCGTCGGTGATCTGGGGCGGCCGGACCTGCTCGAGACGGCGGCCGGCGTCGAGGGCATGATGCGGCCCTCCGCCCAGCGCCTGTACCAGTCCGCGGTCCGTTTCCTGGACCTGCCCGACTACATGATGGTGTGGCCCGGGCACGGCGCGGGCAGTGCTTGCGGCAAGGCGCTCGGCGCGGTGCCGGAGACCACGGTCGGTTACGAGCGTCGCTTCAGTCCGGCGATCGCGGCCGTCCAGGCCGGCGAGGACGACTTCGTCGAGTTCATCCTGTCCGGTCAGCCCGAGCCGCCGCCGTACTTCGCACGCATGAAGAAGCTGAACCGGGACGGCCCGCCTCTCCTGGGCGGGCTGCCGCAACCGGCGCCCATCGCGGTCGAGGAGCTGGCAGCCCGCTCGATGCGTTCCGGCGTCGCCGTGCTGGACACGCGCCGCGAGCGCCCCGTCTTCATGGCAGCGCACCTGCACGGCTCGATCCACGCGCCGCTCAACAAGTCGTTCCCGACGATCGCCGGTTCGTATGTCGAGCCCGAGCAGGACATCTACCTCGTGATCGACGAAGCCAGCGTCGAGGCCGCCGTGCTGGACCTGATCCGCATCGGGCTGGATCGCGTCGTCGGCTGGATCTCGCCCGACCAGCTCGAGGCGTTCGCGCGCGCGGGCGGCGACGTCGCCACGACCGAGGTCATCGACTTCGCGGAACTCGAGCGCCGTCGCGGCACGGACGACACGACCATCCTCGATGTGCGGGGCGCCAGCGAGTACGCGGCCAGCCACATCGACGGCGCCGTCAACATCGCGCATACGCGGCTCGGCCCGCGCCGCGCCGATGTACCGGACGACGGCACGCTGCTCATCCACTGTCAGGCGGGTGGCCGCGCCTCGTCCGCGGCTTCGTACCTCGAGCGGCACGGCTTCGACGTCGTCCTGGTCGACGACGATTTCGACAAGCGTGCGGCCGCAGCCTCGGCAGCGACCGGCGCGGCCGTCTGATCCATACACGGACCAAGGACACTTTCATGCATGACACGCAGACCTGGACCGGCGGCGCGCCCGCGGTGACGCGCGGGCGGAGCGGCCGGCACCGCATTCTCATCATCGGCGGCGGCACCGCCGGCATCACCGTCGCCGCGCGGTTGCGGCGCGCCGGCGAGCAGGACATCGGCCTGGTCGAACCCGCCGACCAGCACTTCTACCAGCCGCTGTGGACGCTCGTCGGTGCGGGCATCGCCGACGCGCAGGAGTCCGTCCGGCCCATGGCGAACGTCATGCCCGCCGGCGTGCAGTGGATTCGCGGCCGCGCCGTCGTCATCGATCCGGAGGCGCGCTACGTCGCGCTCGCCGACGGCAGCCGCGTCGAATACGACTTCCTCATTGTC
>JBFFZF010000120.1:0-15054 GCA_041568755.1 Longimicrobiales bacterium | reverse complement strand
CTGCCCGACTCGCCCGCATGGCTGATCGACCTGCTGCGCCTCGACGCGGCTGCCCCGCTCGAGCGCGACGAGGCGGTCCGCGTCGGGATCCGCGACATGTTGCGCCACGGCGGGTACCGGCCGACGGGACGAGGAAAGCCGGCGTCCGAGTACCTCCTGCGTGCGGCTGCCGAAGGCAGCCTGACATTGATCAACGCAGCCGTCGATGCCTGCAACGCCGTGTCGCTGCACAGCGGCCTTCCCATCAGCGTGGTCGATCTCGACCGGGTGGCCGCGCCGCTGCACATCGCGACGGCCTCGCCGGGCGAACGCTACGTGTTCAACGCGTCCGGCCAGGAGATCGATCTCGCAGGATTGCTCTGCGTGTACGATGCGGCCGGCCCGTGCGCCAACGCGGTGCGGGACGCGCAGCGCGCGAAGACACACGCCGGCACAGTGCGCACGCTTTCGGTCGTGTGGGGGTGTCACGGCCTGGAGGCGCGGGTCGAAACCGCGACGCGCTGGTACCGCGACCTGCTCGCCCGCACCGGCGCGGACACTTCGGACGTCGACATCCGCGTCAAGCCCCCGGGCGGGCCGGCGAACGAGGGGCCTGCATGATCGACACGGGGCGCGTCCCGCACGCGCGCATCCTGCTCGCCGCGGCGGTCGTCGTGGTCGTGGCGGCCGCACTGTTCATCCGGCTGCGACCGCCGTCTGCGCGGCAACTGCTCTTCGAGATGCGGCCGACGCTCGACCTGATGCGGGACAGCGCGGAGGCCTGCCGGGACGCTCTGGAGCGCGAGCAGTCCGCGTTCGTCGCGCTGGGCGATCGGGTCGACACGCTGCGCGCCCGGGCGACGGCGCTCGAGGCGCTCCACCCGGATGGCGTTCCGGCGGACAGCTATCGCGTGTATCTCGACGTGGTCGATTCGTTCAACGCCGCGGTGCAGGGCTGGGAGCCGGCGGCGTCGTCCGTCGCCGCCCGGCGGGCAGCGTGCAGCGAAGTCGTCGAACGGCAGAATGGGTGGACCGATTCTGCGCGCGCGCTGACGCGGCGTATCGAGGCACAGGAGCGCGCCCCGTAGCGTCGAGCTCCGACGAACCCCGTTCGCGGACCGTCAGCGGCCGCGCAGTCCGGCGAGCGAGCGCAGCTCGGCCGCGTGGACGGAGGACCCGCCCGACTTGCGGATACCATCGAGCAGCGCGCCGCCGCTGATCCCGTCTTTCAGGCGAACGAGGTACTCGAGGACGGAGCGACCGTTCGCGCCCGGCAGGATCTCCGCCAGCCGCCAGCGCACCGCCAGCGCGCCCAGCGCGAGCTCCGTCGCCTGCTGCGCGTCGTCGACCGGATCGGCGTGCACGAGCAGCACCATGAACTGCTTGCGTTCCTTGCCCGTCTCGGTTTCGGCGCTCAGGTACTGCTGCATGCGCGCCATCCGCTCGGCGACCTCGCGCAGCTCCGAGGGCTGCATCGCGTCGATCAGGCGCTGGTCCCCGACGGAGATGGCCGCCTCGCGCGAGCCGGGCCCGGCCAGCACATCGCCCAGCTTCAGCCCCTTCGTGCGGCGCTGCTGATCGGAGTAGATGTTGCCGAAGCCGATGGCCCAGAGCGTGAGGTTGATGGCGTTGAACGCGCCGGACAGGACGGCGGCGATGCCCAGCGCGTGCACACCCGCCGCCAGACCCACGCCGATCGCCAGGAAAACGTAGACCGCATCCTTCGTGTCATCGAGCGTGGTCCGGAAGCGCACGGCGGCCACGATGCCGGCGAGGCTGAAGGCGAGGGCCAGGCTGTTCTGCACGACGATGACGATGCCGGACACGGCGACGGGCAGAATGAGCAGCGTGTGCACGAGCGACTGGTCGTAGTCCCCACGGCCACGGATGACGATGTAGCTCCACCCGACCGGGATCATGACGAGCAGTGCGCCGAACGTCGACGCGGCGACCGCACCCAGCCCGTAGCGGTCCCACTCGCCCAGGCCCGGGTCGACACCGACGCCGCTCTCGAGGCCCTGCAGACCGGACGACAGCTCGCGCAGGCGGCCGAGCGTGAACGCGTTCTCGACGGCCGGGACCCAGGTCGACAGCCCGATGACGGCTGCGACGCCCACGGCGTAATAGAGCGCGATCAGGATCAGGCTGCGCCGCTCGCCATCAAGTCGGAGCTCGCCCATGGGCCGTCCTCTCAGAGCGCGTACTCGGCGCCGAACTCGCCGAGCAGAAGATCATCGAAATGGTCGGCCCGATCGGCCGTCCACAGGATGAGGTCGATCGCTTCACCCGGATCCAGGTCCGCGAGCGGCCGGCCGGCGGTCAGCAGCACGACGCCCTCGCCGTCCACCGAGAAGGCGGCCTTGCCGTTCATCGCCTGGTTCAGCTCGAGCAGCCTGTAGTAGAACGCGGGGTTGCGCGTCCCCGGGTCCCGCACGATGCGGAGTTGCACGATCAGCATGCTGGTGCCGTCCTCGTCGGGATCCGGAACGACGGCCAGCGTACCGGCGGCCGAGCCGCGCCTGATCGGCGCCAGGAAACCGTCGTGCAGGCGCCCGGTTTCCAGCCGATCGACGACGTCGGCCACGAGCGAGCGCAAGTCCAGAATCTCGGTCAAGATGCTCTTTCTCAGACGAAGGGCGAATCGGGCAGCCGGACCGCCGGCTCGCGACCCGCAGCGAACGCGGCCAGCCGGAGGAAAAGCGTGCCGACCCCGGCCGCACCCTGCATGAAGCCGGTCTGCGCGACGAGCCACTCGGGCCGCACCCGGTGTTCCGCCTGGATCCAGCGGGTGCCTGATGCGTCGATCGTCGCGCGCGCCACGATATCGGCGGCTGCGCGGCGCGCGACATCCAGGTAGCCGCGATCCGGCCACAGCCGGTGCGCGGACAGGAAGAACTCGCCGATCCCTGCGTTGCCGCAGCATTGGCTGATGTTGTTCCAGTACCCCGGCGAGCGTGCCTCGGGCGCACCCATGGCCGTGATGCCGCGGGCGCAGCAGTGGATGCGGTCCGTCCACCCCGGCTCGCCGGTCACGATGGCGAGTCGATGCCACAGCCGGGCCGTGCCTGCCCCGCCGTGACACCAGCTCAGGTAGTAGAGATCCTCCCCGCCCGGCTGGTGATGGAAGATCCTGCACCCGTCCGACCGGTCGGCAACCGCGTCCAGGTAGGCGGCCGCGGCGAGCGACGCATCGAGCAGGCTCTGTTCGCGCGTACGCTCGTAGACCGTGGCCAGGGCGTAGCCGACGCCTGCCGCGCCATGGGAGAAGTTCGGGTAGTGGTTCGTCACGCGGGGCGAGATCGCCCACTCGAGACCGCCGTGGGCCGGCTGGCCCAGCTCGACGAGTCTCCGGCAGGCCAGCGCGGCCAGTTCGACGGCGTCGTCCCGCTGCAGCCGGTCGGCCGCGTACAGCAGGAAGAGCGCGATGCCCGCGTTGCCGCTGATGATGTCCGTCGAATCGCTCCACTCGACGCCGTCGGATGCCGTCGGGCGGAACGCGCGGGCGTGCAGTGCGTCCACCACGGCACGCGCCTGTTCGAGGTAGCGTCGCTCGCCGGTCGCCCGCCACGTCTCACCCAAAACGAAACCCGTGCCGGCGAGGCCCGTGTACAGCCCGCAGTCGGCCGTGGCCGTGGGCGCGGGCAGCGCCGCGATGAGCGCGTCGGCGCCGCGGCGTGCGTCGGCCAGCACCTCCGCCCGGCCGGGCTCGGCGGCATGCAGCTCCAGCAGGAAGGGGACGACGCCGGCCGTGCCCGTGTACAGGCTCCAGCCGACAGTGGCCGGATCGCGCGGATCGGCCGGCCAGACGACGCCCGCCGGCGTCGTGATGCGCACGGAGCGCAGCCAGCGATCGGCGCCGAGCGCGTGCTCCAGCCAGTCGTCGGAAGGCGAGCCGGGCCCGTGGCCGCGCGCTGCGCGCGGGACGGCGAGCAGGCCCGCGGCGCCGATCGCGCCGCGGATCAGCTCCCGTCGTGTGAGCCGGCCCCGCCCGGAGACGTCCATGCTTCCTCCACGAACCCGCCGTGTCTACGACTGCCTGCAAGGTCGACCGGTGGGTGGTCCGGCGCAACATCCACGTGCGCTCGGGTGGGGCGCGTCTGCGCGGAGTTCGGCAAATGGCCGCCCCGGCGCCGGGCGGCGCACGCCGTCATCGCCCCCGCCCGGCTGGCGTCATCGCGCAGGCGACTCCATCATGCGCGCCATGCTTCATGCCGCTCGACTTCGCACGCCCGGCTCGCCCCGGCTGTTGCTCGCGATCCTGGCGCTCGCCTGCGCGGACCCGGCGCCCACGCGCTTCGGCCGCGACGCGGGTCTCGTCCAGCGCATGCTCGCAGCGGAGGATGCGCGTCCGGACGATGAGGCCGCCCTCGCGCCGCTGCTGGATGGCACGGCGCACGCGGATGCCGAGGTCCGTCGCCTGGCGGTGCGCGGACTCGGCCGCCAGGAGCGGGCCACGCTCATCCCGCGCATCGCCGCGCTCCTCGACGATGCCGCGCCCGTCGTGCGGACGGAGGCCGCCAACGCGCTGGCCCAGGCGGCCCGCGGCGGCGAGCCGGAAACCGCCCGTCGTGCACTGATCGCGCGTCTCGGCATGGAGACCCACGCGCGCGTGAGCGGCGCACTTGCAGAATCCGTGGGACGGCTGCCGCACGCCTCGGCCGAAGCGGCGACGGCAACGGCGAACCTGCTCGCAGGGCTCCGCCTCGACCTGCACGATGCTGCGCAGCCCGGCAATGGCGCCGACGCCGACACGTCGACGGCCGGTGCACTCGTCGCGCTGCGGCTGGGCGTGGCGCGCGGGCTGTTCTTTCTGGTGCGGCAGCCCGTCGCGCGCGGCGCCGTGCCGCACGAGGCCGCAAGCCGGCTGCGCGAGCTGCTCGTCACCGGGCTGGGCGAAACGATCGATACGCTGCGCACACGCCGCGTCCGCACGGTCGCCGCAGCCGCCCTGACGGGGTCCGGTCAGGCGACGGGCGCGGATCTCGCGCTGATGCTGGATGATCCCTCCGAGCTGGTGCGCCGCGAGGGCGCCGCGGGCCTCGCAGGTTTCCACGGAACGGAGCGCGCCGACCTGGTCGCGGCCGCGCTCGCCGACGCCTCGCCCGTCGTCCGCTACGACGCGTTGCGCGCGCTGGTGCGCGGCGATGAGACCGGGGTGTGCGGACCGATCCTCGCAGCCACGCGCGACCCGGGGCCGCACGTCGCGCTTCAGGCCATCGACCTGACGGCCGCACGCTGCACGCGGGCGGCGGCCGCGCCGCTCGTCGACAGCATTGCCGGCGCACTCACATCCGCCCTCACCGGCTGGCACGCGCCCGCGCACGCACTCGTCGCCCTGGCCACGCTGGCGCCCGATCGCGCGCGTGCGCGCCTGCCCGCGTTTCTCCGCCATCCGTCGTTCTTCGCCCGGGCCTGGGCCACCCGGGCGGCCGCGATCCTGCTGGACGCGGATGCGCTCTACCTGCTGGCGGTCGACCTGCACCCCAACGTGCGCACCGCGGCGATCAACGGACTCGCAACGCTCGTCGGTCACGCTGCCGACGATGTGTACATCGCTCAGCTCGATGCGGCGGACAGTCAACTGCTGCAGAGCGCGGCGGCCGCACTGGAAGGCAGTACGCACGCGGAAGCACTGCCCGCGCTCACCCGCGCATTCGAACGCGTGACCGCGCTCCAGCGGGAGACGCTGTACGAAGCACGTCGGGCGCTGCTCGAGCGCATCGCCGAACTGGGCAATCAGCAACTCACCGAATGGCTGCAGCCCTGGTTGCGCGATCACGATGCGCGCATCGCCGAGCAGGCCGCGGGCGTGATCGATGGGTGGACCGGTTCGAGACCGCGGCCGGCGCCGGTGCCGTTGCCGCGCGCGGCCGTGCCGGCCGTCGCCGATCTGGAGGCGCTGGCGCGCGCGCGCATCGTCATTGAACTCGGCGAGTACGGTGTCGTCGAACTGGCGCTCCGGCCGTGGGACGCGCCCACGAATTCCGCCCGCTTCGCCCGCCTGGCCCGGGCCGGCTGGTTCGATGGCCTCACGTTCCACCGGGTCGCACCCAATTTCGTCGTGCAGGGTGGCAGTCCCAACGCCAACGAGTACGCGGGCGATGGGCCGTACTCGCGCGACGAACTCGTGCTCGACGCGAACTGGCGCGGGACCGTCGGGCTGTCGACGCGCGGGCGCGATACAGGGGACGCGCAGATCTTCATCAACCTGATCGACAACGTGCGGCTCGACCACGATTACACGGTGTTTGCGGACGTCGTGCGCGGCATGGATCTCGTGGACCGGCTGCTCGAGGGCGCCGTCATGCACAGCGTCACCGTCCGCTGAACTCGAATCCAACCTGGCAAGGAGGGACCATGCGCAGCCGCTCCATTCTGACGATCCTGGTGATGCTCGCGTTCGCAGGCGCTTGCGCCCCGGCATCCGAACCCCAGCCGGTCGACACGCAGGCCGACGCCGATGCCGTCCGCGCGCTGGCCGATCGCGAGCTGGCCGCCGCCGCTGCGGGCGACCCGTCGATGTTCAGTGCCATGCTCACGGCGGACGCCGTGATGATGCCGCCCAACGAGCCGGCGCGCGCCGGAGCCGCCGTCCTGCCCTGGGTCCAGGACTTCATGGCCGCGGTGACGGTCAGCAACGCGAGCTACCAGCACGACGAGGTGACCGTCCTGGGCGACGTCGCGATTCACCGCTTCTCGTTCACGTGGACGATCACACCCAGGGCGGGTGGTACGCCCTTCACGGAGACGGGCAAGGGCATCCACATCATGCGGCGCCAGGCGGACGGCACGTGGCGCATCGCCCACGACGTCTGGAACACGGACGCGCCCGCACCATCGATGTAAGATCGGTTCGCCCGTGCCTGGATGCAGAACGGGTGCGCCCCCGCGCGGGGCGCACCCGTTCCTGTCTCAGGAGCGCAGCCCGATTCAGCGACTGACCTGCAGCAGCGCGCTGCCCAGCGCGCCGCCCTGGCGCACCTCGACAGTATAGACGCCGGGCATCGGTGCGCTCGCAGCAGCGCCCCGTCCGCCACCCTGCCCGCGCCCACCGCCACCCGCCAGGACCCACGTCGCGCGGTTCAGGCCGGCATCGCCAGTGCCGGTGAGCCGGCCGACGACCTCACCGGCCGCGCTCTTCACCTCGACAGTGACCGGTCCCGCGGCCTTGAGCCAGTACCACACGGAGGCGGAGACGCCGCCTCCGCCGAACCCCCCGCCGAAGCCGCGGCCACCGCCCTGCGGCAGCACGACCGGCTCGGGCGGGAGCACGCCGACGTCCTGTGCCGTCACGGCCGGCGTCAGCTGCTGGATGGGCCGCACGTCGAGGGCATACATGCCACGCCCGTGTGTGGCCGCGACCAGGATGTCGTCCCGCGGGTGCACCACGATGTCGTGAACGAACGTGCTGGGCAGACCGTTCGCGAGCACCTGCCACGTCCGACCGCCGTCGATGGACGCGTACGCGCCGATGTCCGTGCCGACGTACAGCACGTTGCGGTTCTTCGGGTCCTCCTTGATGACGTTGATGGGACCGGACGGGATGCCCGCGGCGATGCTGGTCCAGGTGCGCCCGTAGTCCGTGGACTTCCACAGGTACGGCGTGAAGTCGTCATCGCGCTTGCCGTTCTGCGCCATGAAGACGGTCCCTTCATCGTACGCGGAGGCGACCAGCTCCGCGATGAACGTCTCGCGCGGCAGTTCCCTCGCGATCTCGGTCCAGCTGGTCCCGCCGTTGCGCGTGATGTGCACGCGGCCGTCATCGGTCCCGGCGTAGATCAGCCCGAATCGGAGCGGTGACTCGGAGATCGAGAAGATGGTCTGGTACGGAATATCGCCCAGCTTCGCCGGATCGTTGTGCGTCAGGTCCGGGCTGATGCGCTCCCACGTGGCGCCGCGGTCCATCGAGCGGTGCAATACGTTGAAGCCGTGGTACACGACATTCGGGTTGTGCGGCGAAAGCATGAACGGCGCCAGCCACTGGCCTCGCCACGCCAGCTGGCCCTGCTCCGGCGGCGGCGTGATGTTCACGCTGCTCGCGTTGCTGCCGACGTTGCTCCGACTGATGTTGCCGTAGAAACCCGCGGAGTAGACGATGTCCGGGTTCGTCGGATCGATGGCGTGGTTGCTGCCCTCCCCGCCCGGTGCGTTCTCCCAGGCGACGGCAGGGATCCGGTCACGGCCGCGGCTGAGGTCGACGATGCCGCGCCGGCTGCCGTGATCCTGGATCGAGCCGTACACGCGGAACGGGGTCCCCATGTCGAACGCGACGTTGAAGAACTGCACGGCGCCCACGTCGACCATGAAGCGCCAGTTCTCGCCGTTGTCGTAGGAGATGTAGACGCCGCCGTCGTTGGCGTTGACCATGTAGTTCGAGTTGTCCGGATCGACCCACAGCGCGTGATGATCGCCGTGCATCCCGGTCAGGCGGCGCCACGACCGGCCGCCGTCCTCGGACACGTTGAGGCCGAGACCCATGAAGAACACCTTGTTCTCGTTGTTCGGATCGACGCGGATCTGGCCGAAAACCCAGCCGTACGTGCCCGACGCCTGTTCCATGTACTGGTTGTTCTCGCTGACCTGACGCCACGTGCCGCCCCGATCGTCGGACCGCCAGACGGACGCGCCGCGGATGATCGGGCCGGCCGGTCGGCCGTACGCGTCCGTCTGTCCGGCGGGCGCGGGTCGTGCGATCTCGTAGTTGTCGACGAACGCGTACAGCACGTTGGGGTTCGTGCGGGCGATGTCGATGCCGATGCGACCACGCAGGTCCGGCCGGGGCAATCCGTTGTTGATGGCCGTCCAGGTGCGGCCGCCGTCCGTGCTCCGGTGGATGCCGCTCCCGGTGTATCCGGCCTCGGTGCGCGGATCGTTCCACTTCCGGCGCACGCGCTGCCACGTCGCCGCATAGAGTGTGTTCGGTTCGGAGGGATCGATGACCAGGTCGATCGCGCCGGTCTTCGCGTCGATGTACAGCACCTTCTCCCAGGTCCGGCCGCCGTCCGTGGTCTTGTAGACGCCGCGGTCCTCGTTGTCCGTCCATTCGCGGCCGGACGCGGCGACCCAGACGATGTCGGGATTCGTGGGGTGCACGACGATGCGCGCGATCGTATGCGTCGCCGCCAGGCCCATGTGCTGCCAGGTCCGGCCCGCGTCCGTCGACTTGTAGATGCCCGCGCCCGCCATCGAGCTGCGGAAGATGTTGGCCTCGCCCGTGCCGACCCACACGATGTCCTGGTTGGACGGTGCGATGGCGACATCACCGATCGACGTCGACGCGGCCTGCTCGAAAACGGGCTCCCAGGTGATGCCTTCGTTCACCGTCTTCCACACGCCGCCGGAGGCGTAGGCCGCATAGATCGTGTAGGAGCGACCCTTCGGATACACGACCGCGATGTCGGTCGACCGTCCGCTGATGTTGGTCGGGCCCAGGTACTGCCAGGACGCACTCTTCAGGAGAGAGCGGTCCTTCATCGCGACGTGCTGGTCGTACGCCTGCAGACGCTGCGCGGCCGGCGTGGGTGTGCGCTGCGCGATCGCCGGTGCGGACGCGGTCAGCAGCACGAGGGCGAGCGGGATCGTCCGGGCACGGGACCAGTGCGGCATGATCATGGGACGGAGCCTCCGGGTGGCGGAACGGCGTGCAGTCGGTGGACGTCAGGTTAGGCGATCGCCGCGCAGGGGGCAAGCGCCCGTGGCGCCCGGCGCGCGGACGTTGCTCCGCGCTGCCTGCGGCGTATATCCTTCGTGCCGGAGTCCTCTCCGTGGCCGGCACCGACCACGGCCCATCGAACCCGCGCACGACGACGACCATGCCGCGCACCGTCACCCCACCCGCACCGGATTGCGCCACCGGGACCGGCGCCGGAACGATGGCCGCCGACGCGACGTCGCGGCGCGCCTTCCTGCGCGCCGGCGGCTCCTGCATGGCGTGGCTGTTCGGCCTGCACGCGGCGGCGCCGGAACGGTGGCGGCGCGTGTTCGCACAGGAGCGCGGCACCGTCGTCGCGCGTGAGCCGTGGGGCCGCATCGAGCAGGTGGCCGACGGCGTCTGGGCCATGATCTCGACGCCGCTCGAGGACCGGACCACGCTGTGCAATGGCGGCATCGTGCGCGGCCGCGCCGGCGTGCTGATCATCGAGAGTTTCGCCCGGCCCGAGGGTGCCGCGTGGCTCGCGCAACAGGCTCGCGCGCTGACCGGGCGCGGGCCGGACCAGATCGTGCTGACGCATTACCACGGGGATCACACGGCCGGCGTTGCAGGCTATGCCGGCGCAGGGAGCGATCCGCGCGTGTACGTGACGGATCGGACGCGCGCGCTCGTGCGCGAGCAGGATGGCAGGCGCCCCGAACCGCCCGCGTCCGAACGCACCCGTCTGCTCGACGCGGCCCGCCTGCTCGATCCCGGCCAGCCCACACGCATCGATCTGGGCGACCGCGTGGTCACCGTGGTGCCACGCACGGGCCACACGGCCAGCGACGTGACCATCGAGATCGAAGAGCCGGCCGTCGTGTTCTGCGGCGACCTGGTGTGGAACCAGATGTTCCCGAACTACGTCGACGCCGTGCCTTCACGCCTCTCGCAGGCCGTGCGCGCGCTGGTCCGGGACGCGGGTACCGTCTGGGTTCCCGGTCACGGCCCGCTGGCCGATGCGGCCGCGCTGCAATCGTTCATCGGCCTGCTCGACGACGTGGAGGCGGCTGCCCGGCGCGCGCACGAAGCGGGCACGAACGCACAGGACGCGGCCGCCGCCTACCGGCTGCCCCCGGCCCTGGCCGAGTGGACGCTGTTCAACCCGCGCTACTTCGAAATCGCGATCGGGGCGTGGCTGCGCGAACTGCAGGGTGCACCGACGGCGGGCGGCCACCCGCACCGTCACGTCGGGTGAACGGTCGCGAACCGATTTTGCGCAATGCCGGGGGGTGGGCACCCGGCTCACCCACAGAACTGCGGAGGAGGTCCCGGATGCGTGCGATCCTGCAGTGGACCCGTTCCAGCGCGGCGGGCCTGGCGGCCCTGGGTCTCGCTGCCCTGCCGGTGACGGGGCAGCAGTTGCGGTCGGAAGGCGCGTCCGCCGATGCCGCGGCACAGGTGAAACTGAGTCAGGTCATCACGACGTTCCTGGTCGACGCCGGCGTGCAGACGCGCGGGCTGGCGTGGACGACGGGCTCGGCGCTCCCGGTCCGGTGGGAGACGCCCGCACCGGTCGCAGCCGATCCGTGGCTGCAGCAGCGCGGCATCATGCTGGGCCGCACGGGCACGATCACCGCCACCGTGGGCGACAGCGTCGCGATTCAGGCCGTCGTCGTGCTCAACGGCACCGACGTCGGCCTGCAGCGCCTCACGATCCACCTGCCGATGCTTCACGTGAGCCGGCCGGACGGCGGCGGGTTCACGCTGCACCGCGAAATGGTCGAGGCGGCACTGAAGAACGACGGTCTCACGCTGCAGCCGATCAAGTGCAGTCGCGCGACGGAGGGCGCGTCCTTCGGCAACCTGGTGGACGCGGTCGGAGCGCCGGGCAAGACGGCGTCCGGGCTGTGGTGGCTTTGGCAGAGCCCGATGCAGGAACCCACGATCACCCTGACGATCCTGTATCGTCGTGCCGACATGAACGAGGTGGAGTGCATCGGCGGCTAACGGGGCCGTCGCTCGGCAACAACAGACCGATCAACCGCGGAGAGCGCGGAGGGCGCGGAGAACGAACAGGGAGAGCCAACGCATGAAGCGCGAATGATTCACTCTGCGGATCGTGCGTGCCCTCATGGTTCATGTCATGCCGACTGCGCCGCCGCGCGCCGGATTGTTCAACGGCTCAACCCTTCGTTCTTTATCGGCTGATCCGTTGATCCTTTGACTCATCAATCCATTCGGCGGTTGTTCCTTTGATCGGTTCATCCGTTGATCAGTTCATCCTTTGATCGGTTCATCCGTTCACCCGACCCATCCGTTCATCCGTTTCTCGAGTCGTTCCTCCGCGCCCTCCGCGCCCTCCGCGGTTGATGATCCGTTCCGAACCCGGACACTCACCCGGAACGCCACCAACACACGAGAAACCCGACAATCAGCGGCCTCCCTCCAGAATCTTCTTCCGTTCCAGCCACGTCATGCCCTCCGTGACCCACGAAGGCGCCTCCTCGCCCTTCAGCCAGTGCCCGAACCACTCGAGGATGCGGCGGTGGTAATCGATCTGATTCTCCTTCTTGCGCAGGCCGTGGTCCTCGCCCGGGTAGACGAGCATGACGAAGTTCGACTTCCCGGCGCGGCGCGCGAAGTTGTAGAACTCGATGCCCTGGTGCCAGTCGACGGTGCCATCGGCGTCACCGAACATCATGAGCATGGGCGTCTCCAGGTCCTGGACCTTGTGAATCGGTGAGTTGCGCAGGTACGCATCGAAGTCCTCCCACGGCGGCACGCCCATGCGCGCCTGGCCGGTCTCCCAGTGGTCGAACTCGGCGAGCCCCGGCGTCCAGTGGATGGCGCCCGCGAAGCTCAGGAAATTCGTGATCGGCGCGCCGGCCACGGAGGCCGCGAAGAGGTTCGTCCGGGTGGGCAGGTACGTGGCCTGGTAGCCGCCCCAGGAGTGGCCGACGAGCCCGACGCGCGCCGGATCGATCAGGCCGCGATCGAGCACGGTCTTCACCGCGGGTTCGACGGCGGCCAGCGCGCTGATGCCCGGATCGTTCCGGTGATACACGATGTCCGGCATGAGGACGAAATAGCCGTTGGCCGTGAACACGTTGAAGTTGTAGTAGCTGCGCTCGGAGGGCACGACGTAGGCGTGCAGTCCCTGCGAGAGGCGCTCGTACGTGTACACGATCAGCGGGTAGCGCCGGGACGGATCGTGGCCGGCCGGATAGAGCAGGATGCCCTGCAGGTCGACACCCTCGGTGCTCCTGTAGTCGACGAGCTCGGCGCGGCCCCACGCGAAGTCTTTCTGGAACGGATTGGTCGCGGAGACCTGGCGCGCACTCGCGAGGTCAGGGCCGCCGACGAACCAGTCGGGCGAATCATCGAAGCGCTCGCGCGTGAACGCGAAGATGTCGGCGCTGTCCGCGCGGGTCAGCCGGAAGATGCGCGCGTCCTCGAACAGCAGGCGCTCGACGGCGCGTCCCGGACGCAGCCGGGCGAAGCCGCTCTTCTTGGTGCGTTCGCCGGTGATCGCGAACAGCATCGGCCGGGCGGCATCGATGCCGTCCTGATCGGCGGGCATGCGGATCCAGCGGTGCACGACGCGCTCGGCCGCGCCACTCGTGAGTCGACGTCCGCCGCTGCCGTCCGGGGCGAGGCTCCACAGATCGAACTCGTCGTAGACGAGGACGGCGGCATCACCCTTCGTCCAGCCGGCCACGCCACGGGGCGGCAGCATGTCCACGGGGTAATCGAAGTCCGTGTTGCGGAAGTCCGCGTCCACGCGCGCGGTCAGGTTGACGCGACCGCCCGTGCGCAGGTCGTGGGTCCAGTAGTCCTTGCCGTCGAACCACAGCAGGTAGCGGCCGGCCGCGCTGGGCCCCTGGAAGAAGCGCACGTTCTCCAGCACCTTGCGACGCTCGCCGGTGCGCACGTCGATCGTGTACACGTCCTGGGCCGGGCGGCCGAACATCGTGCCGAACGCGTAGGGCTTACGATCCGGTTCGATGGCCATGCGCCCGCCCTCGAGCACGCGCGCGTTTTCGAGCAGGTCGGTGCCGATCGGGACGACCCGGCCCTCACTGACGTGCCAGGCGGCGAGCAGCGTGCGCCGCAGGTCCTGCTGTTCCTGCGCTTTCTGCATGGGCATGATGCGCACATCACGCGCATGCCAGACCTGCACATCGGACGGTTTGACTTCCTCGCCCTTCGATGCCGAGTCCTGCGCCGCGGTCGGGGGGGTGGTCGAATCGGTGGCGGCCTGCGGTCCGCCCGGGGCCGTCGCGCGCCGGGCTCCGGACGCCGCGGCCGGCTCGCGCGTGCGCAGCCCCAGCCAGATCGTGGCACCGTCGTCCGACCATACCGGCGTGCGATCCTCGCTGACCCGCATGTCCGCGGGCAGACCGGCGGCGGTCGTCGGATCCAGCACGAGGCGAGCCGCTGCGGCGCTGCGGCGCAGTCCTTTCCACGCCAGGACCGTGTGCGTTGTATCGCGGAACAGCGAATCGGTGCGCGTGCGCAGGACGGCCAGGTCATCGGCGTCCTCGCGCCACGCCAGGCCGCGGTAGATGGATGCGGAGGCATCGAGCGCGCGCAGCGCGCCGGTCGCCGCGTCCCACAGCTGCACGCCGTTCCCTGCTCCGCCCGTCGCGCGCACGGTGAAGGCGAGCAGCGACGCCACGTCGGACCATGCCGAACCGGTGACGTTGCCGAACGTCGTGCTCGTGCCCGTGGCGAGCTGGCGGACGATGAGGTCTGCGTCCTGCGCGCCCTCTGCCGGGTAGCCGCGCAACGCGACGAAACGGCCGTCCGCGCTGAAAGACTGAGACGCGATGGCGGGCACGGTGAGCGTATCTCCGGTGGCCAGATCCATGAGTGCGAAGCGCGCGTGGACCGGCTTGCGTTCCTGCTGCAGCCGTTCGCGCTCCGCCGTTGACACGCCGATGGTGAACGCGAGCCAGCGCGAATCCGCGCTGAATGCGGGCGTGGTCCCGAAGGCGAACACACGCGTCGAATCGCCGGCGATGCGCCGTACGCGCAACTCGGATTCCTCGTTCACCCGGTTGACCAGGTACGCGATCCAGCGGCCGTCCGGCGAGAGCTGCACCCCGCTGAGCGATTCCCACCGACCGAAGTCCTGCGGGGTGACCGGCTGCTGGGCAGGCGCCGCGGAAGCGACGAGCAGGATGGCGGCCAGCGGAGCGAACAATCTGCGCATGGTTGCCTCGGGAGTTTGCGGAAGGTCAGGGACGCCGTAGTACCCGCCAACCTCGCAGCCCGCCGCGCTGCCATGCAAGCACCCCCGTCGCGGCGCCACACCATTGTAGTTTGATGCTGCCCACCCCACCGTTGACCCCGCCGTTCGTCTCCCGCCGTTGACCCCGCCGTTCGTCTCCCGCCGTTGACCCCGCCGTTCGTCTCCCGCCGTTGACCCCGCCGTTCGT
>JBFFZF010000119.1:0-15080 GCA_041568755.1 Longimicrobiales bacterium | reverse complement strand
GCAGGCCCTGCTGGCCGTTGCCGGCATCGCGCTGGGTGTCGGGGTCGTCGTTTCGGTCGACCTCGCGCTGGCCAGCGCCCGGCGCGCCTTCGCGCTGTCCGTCGACGCGGTCGCAGGGCGGGCCACGCACCAGATCACGGGCGGGCCGGCCGGCCTGTCCGATGACCTGTACCGCCGGTTGCGTGTCGAGGCCGGGGCGCGCGCAGCGGCGCCCGTCGTGGAAGGCTACCTGCGCGCGCCCGCGCCCGGGCGCACGCTGCGACTGCTCGGTGTGGACCCCTTCGCCGAAGCACCGTTCCGCACGTACGCCAGCAGCGCGACGCCGGACTTCGACGTCGGCACCCTGCTCGCCGAGCCCGACCGCGTGCTGCTCGCCGCCGCGACCGCGGGCGCGCTGGGCCTCGCACCGGGCGACACGTTCGAGGTGCGCGCCGGCGGAACGCTGCGCGCCGTCGTGCTGGCCGGGACGCTGCAGCCGACCGACGCACTGGCGCGGCGCGCGATCGAGGATCTGGTCATCGCCGATATCGCGACGGCGCAGGAGATCCTCGGCGCGATCGGCCGGCTGGATCGCATCGATCTGCGCCTGCCCGACGGGGCGGCCGGCGATTCGCTGGCGGCGGCCTTCCGCCTGCTGCTGCCCGCCGATGCGGCGCTCCGGCCGGTCGTTGCGCGGACGACCGCGACGGCCGCCATGACGCGGGCGTTCTCGCTGAACCTCACTGCACTCGGCCTGCTCGCCCTGCTGTTCGGCACGTTCCTGATCTACAACAGCATGACGTTCGGCGTGGTGCAGCGCCGCGCGCTGATCGGGCTGCTGCGCGCGCAGGGCGTGACGCGCGGCGAGATCCTCGCGCTGATCCTGCTCGAGGCGGCCGTGCTGGGCGGCGTCGCGACACTCCTCGGCATCGGACTGGGCCGGCTGCTGGGCGGCCAGCTCGTCGGCATCGTGGCGCGCACGATCAACGACCTGTACTTCACCGTGACCGTCACGGATGTCGCGTTTCCGGCCACGTCCGTCGCGAAAGCGATCGCGCTGGGCGTGGGCGCGACGATCGGCGCCGCGATCCCGGCCGCGCGCGAGGCGGCGAACGCCGCACCACGGGACGCGCTGCTCCGCTCCGCGCTCGAGGTCTCGACGCACACGACCGCGCGCAAGGCCGCCCTGCTCGGCACCGCACTGCTGTTCGGCGGCGGCGCGGCGCTGTGGCTCCCGGGACGCAGCCTGGCCATCGGCCTGACGGCGATCTTCCTCGCGATCATCGGCGCGGCGCTGCTCGCGCCGCTCGCGACGGTCCTCGTCGTGCGCGCGCTGCGTGGCCCGGCCGGCCGGGCGTTCGGCCTGACCGGACGCATGGCCGCCAACGGCGTGGCCGCCGCGCTGTCGCGCACCGGGCCCGCCATCGCCGCGCTCACCGTCGCGGTAGCGGCCGGCGCGTCGATCGCGCTCATGATCGCCAGCTTCCGGACCAGCGTCGAACGCTGGCTCGACGTGACGCTGGCCGCGGACGTCTACGTGTCCGTGCCGTCCACGGGCGCCAACCGCCGGGAGGGCGAGCTCGACGCCGATCTCCTGACACGGCTGGCCGGCCTGCCGGGCGTGGCTGGCGTGTCGACCGGGTTCAACGCGACGGTGCCCGCACCCGACGGCGAGATCACGGTCGTCGTGACATCGCTCTACGAGCGGCACCGGCAGGCCTTCACGTTCCTGGCCGGCGATCCGGCACGCGCCTGGCCCGCGTTCGATTCGGGCGCCGTGATCGTCAGCGAGCCGCTCGCCTGGCGGCGCGGACTCGACGTGGGCGACTCGCTCGGACTGGCGACGCCGGCCGGCCCGCGCGCCTTCGCGGTCGCCGGCATCGTGCGCGATTACGCGACGGAGTTCGGCATCGTCTTCATGGACGGCGCGACCTGGGACCGCCACTGGCCGGCGGCCGGCGTCTCCAGTGTCTCTCTGTTCGCCTCGCCCGGCACCGACGCGGACGCGCTCCTCGAGAGAGCGCGCGCCCTCGACACCGGCGATCAGCTCGTCCTGGTCCAGGGTGGCGCCGGGCTGCGCGCCGCGACGCTGCGCGTGTTCGATCGCACCTTCGCCATCACGGCCGTGCTGCGCGTCCTGGCCCTCATCGTCGCACTGATCGGCGTGTTCGCCGCGCTCATGGCGCTGCAGCTGGAGCGCACGCGCGAACTCGGTGTGCTGCGCGCGATCGGCTTCACACCCGCGCAGATCGGCCGGCTCATCGTGTCGGAGACCGGACTCATCGGCTTCATCGCCGGCATCCTCTCGCTGCCCGTAGCGGCCGGGCTGGGCTGGGCGATGATCCACATCGTGAACCGGCGCGCCTTCGGCTGGACGCTCGACGCGCGCGTCGATGCGGGCACGTTCGTCGAGACCGTCGCGTTCGCGGTCGGCGCCGCGCTGCTCGCCGGACTCTACCCCGCCCTGCGCATGGCGCGGACGCGGCCCGCCGCCGCGCTCCGCGAGGAATGACGATGGCAGCTGCGCGGAAACGCGGCGCGCGCGGAATCGCGCTCACCGTCGGCGCGGTCCTCATCGCGCTGACTGGCTGGCTCGTGTTCGGGGATCTGCGCGGCGGCGCGCGGGCGGACATCACGACGCGGTTGTCGCTGAGCGATGCCCTCGGCACAGGCGACCCGGCCGGCTACGCGCGCGCTCTCGAGCCGCGCCCGTTCGTCTTCCCGGCCGACCATGGCCCGCACCCCGCGTTCCGTACGGAGTGGTGGTACCTGACCGGCAACCTCGACGCTGCAGACGGGCGTCGCTTCGGCTACCAGCTGACGATCTTCCGCAGCGCGCTGGCGCCGGACACCGTCGTTCGGGCATCCGCATGGGCCACCACGCAGGCGTACATGGCGCACTTCGCGCTCACCGATGTCGACGGCCGCGTGTTCCACGCGTTCGACCGCTTCGCCCGCGGCGCCGCCGGCCTGGCCGGCGCCGGGGCCTCGCCGTTCCGCGTCTGGCTCGAGGACTGGACGATGCAGACCGAGCCGTCTGCAGCGGCCGACGCTGACGCCGTGCGCGCGGATCCCGCCGCGATCTTCCCGCTGCGCGTCGTGGCACGCGAAGGCGACGTCGCGATCGACCTGCGACTCGACGCCGGCAAGCCGATCGTGCTGCACGGCGATGCCGGCCTCAGCCGCAAAGGCGAGGAGCCGGGCAACGCGTCGTTCTACTTCTCGTTCACCCGGCTGCCCACGAACGGCACCATGCGCGTGAACGGCGAAGCGGTCGCCGTCTCCGGAACGAGCTGGTACGACCGCGAGTGGAGCACGAGTCAGCTGGCCGAAGGGGTGACGGGCTGGGACTGGTTCGCCGTCCAGCTCGACGACGGCACGGATGTGATGCTGTTCCAGCTGCGCCGGGCGGACGGCAGCGCCGCGCTGCGCGGCGGTACGCTCGTCGATGGGGCGGGCGTGTCACGCGCGCTCGCGGAGGATGAGGTCGTGCTGCGCGTCGCGGACACGTGGTCCAGTTCCATCGACGGAACATCGTACCCGTCGCGCTGGGCCGTTCAACTGCCGGAGGTCGCGCTCGAGCTCGACATCGTGCCGCTGCTCGCGGGCCAGGAGCTGGACCTCGCGGTGCGCTACTGGGAGGGCGCCGTCGCCGTCACCGGCACGCGCGATGGGCTGCCTGTACGTGGCCGCGGGTACGTCGAACTGACCGGCTACGCGGGTGCCGCGACCGGACCCATCCGGTAGCGGCGCACGACCGCGCGGCAACCAGCGGGCCGGTAACCCGAAGACGGACCACGACGTCAGACTTCGAGCAGCTCCGCGACCCGGACCGCGAAGCCCGGAAGCACGTCGTCGCCGCTCAGGAGGTCCGCAGCCTCGAACCGCCGTGCCTCTGCCGGCGGGCGCCACACCACGACCGACCGGGTGGCGGGACTCACGACCCAGACCATCCGCGTCCCGGCCTCGAGGAAGTCCCGCACGTACCCGGCCGGCGGCTCCCGCACCAGATGTCCCCGCACGAGTTCCTGCCGCTCCTCGCGATCCGCGACGGCCGCCAGTTCCGCCACGGTCATCACCGCCCGGGCCGTCATCGCCACCTCCTCGTCGCATCGGCAAACACTTTACGTCGGCGAGGGTAACGCGGGTATTCGTGGGGGACCATGGCAGGCCGAGCCAACTTCTTGGAGCCTTGCCTGTCGAATGGACGACTACGCGGATGAGCGCGCGGGTCCGGCGTGGTGATCGGCCGGGCCCTGCCCGCCGCCGCGCTGCAGGCATGCCGTTGCGCGCGCTTCGACGGCCCGGGCGCCCTGGCGCCGGGCGAGTGCAGCGGCCTCCAGGAAACGCGATTCTGCCTCGGCCGCGGATCCCCGGCTCCTGAGCAGCTCCCCCTCGAGCCGGAGCAGCTCGGGCTCGCACCAGCGCTCCCCCTTGTCGACCGCGATGGCCAGCGCTTCGGCCAGGAGCTCGCGTGCACGTCGGACGTCACCGCTTCGCGCGTGCAGATCCGCCAGCAGGCCCAGGTAGTACGGCCGGCGCAGTTCTGCACCGGTGTCCAGCAGATCGGCGAGACCGCGTTCGATCTGGTGGATGCCCTTGCGCGGTTCGCCCTCCACCCCGTCGGCCCAGCCGCGCAGGATCGCCGCCCACGCCTGATAGTACGCGATTCCGTGCTGCTCGCAGATCGCGCCGGCGGCAACCGCTGCGGCCCGTGTTGCGGCTGGCTCGAAGCGGAACTGGTGCAGCATGGCCTCGTACGCCAGCGCCAGGGCGTGGCCGAAAGGATCCGCACGCCCCTCCGCGAGAGCGAGGGCATCTCGTGTGCAGGCAAGCGCACCGTCCGTGTCGCCCAGATGCCACAGCACGTGGGACCTGTAGGAGAGCGTGAGGACGCCCAGCGGAAAGCCTGCGAACGGGCCCCAGGATCGCCCTGTATCGTCGGACGCGAGGAACTCGAGGAGGCGTGCGGCGTCCGTGAGCTCGCCGCAGTGGAAATGGCTGAAGGCCAGATTGAACCGCATGGCCAGGTCGGCGTGTGGAATGCCGCTGGCGCACGCCAGCGCCCAGAGCGGCTCCGTCACCGCCAGGGCCGTCTTCTGGTCCCCACGCACCATGTGGAATGCGTGCAGCCCCCAGACGGCGTTGACGATTTCGGGAGGGACCTCCGGCATGCGGCGGACCAGCTCGACGGCACGGGCGAACGCATCGCCGGCCGCCCGGGCTGCCCAGCCGCGCGCCGCGATCGCCGACGCCCCCAGCACGGTGACCATGCGCAACTCGCTTTCATCCCTTGCCCTGCCATCGGGGAGGTCCGCGAGCAGCGTCAGCGCTCTCGTCAGCAGCCTGATGACCTCTTCGTCGCCCGAGGCGCGACGGGCCGCTTCCGCGGCCCGCTCGTAGTGAGCGATGGCCTCCTCGGGCAGCCCGCCCTGCTCGTAATGAGCGGCCAGCCGGCTGCTGATTGCGGCGGCCTGCGGCGGTGACACCGCCTCCAGGGCCAGCGCCGCGCGGCGGTGCAGGAGCCGGCGCCTGGCCGGACCGATCGCCGCGTACGCCGCCTCCCTCAGCTTATCGTGGCTGAAGTCCCAGGTGGCGAGCCCGTGCGCCGAGAGGATCCGGCGGCGCCACAGCTCATCGACCGCCTGCGTCAGGACATCGGCATCACCCGCCCCCGCCTCGGCCAGGATCTCGATGGTGAACGGCCGTCCGATCGTGGCGGCCAGGGCGAGCACGTCCCGTGCAATCGACGAGAGCTGCGCAAAACGCATCTCGATGACGGCCTGGATCCGTGGCGGCAGCCACGGCTCGGACGCGGTCGCCGCCGTGCGGGCGGAAATGCCGGTGGCGAGGAGTCCGGCTCGCACGGCTTCCAGCACGAACAGCGGATTGCCCTCCGATTCCTTGAAGACCAGATCCGTCTGCTCGCTGGTCAGAGCGCGTTCAGCGGCCTCCGCCGCCAGGTCGCCGGTGCGCGCGCGGTCGAGTGGCCGCAGGGGAATCTCGGTCAGCTGCCCGCTCTCCAGCAGCGCGAGCCTGAGCCGGTTCCACGGGTGCTCCGGACCCGCTTCCTCGTCGCGCAACGTGCCGATGACCAGCAGTCCGGCGCTCGGGGCGAAGCGCATCATGAAACGGAGCCAGTCGAAGGTCTCCGAGTCACACCATTGCAGGTCGTCGATGAGGAGGGCGATCGGTGGAGCCGCTGCGAGCGTCGCGCGCGCCAGGGCTTCGAACAGGCGCCGCCGCTGCCAGCTCTCGGACAGCGGCTCCGGCTTCGGCAGACCGGGGTGCTCGGCGAGGAGTTCGGGCATGACCCGCGCCACCTCCGTGAGCCAGACCGGCTCCATGCTGCGGAGGCCGGCACGCAAGCCGGCCGCACGCAGCCACCCGGCGACTGGACCCCACGCCAGCCTGCCTTCGGCCGCGTAACACCGGCTCCGCGCATGAGCGAAGCCGCCGCGGGCCACGCGGGTCAGGTGCTCTTCGGCCAGACGCGTCTTGCCGATGCCGGGGACGCCCGTGATCGCGACGAATCCGGTACGTCGCTCCGTTGCCGCCGCCGTCCATGCCGCCTCGAGCCGGCGCAGCTCTTCCCTCCGTCCCACCAGCGCCATTTCCGCCACCGGAGCCGGTGATCCCGTCGTGGCCCGTCCGCGCGGCGGCACGGCCGCGCGCGGCGGGGGAGCGTTGCCCGCCTGTACGACCGGCGCTGTCACGGTCCGCGCTCCGGGCTGGACCTCGCCCTCGTGGCTCCGCAACTGCGTGGCCAGAGCCACGACGCCGGGATCCGGATCCACGTCCAGCTCCTGACGGACCTGTTCGACGTAGACCTCCGCGGCGCGAACGGCCGCCTCACGATCTCCACCCGCCGCCAGGGATCTCATCAGGCGCGCGACGAAGCGATTGCGGAACGGGCTGCGCCGCACCAGTGCCCGCCACGCGTCGGCCGCTTCGTGGTGCCGTCCCAGTTCGTCGCGGTTCGCGGCGACGCGCTCCAGCGCTCGCTCGTAGCCGCGCGCAAGCCGGTCGCGCTCGCCGTCCAGCCACTGGTCGAGCTCGGGCGCGGCATCGGGCACGTGGAACCCCGGCAGGAAATCGCCGACGTAGAGCGCGATGGCGTCGTCGTCTCGGCCCTCGGCCACGGCCTCGTCGAAGGCGGCTGCGTCGAACCACAGCGCGTGGCGCTCGAGCACGATCTCTTCCTTGCCGCGATTCCGGACGCTGCCGCGGCCCAGCGCCTTGCGAACGCTGTG
Source organism: Longimicrobiales bacterium (assembly GCA_041568755.1). Lineage (GTDB taxonomy): Bacteria > Gemmatimonadota > Gemmatimonadetes > Longimicrobiales > RSA9 > JBFFZF01. The sequence goes on along the minus strand of JBFFZF010000119.1, from coordinate 7,848 downwards.
CAGCGTGTTGCGGAGGGCGTGACGGGCGCGCGCCTGGTCGAGGTCCGGCCACAGCAGGGGCAGCAGCGTGTCCCTGCGCACGAATCCGCGGGGACGGGCCGCAGCCAGGTAGACGATCAGGGCGACGCGCTTCGGCCCCTGCAGGAACCTGCCGGCCTCCGGGCCAGCGCCGCCGTCGAGCTGCAGCCGTCCCAGCGTGTGAAGCCGCGGCGCTTCATGCCGATCCGTCGTGGATCTCCTCCTTTTCTGGCGACCCCGCGAACCCGACGGACGATCGTCGGACGGACGTCGGACGGTCGAATCCCATTATCGCAGAACTTATCCACAACTGTCCTCGCCGCAACGTCGGCCTAACGCAGGAGGTACAGGATGCGCCATGCGAGATTCATCGCTCTCGGCACGACACTGCTCGTCGCTGCGGCCTGCGGCGAGGCGTCAATGGACCCCTTGCCGCTCGAATCACCGGCGCTCACGAGCGCGTTCTCGGTGACGGACAATCGCGATCGGCAGCAGCTGGTCGTGGAGTTTGCCGGGGCCGCCGACTTCACCGACGCGACGATGGTGGGCGAGGTGTTGGGCTGGTCTCAGCTGAAGCGGGATCCGGACCGGCTCAAGGCCGTCGTGCACGCGCACGGGCTCGAGCCGGGCGGCGTGTTCACCTTCTGGTGGGTCGTCGTCCAGGATGATGCCACGTTCCCCGACGACATCTTCGTCGCACTGGGTGCCGGTGCGGTGGTCGGCCCGAACGGGAAGGCTACCGTGCACATGTCGGCCAACAAAGGCGACGCGAGCATCGTGGGCCTCCCGGCGCTCGGCGGCGCGCTCTTCGGTGACCTCGTCGACCCCGCGAACGCGCTGGTGCGCGTCGAAGTCGCCTACCACGGACATGTCGACGATGCGGGCGACGCGCTGGGCCAGTGGCTGTCGGATTTCTGGACCGGGAGCGCCTGCCCGACGGCAGGCGTGAACGACGCCGGTCAGCCGCACTGCCCGGTGTACTTCGCGGCCACGCACCTGCCGAACTGAACGGGTGCGGGTGAGCTCCGCAGCGGATCCGGTGAGCGCTACTCCGCGCGCATCGCGACGACCGGACTGACCGCGCTCGCGCGGCGGGCTGGCAGCCAGCACGCGGCCAGCGCGGTCAGGCTGATCAGGAGGGCGACCACGAAGAACGTCGTCGGGTCCGTCGCGCCGATGTCGAAGAGCAGCCCGCGCATCAGCCGTGTGAGCCCGAGCGCGCCGGCGGCGCCGAGGACGAGTGCGATCGCCACGAGCGTCATGCCCTGGCGCACGACCAGCCCGCGCATGGCGGACGGGTCCGCACCCAGCGCCAGCCGTACGCCGAACTCCTGTACCCGCCGCTGCGTGACGTACGACATCACGCCGTAGATGCCGATCAGCGCGAGCAGCAGCGCCAGCGCGGCGAACACACCCAGGCTGATGGCGGCGAAGCGGGCGCGCTTGAGCGCGTCCGCGAGCAGGCCGTCCATGGTCTGCACGCCGTAGATCGGCAGCGTCGGATCCATGGCGCGCAGCTCGGCGCGGACCGCGCCGACCAGCGAGAGCGGATCGCCGGCCGCGCGCACCACGAGCGTCATCACGTTGAACGCCTCGAACTGCTCGTGATTCCAGTAGATCATCCCGCGCGGCGTCACGCCCGGCCCGTCGTGCCGGATGTCCCGCACGACGCCGATGATCTCGGCGACGAGCGTGTCGCCCCACTCCATCTCGATGCGCCGCCCGATCGGGTTCTCCGCCGGCCACAACTCGCGTTGCAGCGCTTCGCTGATCACGACGCGCAGCGGCGCGCCCGGCCCGTCCTGCCGCTCGAACAGTCGGCCGCGCACGAGCGGGATGCCCATCGTCTGGTGATAGTCGCGGTGCACCCAGCGGATGTCGGCGACCGGGTTCTCGCCGGCCGCGGGCGCGGGCCGGTCGAGCGCCCGGAAATCCGTAGCGGAGCCGGGCCCCGTGAGCGGCGCGAACGTGATCGCGCTCGCCGCCGTGACGCCCGGCAGGGCCTGGACGCGATCAACCAGCTGCTCGAAGAACGCGATGCTGGGCGGGCCCTCGGGATAGCGCGCGCCGGGCAGATCGATCGTGCCGGTCAGCATCTGCTCCGTCTCGAAGCCGACGCCCGTGTCGATCAGGCGTGTCAGGCTGCGCATCAGCAGGCCGGCCCCGACCAGCAGGATCAGCGACAGCGCGATCTCCGCCACGACCAGCGCGTCGCGCGTGCGTCTCGCCTCGCGCCGGCCACCCTGCCCGCCTCGCCCGCGCAGCCAGTTGGCCAGATCGGAGCGCAGCACGTACGCGGCCGGGGCCAGGCCGAACAGCAGCCCCGTGAAGAGCGTCGCACCGAACGTGAACAGCAGCACGGTCGCGTCCAGCCGCACGCCACTCAGGCGTGGCAGGTCCGGCGCGAGCGCGACGAGCGCGCCGACCCCCCACACGGCGAGCAGCAGCCCGAGCAGCCCGCCCGCGAACGCCAGGGTGACGCTCTCGACGACGAGCTGGCGTGCCAGCCGGCGCCGGCCAGCGCCGAGCGCCGCGCGCACCGCGACTTCCTGCTGCCGCTCCGTCGCGCGGGTGAGCAGCAGATTCGCGACGTTCGCGCACGCGATGAGCAGCACGAAGAGGACCGCGCCGAAGATCACGAGCAGCGCGCGCGAGACATCGCCCACGATCTGCTCACGCATGGGCAGCACGTTGACGGTCCAGCCCGTCTGCCGCTCCGGGAACTCGGTCTCGAGCCGCTGCGCCAGCGCGCCCATGCGCCGTTGCCCGGCCTCGAGCGTCACGCCCGGCGCGAGCCGTGCCACCACGTTCAGGAAACGACCGGTCGCCGTGCGGTGCGCCTCGCCGACCTGGATCGGCATGTACACGTCGTTCGTGCCCGTGAATCCGAACGAGACGGGGACCTCCAGCTCGAACGAGGCCGGCATCACACCGATGACCGTGAGCGCGCGCTCGTTCACGGTGATCTCGCGGCCGATCACCTCCGGATCCGCGCCGAAGCGGCTGCGCCAGAACGCTTCGCTCAGCACCGCCACCAGCGGCGCGCCCGCCACATCCTCGCCTTCCGCGAACAGACGGCCGTGCAGCGGCGTCGCGCCCAGCAGCGGGAACAGCGCCGCCGTGCTCTGGATCAGGCCGATGCGTTCGGGATCGCCATCCCCCGTGACCGTCGCGCTGACGCCGGCGAACGCCGCGATCGCCGAGAACGCGTCCGCCTGCTCGCGCCACGCCACGAAATTCGCCGGTGAGACCACGTTGCGGTCGCGCGCACGCGGCAGATTGTGCTCCCATACGTAGACCAGATCGTCCGGCTCCGGGTACGGCAGCGGCTCGATGAGCACGGCGTTGACCACGCTGAACGCCGTCGTCGTTGCCGCGATGCCCAATCCGACCGTGAGCACGACCATCGCGGAGAAGAGCGGTCGCTTGAACAGCATGCGCAGCGCGTAGCGTACATCGAATCCCATCGCTTCCTCCTCCGCGGTCCGATCGTGCCCCCACCGCCCCGTCCATCCGCCGCGCGGGCACGCGTGCGCTTCATGGAAGCCGCGTGCCGCCGCCGTGACCGTCACGCAACGTCTTCTACTGACTGGACTTAGGCGATCCGGGCCAGGCACTCGACCGGATCCGGAGCGGCCGCCTGCGCGACGGCGTTCCCGTTTCCGGACACCGTCGACCCGCGCCATGGGCCCGGGCCGCCCGCCTTGCCTTGCCGGGCGTCGCGGTGAACGCTTCGGGCATGGACACCGTCGACGTCGCCGTCGTTCAGGCCGCACCCGTCGTGTTGGATCCCGACGCCACGACCCGCAAGGTGTGCTCGCTGGTCGGCACGGCCGCCGGTCAGGGTGCACGCCTGGTCCTGTTCCCGGAGGCCATGATCCCGGCCTACCCGCGCGGGCTCGCGTTCGGCACCGTCGTCGGCGACCGGTCGCCGGCGGGCCGGCGGGCCTTCGCGCGCTACCACGAGGCGTGCATCCTCGTGCCCGGTCCCGTCACGCAGGCCATCGGCGAGGCCGCTCGGGAAAACGACTGTTATGTCGTGGTCGGCGTGGTCGAGCGCACCGCCCGTCAGGGCACACTGTACTGCACCATGCTCTACTTTGGACCCGACGGGTCGCTGCTCGGGTTGCATCGCAAGCTCAAGCCCACGGCGGCCGAGCGCCTGATCTGGGGCGAAGGCGATGGCAGCACGCTCACCACGGTGGGCACGCCGTTCGGCACGATCGGCGGGCTGATCTGCTGGGAGAACCTGATGCCGCTGGCGCGCATGGCGATGTACGGCAAGGGCGTCGACGTGTGGCTCGCGCCCACCGCCGATGCGCGCGACGCGTGGCAGGCCACGATCCGCCACATCGCCTGCGAGGGCCGCTGCTTCGTGCTGTCCGCCAACCAGTTCGTCACGCGCGCCATGATGCCGGCAGACTGGGAGGTCCCGGCCGGTGACGATCCCGTGCTGTGCCGGGGCGGCAGCGCGATCGTCGACCCGCTGGGCCGTGTCATCGCCGGCCCTCTGTGGGACGGGGAAGGCATCCTGCACGCGCGGCTCGACCTGCGCGAGATCGCCGAAGCGCGATTCGATTTCGATGTCACGGGCCACTACGCCCGGCCGGACGTGTTCCGGCTGCATGTGAACGAGTCGCCCGCCCGCAGCGTGGAGCGCGGGCCGTCCGGCGAGGCGGTCGAGTCGCCGGAAGTATGATCCCTCGCCCGCCCCGGGTTGCCAGCCGGGCCGCGTGATGCGATGCTTTCGGGGCATGATCGAACGAATCCGACCCGCGCAGCACGCGTCCCGCCTGGCGCTGTCCCTCGTCCTGCTGATGGCCGTCTCCGGCATTGCCGCGCCCGTCGCGGCCCAGGGCAGCCTCGGCGTGGCCGAGACGATGGCCGGGGCGGACGCCCGCCGCACGGTCCCGATGCCGGTCTTCCGGCTGACTGGCGCGATCACGGTGGACGGGATCGTGGACGAGCCGGCCTGGCAGGACATCGAGCCGATCTCCATGACCATGCACTCGCCGGTCTTTCTCGGGCCGATGACGGAGCGGACCGAGGTGCGCATCGCCTACGACGACCGCTACCTCTACATGTCCGGCCGGATGTACGACTCGGACCCGCGCGGTATCCGCACGAACACGTTCTACCGGGACGCGTACAGCGGCGATGACCTGCTCGCCATCGTCATCGACAGCTACGACGACTACGAAACGGCCGTCTGGTTCGTGACCAACCCGGCGGGCGCGCGCAACGACCGGACCGTCCAGAACGATGCCGTGTTCACGGGCGCCGGCATGCCGATGAACTCGGACTGGAACGCGCACTGGGATGTCGCCACGTCGCAGACGGACGAAGGCTGGTTCGCGGAGTTCCGCATCCCGTTCTCGACGCTCGGCTTCCAGTCCGTCGGCGATGAGGCCGTCATGGGCTTCATCGTGTACCGGTTCATCGCGCGCAAGAACGAGCGTCACACGTTCCCGGCCATCGACCCCAAGTGGGGCGGCCTGGCCTTCGCCAAGCCCTCGCAGGCGCAGCGCGTGGTACTGCGCGGCGTGCGACCCTCGAAGCCGGTCTACGTCACACCGTACGCACTGGGCGGGACGAACTGGACGCCGGTGCTCCCCGAGGCGATCCCCGGCGCGGGCTGGACCACCGACGCGCATACCTCGCGCGAGCTGGGCGTCGACCTGCGCTACTCGCCGACGTCGAATCTGGCCGTCGACTTCACGGCGAACACCGATTTCGCCCAGGTCGAGGCCGACGATCAGCAGGTCAACCTGACGCGCTTCCCGCTGTTCTTCCCGGAGAAGCGCCAGTTCTTCCAGGAGCGTGCCAGCACGTTCCAGTTTTCCACGGGCGGCTTCACGGACCGGCTGTTCCACAGCCGGCGCATCGGCCTGGATCAGGGCGAGATCGTGCGCATCTACGGCGGCGCGCGCGCCGTCGGCCGCATCGGCGGACTCGACTACGGGTTCCTCGACATGCAGACCGCGGCGCACGGCGGGCGCTCGTCGGAGAACATGGGCGTGCTGCGCCTCAACCAGCAGATCCTGAACCCGTACTCGTCCATCGGCGCCATGGTCACGTCGCGGCTCGGCTCCGACGGGCAGGACAACCTGGCCTACGGCGTCGATGCCGTGCTGCGGCCGTTCGGCGATGAATGGATCACGGCCAGGTGGGCGCAGACGTTCGATGAGGCGATCGACGAGGCATCCGCCCTCGAGGCCGCCGTCGTGCAGGCACGCTGGGAACGCATCCGCGACGACGGGCTGTCCTACGCCGCGGAATTCACGCGCGTGGGCGGCGACTTCATGCCGCGACTGGGCTTCCAGGCGCGCCGCAACTACCGGCTCTACAGCGGACGCCTGCAGTACAAGCGCTTCCAGGACGCCGAGTCGCCGTTGCGCTCGAGCAGCTTCCAGGTCGGCGGCGGCCACTACGTGCGCACCACGGACGGCACGGCCGAGTCGAGTTTCGTCGAGCCGCAGTTCGGGCTCGAGATGAAGGACGGCAAGGAGCTGCGGCTCACGGCCCGGTCCAACTACGAGAGCGTGCGGGAGGACTTCACGGTCGCCGGCGCCACGGTCATCGCCGGGGACTACTGGTTCCACGAGGCACGGCTCCGCCTCGAATTGCCGCGCAGCGGCCTGTTCCGCGGCGACTACACGGCGACGGCCGGCACCTTCTACGACGGCACGCGCTACGGCCTCGCCGTCAACCCGGCCTGGAACCCGTCACGCTACCTCGAGCTGGGCGGCGGCTACGAGATCAACCGGATCGTGTTCGACGAGCGTGACGACGCGACCACCGCGCACCTGCTCCGCCTCAAGGTCCAGCTCGCGCTGAACACGCGCGTCTCGTTCAACACCTTCGCGCAGTTCAGCAACGTGGCCGACCTGGCCACGTTCAACGCCCGCTTCCGCTACAACTTCCGCGAGGGCACCGACCTCTGGATCGTGTACAACGAGGGCATCAATACCGACCGTGATGTGCTCGACCGGCCCAGGCTGCCGCTCTCCTCGGGCCGGTCGATCATGCTCAAGTACTCGCACGCCCTGATCTGGTAGGCCCACGCCCGGCAGGGCGTGAGGCCACGCTAGTTCAGGATCTTCAGCGTCGACGTCCCCCTGCCTGAAACCTGTGCATCGAGCGTGCCCGGATAGTCGATCAGCCCCGCGGCATCGACCGTGAAGCCGAACGTCAGCGCCGTCGAAGTGAAGCCCTTGGAGCCCGGCAACAGCGCCAGAGTGGCGAGTACATTCGACGGGAAAGATCCGATCCCGTTGATCGAGAAGCTCGGCGCAGCCATGAGCGTGGCGTCGACGACGATCGTGAATCCTGCGAGCGTGAGCGTCGAGGTGCCCGCGCCATCGGCGAACGCGTCCACGGCGGCGGTGTAATCGATCAACCCGGCGGTCGTGAGCTGATAGGTCGCGAACTCGGGCGATGACTGCTCCTGCACCCGACGTGTGCCGGGGAGCCCCCGGACCACGGCCGGCGTCGAGGTCGGAAAGTGCCCGATCGACGCGAGCTGGATGCTGGGCGCACTCAAACCCGTTGCGTCGACCGTGTGCTCGTACCCCACGAGTGTGAGCGTGGCGGTGCCCTGCCCATCGAAGAACGGCTCGAATGCGGGGTCGTACGTGATCGCTCCGCCATCCGTCAGCTCGTACGCGTAGAACTCCAGCGCTGACCCATCCTGAACGCGCTTGGTGCCGGGCAGCTCGGTCACCTGCGTCGGCGTGCCCGTTCCGTAGTGGCCGATGCCGGCCAGCTGGAAGAACGGCGCACTCACAGGCGTCGCGTCAATGGTGTAGACGTGCCCCGTGACCGTCAGTG
>JBFFZF010000118.1:0-15280 GCA_041568755.1 Longimicrobiales bacterium | reverse complement strand
TTTCGCTCTCACCGGGCCGAACCCGGCCAGCCCGCGGAACGGGGCTTGCGTCCGGCCGGCCGGCGCTACCTGTGGCATAGCGCTCGCAGAGTCGTGGCGCGGCCGCAACGGGGTCGTGGGATGGACCCTGCCGGAGACCGGTGGTGCGTGTCCACCGGGGGTGCAGATCGCGCACCGGCCGGGCCTTTCTGCTGGCATCGGGCCGCGGCGGTCGGGAGCCCGCGGCCAGCGCTCCTGCTGGGGTGGTCCCGCAGCATCGCGTGATCTTCTGCCACACCGGTTCGTCGCGGACGGTCGCTGGAAAGAGCGTGACGTCCTGACGGCGATGCCGTTGGCGTGCCGTGCGATGCGTGGCTTCGGCGCACGTCACGCCTGCCCCACCCTCCGGCTCATTTTCCTGTGCGCACGCCCGCTCGTCGGACCGGGGCAACCCGGGACAGCGTTGGGGCTTCTGGCACCACCCGATACGCCCCGGCTACGTTGGCCCGGCCGGAGGACGGGGAGCCGAACCAACGGGAGTTGCCATGGGAATGCCGTCGTACGAGAAGCTGGGTGTGTTCTATCTGGGCCGGACCTGGGACCTGGAAGCGAAGGCCCTGGGGGACGAGCCGGTCCTGTACGACGCCCGCGACCTCACGACGCACGGGGTCTGCGTGGGGATGACCGGATCGGGCAAGACCGGGCTGTGCCTGTCCCTGCTCGAGGAAGCGGCGTGGGACGGCATCCCCGCCATCGCGATCGACCCGAAGGGCGACATCGGCAACCTCCTGCTGACGTTCCCGGACCTGGCGCCCGGGGACTTCGCGCCGTGGCTGGCACCGGGCGACGCCGAGCGGCACGGCCGCACGCCGGACGAACACGCGAAGGCCGTCGCCGAGACCTGGCGCAAGGGCCTCGCCAAGTGGGACCAGGACGGCGAGCGCATCCGCCGGCTGCGCGAGAAGGCGGACTTCGCCATCTACACGCCGGGCAGCACGGCCGGCCGGCCCATCTCGCTGCTCCGTTCGTTCCGCGCGCCCGCGCCGGGCGCGGACGAGGACACGCTGCGCGAGCGGGTGCTGGCGGCGGTGTCCGGGCTCATGACGCTGGTCGGGCTGGAGCCGGACCCGGTCAAAAGCCGCGAGCACATCCTGCTCTCGCGGCTGATCGACGGGGCGTGGCGGGAGGGGCAGACCCTCGATCTGCCCGACCTGATCCGGCGCATCCAGAAGCCGCCGTTCGACCGGATCGGCGTCATCGCGCTCGACACGTTCTTCCCGGAGAAGGACCGCTTCGAGCTGGCCATGACGCTGAACAACCTCCTCGCATCGCCGGGGTTCGCGGCGTGGATGGAAGGCGAGCCGCTGGACGTCGCCCGCCTGCTGTGGACGCCGGAGGGCCGGCCGCGCGTGTCGATCCTGTCGATCTCGCACCTGTCGGACGCCGAGCGCATGTTCTTCGTGACCACGCTGCTGGGCGAGGTCGTGGCGTGGATGCGGACGCAGCCGGGCACGACCAGCCTGCGCGCCCTCCTCTACATGGACGAGGTGTTCGGCTTCTTCCCGCCCGTTGCCAATCCGCCGTCCAAGCCGCCCATGCTCACCTTGATGAAGCAGGCCAGGGCGTTCGGCCTGGGCGTACTGCTGGCCACGCAGAACCCCGTGGACCTGGACTACAAGAGCCTCTCCAACGCCGGGACGTGGTTCATCGGACGGCTGCAGACGGAGCGCGACAAGGCGCGCATGCTGGACGGCCTGGAGAGCATCTCGGGCGGACCGGGCATGAGCCGGGCCGACATCGACCGGACGCTGTCGGCGCTGGACAGCCGGGTGTTCCTGATGCACGACGTGCACGAGGACGGCCCGGTGGTGATGCACACCCGCTGGGCGATGTCCTACCTGCGCGGCCCGCTGACGCGCGAGGAGATCAAGCGGCTCTCCGGCGCTGGCGAACGCGACGCCGCGGAGGCCGCCGCACCGCCAGCGACGGCAGCTCCGGCCACGCCGGTGGCCACCCCCGCTGCCGCGCCCGCGTCTGCCGCGGCCTCACGCCCCGTGCTGCCCGCCGGTCTCGATGAGCTGTTCGTGCGCGCGCCAGGGGCCGACGGCCCGGGGCTCACATACCGGCCCGCGCTGCTGGGCCGGCTGCGCCTGCACCACGCGGACGGCCGGCGCAAGATCGACGTGTGGCGCGACCTGTCGCTGCTGGCGCCGCTGCCGGAGGACGCGGGCACCGATCCCTGGGACGCGGCCGACGTGTTCGACGAGGCGGCCGTGACGTTCGATGACGCGCCGGCCCGCGGCTTCGGCTTCGCGCCGCTGCCCGGCATTCCGGAAAAGGCCGTCGAGGCATGGCGCAAGCAACTGGTCGCGCACGCCTACCGGGCGCGAAAGCTGACGTTATGGCGTTGCGACGAGCTGAAGGAAGTGTCCGAGCCGGGAGAGAGTGAAGGCGATTTCCGCATCCGGCTCACGCAGACGGCACGGGAGCAGCGGGACGCGGAGATCGATACGCTGCGCGCGAAGTATGGCGCCAGGCTGCAGACGCTGGCGGACCGGCGACGCACGGCGGAGCAGCGCGTGGAGCGTGAGCAGTCGCAGTACGACCAGCAGAAGCTGCAGACCGCGATCTCCGTGGGCGCGTCCGTGCTGGGCGCGCTCTTCGGACGGAAGCTGGCCAGCGCGACGAACGTCGGACGCATGACGACGGCAGCGCGGGGCGCGGGGCGCATGGGCCGTGAACGTGCGGACATCGGCCGGGCGGAGGACACCCTGGAGGCGGTCGACGCGAAGATCGCCGAGCTGAACGCCGAGCTGGAGCGCGAGATCGCGGAGCTGCAGGTTTCGCTCGATCCCGCCGGGCTCACGCTGGAGCCGATCGAGATCGCGGCGAGGAAGTCGGACATCTCCGCGGCCGCGCCCGTGCTGGTGTGGCGGCCGTGGCGCACCGGAGCGGACGGGCGAGCCAGCCCGCTGGCCTGACGCTCGAGCGGACGGCCCGGGCGCGCCGCGGTGACTGCCGTCTCTCAGTTGCTGCGGACCAGCGTGTACTGGCGCGTGACCAGCTGGCCCGGGCGGACGACGACGGTGTCGACGATCGTGCGGAACCCCTCGCGTGTGACCCGCACCACGTGCGGACCCACGGTCAGGTCATCGAAGCGGGCGGGCGTGTCGCGTTCCGGACCGCCGTCCACGCTCACGCGGGCCCAGGTTCCGGCCACCGTTCCAACGAAATCTCCGCGCGTGACGTAGTCGTCCTTCTCCACCGTGTAGCGTCGCCCCGCTCCCGCCATGGCCTGCTGCGTGGTCCAGTCGTCCTGGCCGGGCGAGCGGAAGACGATGCGGTGCGTCCCGGTCGGCAGGGCGCGCTCGAAATTCGTCCGCCCCAGCCGCTGCTCGCGCGTGCCCTCGACGAGGAACACGTCGGCCGGCACGTTCGCGCGGAACGTGGCGACGACGGAATCGGGCACCAGCGTCACGGACAGCCGCGTGCCCTCGAACGTCTGGGACTGGCTCACGTAGCCCGGCCGGCTGAACGTGAGTGCGAGCGATTCGCCGGCAGGCACGGATAACTCGACGGCATCGGTCCAGGCGCTGTCCGGCCGATCGGCCAGCTGGATCACCGTACCGGGCGGGCTCGCCCGGACCATGGCGCGGAGCGTCTGCGCCACGGGCACGGCCGCCAGCGTGTCCTCCGGCACGAACGCGGGCGGCGCCCCGGTGTCCGTCAGCGCCGGCAGCGCGGGCGGCGGCGCGGGCGTCGCGTTCGCGATCGCGCCGGTTGCCGGGTCCGGCTCGGACGCCGATCCATCCGACAGCAGCGCGCGCACGCCGATCCAGCCACCCAGCAGTATGACGACCGCACCCGCAGCCACGAAGAGCAGCCGACGCTCCGCGAGGACCCGGGCGAACGCTGGCGGAGGTGGCGGTGCGGGCAGCGCGCCCGGCGGCAGCTCGAAGACGGCGCTCTCGTCGCCGGGGTGCGCACGCTGGGCCAGGTCGGGTGGCAGGATGATGCGCCGCGAGCCGGTCGCCGGCTGGTGACCCGCCGAGTGCAGGGCGCGCGCGTCGGTCGGCAGACGCTCTTCGGCGCCGAAGCCGGCCGGCCCCACCATGCGCGTCGCCCAGCGTGCGTCCGTCCCGCCTTGCTCCGGATTCGCGCGCGAGGTCGCCGCCTCCAGCGCCAGCACCAGGGCGTCGCGCAGTTCGGCCGCATTCGCGAACCCGCCCTGCTCGGGCGGCTCGATGGCGCGCGCCAGCACCGGCGCCAGGAACCCGTATCGCGCCCTCGCCATCGCCGGATCGCGCAGCGAAGCGAGCAGGCTGTCCTGCGCACCGGCCGGCGCTGCCGCGAGCAGCCCGCACGCGGTGCGCGCCAGCGCGACGACATCGTCACGCGGCGTGGGCGCCGGCGCCAGCTCATCCGTGACCTTCGGGATGCCCAGGTCGAGCACCTTGATGCGGCCGTCCGGCCGGATGCGGATGTTCTGCGGTCCCACGCGCCCGTGGACGAGGCCGGCCTCGTGCGCGACGGCAAGGGCGTCGGCCACGCGTGCGAGCAGCCGGGCCGCGTCGAGCACGGTCCAGCGCGCGCCGCGCGCGGTCATGTCGAGCAGCGACTCGCCTTCGACGCGCTCCATGACGACCAGGTCGGTCTCGGTGAGCGGCCGGAACTCGTAGATCGTGACGAGGTTGGGGTGGTTCAGCAGTGCCGCGCGGCGTGCGGCGTGCAGGAATCCGGCGCGGATGCGCGGCACATCGGGCTCGCCGTAGTGCGCGCCGGCGCGGACGAGCCGGAGCGTGACCGGCCGCTCGAGCTGTTCGTCGATGGCGTCGAAGACGAAGCCCAGCGCGTCCCGCCCGAGCTCACGCTCGACGGTGAAATGCGAGATGCGGATCGGCCTGTCTGCGTCTTCCATTCGCTTCCGACCCTCCGCGCTGCCGCTCCGCTCAGGACACTGTCGTGGTGGCGCTTGACGCGTTGTTGGCGGGGTTCTTGTCCGTCGTCGCGCTGGTCACGTTCACGTTGTTCGTCGCCGTCCCCGTCGTGATCATGTGCACGCGCACCGTGAAGACCTGCACGGAGATCGGCACCTGCCCCAGATCCCACGTGATCGTGTTGCCGGAGTGCACGCCACCGCCCGTGGTATCCAGGAACGTCACGTTGTTGGGCAGCACGTCCGTGACGACGACATTGTCGGCCTGGACAGGACCCAGGTTACGCAGCGTGATCGTGTACGTCAGCGTGTCGCCGGGCTGCGCCGTGGCCTTGTCCACGGTCTTCGTGATCTCCAGATCGGTCGCGATGGTCACGGCCGTCGTGACGTCGTCCGTGTTGTTCGAAAGATCCGGATCGAACGTCGTCGCCAGCGCGGCCGCGGCGTCGCGCGCGTTGCCGCCGTTGGGCGCCCGCACCAGCACCGTGTCCGTCTGTGTGGCGCCGTTCGCGAGCGACGCGATCGCCGGCCACGTCACGACGTTACCACTCAACGTGCCTCCGCGCGAGGCGCGGACGAAGGTGGCGTTGACGGGCAGCGTGTCCGTGACCACGACCCCGGCCGCGGCCGACGGACCCGCGTTGGACGTCTGGATCACGTAGACCAGGGTGTCGCCTGCGAACGCCGTCGCCGGTCCGCTCTTCGACACCGTGAGATCAGCGAGCACGACCTTCGTCGTGACCGTCGCCCGGTTGTTCGCGGGGTTCGCATCGACGGACGTCGAGATGACCCGCGCCACGTTCAGCACCGTGGCCGTGTCGGCCGCCGTCGGCGCCTGTACCCGGACCGTGTACGACTGGGATTGCGCCCCGGTTCCGAGCGCACCGACCGCGAAGGTCAGGACACCGTTGACCGGCGTGACGCCGCCGGTCGCATCGATGAAGGTGGCGTTGGCCGGCAGCGTGTCGAGGATGGCGACGCCCGTCGCGGCGGCCGTCCCCGCGTTCGTGGCCTGCAGCGTGTACGTGATCGTGGCACCGGGCCCGACCGTGGCGGGTCCGGACTTGGCCATGACCAGGTCGGGCGCCAGGACCACGGTCGACGCCGTGGCCCGGCTGTTGGCCGCGTTCGGGTCCGCCGTCGCGGCCGTGACGGCGGCCACGTTGGTGAGCGTTCCGCTCGTGGCGGTGACCGTGACGTTGACGGTGTGCTGGACAGGCGACGCGCCCGCGGCGCGCGTCGGCACGGTGGGCCAGGTCAGCGAACGTGAGGCCAGGTCGTACGTCGGCCCGCCGGTCGCATCGACGAAAACGACGCCCGCGGGCAGCGTGTCCGTGAGCACGACGTTCACCGCCGGGCCCGGGCCATTGTTGACCCAGCTGAGCGTGTACGTCAGCGCCGCACCCGTATTCACGCTGCCCGGCGCGCCCTTCGAGACGGCCAGGTCGGCAGCGTTCACGGTGGTCGAGGTCGTCGACCGGTTGTTCGTGCCATCCGGATCCGCCGTGCTGCTGGTGCCGCGCGCGACGTTGTTGAGCGTGCCGCTGTTCGGCGCGGTGATGACCACGGTCTCGTTCGCTGAGCCGCCGGCGCTCAGCGTGCCAAGGTTCCAGGTCACCGCGTTCCCAACACGCGTGAAGTTACCGCTGGCACTCACGAAGCCCGCGTTGTTTGCCGGCAGCGTGTCGGAGAGCACGACGTTCGCCGCCGGTGACGGTCCCTTGTTCGATATGGTCAGCGTGTACGTGACGTTGCCACCGGCATTGACCGTGGCCGGCCCGCTCTTGGTGACCTCGAGGTCCGCGATGGGCACGACCGTCGTCGTGACGCGGGCCCAGTTGTTCCCCGGGTTGGCGTCGGACGTCGTCGAGATCGCCGCCGCGGCGTTGACGAGGGTCGCCGCCGTGACGGGTGCCGTGACACGCACGGTGTAGTTCACGCTGCCACCTGCGGCCAGCGTCTGCGCCGGCCAGCTCAGCACGTTGCCGTTCTGCGTCGGGCTTCCCGTGGCGTCGAGGAACGTGGCGTTGGACGGGAGCGTGTCCGTCACGACGACGCCCGTGGCGTCCGCGGTGCCCACGTTGCTGACGCTCACCGTGTACGTCACGATGTCGCCGGCGTTCACGGTGGCCGGGCCCGTCTTACCGACGGCCACGTCGGCCTGCGCGATCTGCGTGAACACGGCGCTGCGGTTGTTGCCCGGCGCGGGGTCGCCGGTGCGTGCGCTGACCAGGCCCACGTTGACGACACCGCTGGCGACGGGCGCGACCACCCGTACGGTGTAGTTCTGCGACGCACCGGCCTGCAGGTTGCCCATGGTCCACGTCAGTCGGGTCCCGCTCAACGAGCCCGCGGGCACCGCGTCGACGAACTGCGCGGCCGGGGGCAGTGAGTCGGTGACGACCACCTGGTGCGCGCGGCCCGGTCCCAGGTTCGAGACCTGCAGCGTGTACGTGATCGTGTCTCCCGGCTTGACCAGCGCGGGCCCGCTCTTGTTCATCACGACATCCGCGCCGGGCACGTTCGTCGTGACCGTGGCACGGTTGTCCGCGGGATTCGCGTCGGCGGTCGTCGCGGTGACGGCGGCGATGTTCGTGATCGCGCCGCTGGTCGAGACCTCGACGCGCACGGTGTAGTTCACGGAACCGCCGGCCGCGAGGGTCGCCAGTGTCGGCCAGGTCAGCACGTTGCCGGCGAGCGAGGCGCCGCCGGTCGCATCGATGAACAACACGCTCGCCAGCGGCAGCGTGTCCGTGACGACCACGCTGACCGCATCCGAAGGACCCGTGTTCGAGACCTGGATCGTGTACGTCAGCGTGTCGCCCGCGTTCACGACCGCCGGACTGGCGGTCTTGCTGACTGACAGGTTGGCCACGGGGTTGACGGCGATCGTGGGCGCGGACCGGTTGTTGCCGGCGTTGGGATCCGTGCTCGTCGATGCGACGCGCGCCACGTTGACCACGCTGCCGCTGGCGGGCGCCACCACACGCACCGTGTAGCTCACGCTCGCGCCGTTGGCGAGACTGGGAATGACGGGCCACGTGAGCAGTCTGCCCGACTGGGTCGGGCCGCCCGTCGCGCTCACGAACGTCGCGTTCGCGGGCAGTGAATCCGTGACCGTCACGCCGGCCGCAGTGCCGGTGCCGAGATTGGTGACGAGCACGGTGAAGTCGATCGGATCACCGGCGTTCACGGTCTGTGCGGGCGCCGTCTTGGCAACGGACACGTCCGCACCGCCGATCGAAGTCGTCCACGCGGCCCGGTTGTCGACCGGGTTCGCTTCCGCCGTGGCGGACGTGGCGGCGGCGACGTTGACGACGGTGCCGCTGGGCGGCGCGATCGCGCGCACGGTGAACGAGGCCGAGCCACCGGAGGCCAGCGTGGCGATGGTCGGCCAGGTCAGCACATTGCCGGACTGCGTCGGGCTGCCCGTCGCACTCACGAACGTCACGCTGGCGGGCAGCGTATCGCGCAGGACGACGTTCGCGGCAGTGCTCGGTCCCGTGTTGGCGACGCCGACGGTCCAGGTAATCGTGTCGCCCGCGTTCACGGCGGCGGGCCCGGTCTTGGTCACGCGCAGATCGGCCCTGGGCAGCACCTGCAGCGTCGTTGTCCCCGTACGGCCCTCCACCAGGGCCGTGATGGTCACGGATCCGGCGCGGCGCCCCGTGACCCGCGCGCTCTGGCTCGTCGACCCCAGCGAGATGATGCGCGCGATCGTGGTGTCGCTGCTCGTCCACGTCACGAAGCGACTGTTGAGCTGCGTCCCGTCGTTCGCTGTCAGGATCGCCTGCAGCACCGTGGAGTCGTTGACCAGCACGGAAGGCGAGGCCGGCGCGATGGCGACGTTCGCGACAGGCTGCTGCACGACGAAGATCGTGGCCGTATCGGCGCGGCCCTCGATGGTAGCGACGATGCGGCCCTGGCCGGCCGCGACTGCGCGCACCAGCCCCGTCGCGTCGACCGTGACGATGCCCGCGTTCAGCGTGCTCCAGATCGCCGTGCGCCCCATCAGTTCCGTCCCCGCCTGATCGAAGGCCCGGACGTTGAGCTGGAACGTGGTGTTGAGCACCATGGACAGCGAGCGAGGCTCGATCCGGACCGTGGTCACGCCCGTCGATGTGACGGTGACCGCGGCCTGCCCGCTCTGCCCGCCGGACGTCGCCGTGATCGTCGTCGAGCCGGGCGCGATACCCATCACCACACCGGTCGGGCTGACTGTCGCGATCGCGTTGCTCGCGCTGGTCCACGTGATCGGCGGGGGCGGGTTGATGATCGCGCCGTCACCGGTGCGCACCGTCGCCACGAGCTGGACGGTCTGACCCGCCGGGATCGTGGACGAGGGCGGCGCTACCGTCACACTGCCCACGACGACGGCGGGTCGGACCGAGAACGTGGCTTCTCCGCGCACGCCTTCCGACGTCACCGCCACGGTCGTCGAACCGGGGCTCTGTCCTACGACCCAGCCGGTGGCGGCACGCAGCACGGCGATGTTCGCGTCGCCCACGCTCCACGTCGCCTGGCGGCCCGTCAGCACCGCACCATCGGCATCCGTCAGCGTGGCCTGGAAGCGCACCGAGTCACCCACCGTGACGGATGCGATCGACGGCTGGAGCTCGACGCGCGCAACGGGTTTGCCCACGATCGTGACGACGGCTTCACCGGCCACGCCGCCGCTGCTCGCGCTGATGCGCGCCGTGCCCGCGGCCAGCGCGAGCACTTCACCCGCGGATGTGACGGCGGCAACGTTGGGCGCGCTCGTGTTCCAGACGACGGTGCGCGGCAGCTCGCGACCCGTCGCATCCTCGACGCGGGCCGCGAACGTCATGCGCTGACCGATCGTGATCTGGGCATTGCCCGGCGTCACGACGACCCGGCCTACATCCACGGCCGTCACCGTGACGTCCCGGCATGCCGCGACGAGGGCCATGGCGAAGACCAGCAGCAGGCCGGTCCGGCGAAGGGCTCGTGCGAGCGTCATGATCGCCTCAGAACGCGACCCGGATCCAGCCGAGCCGGACGGCGCCGTCCGGCCCGCGCTCCAGACCCGCGGGACCCACCTGCAGGCGGGCGGACCCCATGCTGTCCAGCGGCCCGATGTTGGTGCGGCGTGTGGCCAGGAACGCGTCCAGTGCCCCGAGCAGGGTGATGCCGGCCGCGGCGGCCACGCCCGCACCGAGGTACGGTCGCTCCATCGTTTCCGAGACGATGTCCTCCGGCGGGCAGAAGTTGTTCACCGGGATCGTGGCGCAGCGGACATCGACCTTCTCGACCATGAAGGCCGCGGCGAGCGCGCCAGCGGCGGCACCGAGGGCGAACACGCCCAGCACCGGCCGGCCCGCGTAGATCTCGCCGAGCCCGGGCAGCAGCAGCCCGAGGGCGAGGGCCTGGCCGGGGCTGCGGCGGGCCGTCAGGCCCTGGACGGTGGTGTCCGGGGGCGGCACCTCCTCGACGGCGGCGGTGTCCGTGGGCGGCAGCGTGATCGGGGGCGCCGGCCGCCGCGCCGCCTCGAGGGCCGCGAGGCGCGCAGCGGCCGTGCTGTCGGCCGGTTCGGCCGCGAGGACGGACCGCCAGCGCTGTTCGGCCAGGACGACGTCGCCGCGGCCCTCGGCCGCGCCAGCTTCGGTCCGCCAGCCCTCCACGACGACGGCGCGGGCCGCGTCGAAGGCCTGGACGCGCGTGGGCGAGTGCACGACGGGATCGATGCGCAGGGATGGATCCAGGATGACGGCGCGCATGAAAGCGTCCTGCGCCAGCCCGGCCTCGCCCTCGGCGAAATGGACCAGGCCCAGGTAGAGCCCGCGGATGGCCGCATCGCGCGCCGTGAGCAGCGCTGGCGCGGCCTCGAGCAGCGCTCGAGCCCGGTCCAGCTGACCGGCTTCGTACGCCGCGACGGCCTGCCGCAGGTCGGGGTGCTCCGGCGTCTGGGCGACGGCCGCCCCGGGCATCGGCAGGAACGCCAGGGCGATCCAGAAGCCGAGTCCGCTGCGGAGCATGCGGGCCGTCGGTCCGGCGGCGGGCGTCCGACGCTGTTTCTGCGAGTTCGGCACGGCGGCTACCAGCTTATCGCAAGAGGCGCCCGATGGAACGGTGCGGCTTCGCGGGAAACCGCGACGCGCTGCGCCGTCCCAGGCGCCCCCGGGGGTGAACCAGGCTCGATTTTTCCTCCCCAACTTAGGCCGACCCGAGCGAACGGGGCAACCGGCGGGAGGCCGTTTCGCCCCGGCGGAGCCGAAACGATGCAACGACCGGGCCAAGGCACGCGCGACGACGCAGGCCCGCGCTCCTCCCTGAACGCGAGCGTCCGGAGGCCCCGCCAGGCCCCGAACCCGGGTCGCCCCGGCTGCGCCTGTTGTCGCGCGATTACATCGGTGGGATGCGCAGCACCTGCCCCGGATAGATGCGATCGGGGTGCTCGAGCAGAGGCCGGTTGGCCTCGAAGATCTTCATGTACGTATTGGCTGCGCCGTAGTGCGCCTTCGCGATCCCGGAGAGCGTGTCTCCGGAAACGACGGTGTAGAAGACGGCCGGCGGCTGCGGCGTTTCGACGGTCATGCGGTCATCCACACGCTCGACGCCCGCCGCGTTGCCGACGGCCAGGACGATCTTCTCGCGGTCCGCCTGCGTCGCGGCCACACCGCGCACCGTCGCCGTGCCATCCAGCATGCCCACCGCGAGGTTCCGGACGGGCAGCCCGAGCCCGGTGACGAACTTGTGCAGCGCGGCGGCGCGACCGGCGTCGTCGAGGCTCGCTTCCTCTTCTTTCGAGCGACCGAACACGCGCTCGCCCGCATCCTTCACGAAATCCAGCACTCCCATTCGCTTCTCCTCCATGAACCGTTTCGTTCCGGATCCGCCCTCGACGGCGCGATCCGTGGGACCGGGCCTGCCGTCAGCTGGCGCCGAACAGCTTGCCCAGCACACCCTTGCCGATGCCCTGCAGGTCGTCGGTGATGCTGCCATCACCGTCGGCATCGAGCAGCCGGGTCAGCCCCTCGAGCTGAGGCGCGGATCGGCTCGCCACGTCGTGCTGCTCGGTGAGCATCCGGCCGAGCGAACCGGCGTCCAGGCTCCGCTCGCGGGTCTGCCGACCCAGCATTGCCATGAGGACCGGAGCGGCCATGGCCATCAGCTTGCCGGCCTGCGCGGGCTGCAGACCGCTGGCCCGGCCGATGCCGTGCTCGATGGCGCCGCGGCGCGCTCCGAACACGTGACCGAGAATGCCGTCACCCGGGGTCGGGTCCGCCTTGCCCAGAAAGCCGTCCAGGCCGTTGAGCAGGCCGCCATCGTGATCCTTCTGCAAAGCTCGGTGCAGCGCCGCCGCACCGTCCTCGCGGCTCGCGTTCTTCGCCAGCCCCGCGAGCATCGCGGGCAGCGCGGCCATGAGGGCACGTTGCGTGGTTGCCTCGTCCGCGCCGACAGCCTTGCTGAGGGCCGGCATGTGCCCGCCCTGGAGCTGGGCCATGAGTCCTTCCAGCATCGCAGCCATGCGATCGCCTCCGTTCATCGATTCCGGGTTCGTGTCCGGTGTCCCGTTCCGGGCCACCAACCCTTCTAACAGGGAAGCAGGTGAAAAAGTCACATCTGCGCCGCGCGGCCCTTGCCTGAGGCACGTCCGTGCCTTCGTTTTCCGGAATCCCGGGGCACCCCGTTCTCGCGGCACGGGCCCCACTCCCTTCCCCGCCTACGGAGCGGATGCGGCATGCGTGTCACGAATCGACGCCTCTCGATCCTCCTTCTCCTCGCGCTTCTGCCCGGGACCGCTGTCTGGACAGCGGACGCGCATGCGCAGTCGCTGACGCCGGAGCAGCTCGAGGCCTTCGCGTACCGCAGCATCGGCCCGACCCGGCAAAGCGGGCGCTTCGTCGATTTCGCGGTCCCGCTCCAGCAGCCGTACACGTTCTACGCCGCCACGGCATCGGGACACCTGTGGAAGTCCGTCAACAACGGCGTGACGTTCGATGTGCTGTTCACGAACGAGCGCGTCTTCTCGATCGGCGCGATCGCGGTCGCGCCGTCCAACCCGGACATTCTGTACCTGGGTTCAGGCGAAGCGAACAACTCGCGCAGCAGCTACTGGGGTGACGGGGTCTACAAGTCGACGGACGCCGGGAAGACCTGGACGAACGTGGGTCTGCCGGAGTCGCACCACATCGGCCGCGTCGTCGTGCACCCGACGAACCCGGATGTCGTCTTCGTCGCGGCGCTCGGCCATCTGTACTCGGAGAACGAGGAGCGGGGACTGTACAAGACCACGGACGGTGGTCGCACCTGGCGCAAGGTCCTGGCGCCCGTCGTGCGCGGCAAGACGATCGGCGTGGTGGATGTCGCAATGGACCCGGCCAACCCGAACCGCCTGTTCGCCGCCACCTACGACAAGGTTCGCCTGCCGTTCACCTTCGATCTGGGCGGTCCGGGCAGCCGTGTCTACCGCAGCACGGACGGTGGCGACAACTGGACCCTGCTCGAGAACGGGCTGCCCGGCGGGATGCTCGGCCGCATCGGCATTGGCATCCACAGGAACGATCCACGCATCGTGTACCTGACCGTCGAGAACGCGAACAAGCCGGGCATGTCCGAGGAAGATCGTTACCGCGAGCTGATGGAGCACAAGTCCAGCAACGGCATGATCGACGGCGAGGTCTACCGGTCGGACGACGGCGGCAACAGCTGGCGCAAGGTGAGCCCGGACAGCCAGTCGATCGGCGGCGCGCCGGGCTACTACTACGGTCAGATCATCGTCGACCCGAACGATCCGGACGTCGTGCACGTGCTGTCCGCCGCTTCGTGGGGCACGCGCAACGGCGGGCGCACCTGGGAGCGACGGCCGCTCGGCTTCGGCGGGGACGACCACGCGCTGTGGATCAACCCGGCCGACTCGAAACACATGCTGCTGGGCTACGACCACGGCATGGGCGTGAGCTGGGACGGCGGCGCGAACTGGTACCATCCCGATTTCCAGTCGCTCGCGCAGTTCTACGCCGTGGGCTACGACATGTCGTGGCCCTATCGCGTGGCCGGCGGGCTGCAGGACAACGGCTCGCACATGGCCCCGCACACGAATCCGGCCGGCGGCTTCATCCCGTTCGAGATGTGGCAGCGCGTGGGTGGCGGCGACGGCATGTACAACGTCTTCGATCCGTGCACCAACCGGTACCTGTACAACGAATCGCAGTTCGGTCCCATCTCGCGGCTCGACCTGCTGACCGGCGAGCGCAAGGGCATCCGGCACGACGATCCCGACATGCGCTGGAACTGGAACGCGCCGATCCTCGTCTCCCCGCACGACTGCAACGTGATCTTCCACGCGGGCAACAAGCTGCTGCGCTCGCCGTTCCGCGGTGAGAGCTGGGAAGTCATCAGCCCGGACCTCACGAAGGCCGACCCGGCGACGCTCACCACCGGCCGCGGCGGGGATGGCAACATCCAGTACGCGACGATCACGACGATCGACGAATCACCGCTCATCCCGGGGCTCATCTGGGTCGGCACCGACGACGGCAACGTCCAGCTGACGCGCGACGGCGGCAAGAACTGGACGCTGCTCAACGACCGCATCCCCCGGCATCCGGGCTACTGGGTCAGCCGTGTCGAGGCATCCCACCACGACCCGGCGACCGCGTACATCTCGTTCACCGGCTACCGGAACGATGACTTCAGGCCGTTCATCTTCCGCACCGCCGACTACGGCCAGACATGGACGCCGATCGTGGCGGGGCTGCCGGACGGGCCCGTCAACGTGGTGCGCGAGCACCACCAGAACCCGAACCTGCTGTTCGCCGGGACCGAGTTCCAGGTCTTCGTCTCCTTCGATCGCGGCGTGTCCTGGGTCAGCATGAAGAACAACATGCCCACCTCGCCCGTGCACGACCTGCACATCCACCCGCGCGAGAACGACCTCATCGTGGCCACCCACGGGCGCGGCATCTACATCGCCGACATCAGCGCCCTGGCCCAGGTCTCACCGGCCGTGCTGGCGCAGCGCACGCACCTCTTCCAGCCGGAACCGAAGGTCCGCTGGATCGCGGATGACCGGGGCAACTGGGCGTCGTCGAATTTCCGCGGCGAGAGCGAGCCCGTCGCCATCGCGCTCTATTACCACCTGCGCGAGAATGCGACGGGCAACGCCGTCGCGACCGTGTACCAGGGCAACCTCGCGATCGCCGAGGTGCGCGGGCCGGCCACCGCAGGCCTGCATCGCATCGACTGGAACATGACGCGCCGCATCGAACGCAGTCAGGCCGAGATCCAGGAGATGATGGCGCGCGGCCGCGGCGGACGCGGAGGCGGTGGCGGCGCAGCCGGCGGCCGCGGCGGCGCGCCCGGGCAGGTCCCGGACAACATCCGCTATGCCACGACCCCGGC
>JBFFZF010000117.1:0-15374 GCA_041568755.1 Longimicrobiales bacterium | reverse complement strand
GGGGATCGCGGCGGTCGCCGCGATCGCGGGCTGCGATGCTCGCGATGGCGGGCCCGCCCGCGAGGAGACGGATCTGCTCGTCCCGCCCACGCTCGAAGACGCGCTGCTCCGCATGGAAGCCATGCTGGACACGGCCCGGGCAGCCGGCCTCGATGCGGGCGGCGTAGAGCGCCTGTACCGGGCCGAGCAGATCTCCGACCGGCTGCTCGAGACCGAGACGCCGTTCGCCTGGCTGGCCGACGACTACAGCGTCGAGGCGAGGGTGCGCCAGATCCAGTCGATCGCGGACCGGGTCATCGCGCGCGTCCGGGGCAACGCCCGGCGCGAAGATCTCGACGCCGATGTCGCGGTCCTCGAAGCCCGCGTCGTGGAGCTGCGTGATGCGCTGCGCGGGGGCGGCCGGGAGGCACCGGTTCCCGTGGCCCGATTGCTTGCCGCGCTGGACAGCACGAGGCGCTAGCGGCCGGCCGGGCGGGAAGCGGACGGAACACCCCCCTTCACCGGGGGGTTACAGGTGCGGCAAACCGGCCACCGCGGGGTGGCCACGAACGGGAAAACGACAGGACCATGAGCGAGCGAACGGCCGGCAGGCCGAAAGCCGATGCAACTCTGATCAGCATGGCGGAAGCGCGCACACGGCGGCGTCGCAGGGTGGACGGACGCCTGGATGGATTCGCCGATGCGGCGGATGATCGCAGCGCACTCGATC
Organism: Longimicrobiales bacterium; assembly: GCA_041568755.1. Taxonomy (GTDB): domain Bacteria; phylum Gemmatimonadota; class Gemmatimonadetes; order Longimicrobiales; family RSA9; genus JBFFZF01. The sequence goes on along the minus strand of JBFFZF010000117.1, from coordinate 14,665 downwards.
AGTACCTGCGCGATGTCAGCCGGCACGAGCTGCTGACGGCGCAGGAGGAGATCGAGCTGGGGCGTCGTGCGCGCGACGGCGATGAGGAAGCGATCCAGAGCCTGGTTCGCGCCAATCTGCGCTTCGTGATCAGCGTCGCCAAGAAGTTCCAGAACCGTGGCGTCACGCTGATCGACCTGATCCAGGAAGGCAATGTCGGTCTGGTCACTGCGGCGAGGAAGTTCGACGTCGATCAGGGCGTGAAGTTCATCTCGTACGCTGTGTGGTGGATCCGCCAGGCCATTCTGGCCGCGCTCGCCAATCAGGGCCGGGCGGTGCGTGTTCCGCTCAACCGGGCCAGCGATCTCGCCCGCATCTTCCGCGAGCGCGAGCGACTGAAGCAGGAGCTGGGCCGGGACCCGACGATCAACGAGGTCGCGGAGGCCGCGCTGCTGACGCCCGAGGTCGTGACGTCGCTCCAGACGCTGAACTCGGCCGAGATCCGGCTGGACGCGCCGATCGGCGACAGCGAGGACAGTCAGCTGGTCGAGCGCTTCATGTTCGATGAGGCGCAGATGCCCGAGGAGGCGGTCGAGGAGCGGCTGCTGGCCGAGCACATTGATCGCGCCCTCGACACGCTCGCCCCGCGCGACGCGCGCGTCGTCCGCCTGTACTTCGGTCTGGATGGCGGTCGCGAGCACACGCTCGAGGAGATCGGCAACATGCTGGGCGTGACCCGCGAGCGCGTCCGTCAGCTGCGCGACCGCGCACTCAAGCGCCTGCGTGAAGGCGAGCTGGGCGTCGCCCTGGAGTCCTTCGCCGCGTAACGGGCTCCGCCGTGCCTGAGCACCGCTCTCACCGGGGAACGGTGCTCCAGGCAGGCGGCGGCACGTACGACGTCCTGCTCGAAGAGCGGACCCGCATCCAGGCCACACTTCGTGGCCGGCTCAAACTCGAACAGCGCACCGGGGACCGCGTCGTCGCGGGTGACCGCGTACACGTCCACGCGCACGCCGACGGCTCCCACACGATCGAATCGGTCGACCCGCGCACGACCCAGCTGGCGCGCAGCGCGCCCGGCCGCCACGAGAGTCAGGCCAAGGTCATTGTGGCCAACGTCGACCAGGTCGTGCTCGTGTTCGCCGCAGCGTTTCCCGATCCGCGGCCCGGCATGATCGATCGGCTGCTCGTCCTCGCCGAGGCCAACCACATCCCGGCCGCGCTCATCATCAACAAGATCGATCTGGCCGGAGTGAGCGACGCGTCCGCCCCGTTCGGCGCCTACGAGCGCGCGGGCTACCCGGTCCTGTACACCAGCGTGACCGCGGGCAGGGGGATCGACGAAGTCCGCACGCTGCTGTGCGGGCGCGAGAGTGTGCTGACCGGGCCCTCCGGCGCGGGCAAGTCCAGCCTGCTGAACGCGATCGAGCCCGGCCTCGATCTGCGCGTCGGCGACGTCAGCGATGCGGTGCGCAAGGGACGGCATACCACGGTGAGTGCCCGACTCGTGCCGCTGGCGTGTGGCGGTTTCGTCGTGGACACGCCCGGCCTGCGCGAGGTCGGTCTGTGGGGCGTGGACGGGCACGAACTGGCCGCCTGCTTCCCGGAGTTCCGGCCCCTGCTCGGGCAGTGCCGCTTCGCGGCCTCGTGCACGCACACGCACGAGCCGGACTGCGCGGTGCGCGACGCCGTCGAGCAGGATCGCATCGATCGCGCGCGCTACGAGAGCTACGTCGCGCTCGCGCGCGGCTGAACGGGCACGGATCCGCTCACGAGCCGGCCGTCACGCCGATGAAGAGCGAGCGTCCGGCGGCCGGGAAGTGCGCGACGCTGCGGTAGCGCGCATCCAGGACGTTGTCGACGCGCAGCGTGAACGCGATCGCGCGCTCGCGGAGCGGGCGCACGTGGGCCACCAGGTCGAGCGTCGTGTACCCCGGCAGTCGCACGCGTGCCCCGGCGAAGTCGTCGAGAAAATCGAGGTCGTCCCGTGCGCCGACGTGTGAGAGTACAGCCGTCAGCGTGGTCGCCGTGCGCAGGGGCGACGTCGCGCTCAGCATCCACCGGTGCGTCGGCCGGCGGATGAGCGGTTCACCCGCCTGAAAGAGGCGGTCCTGGCCGGTGCCCGCGTCGAGGACCTCCGTGGACAGCACGGTCCAGTGTGCCTCGACGCGCGCGCCCCTGGCCATGCCCAGGCGCGCCTCCGCTTCCAGGCCCGAGGCCCGGGCTTCTCCCAGATTCACGTAGTTCGGAGCGCCGGCCACGGCCGGCTGCGCGACGAACTGGATCAGCTGACGGAACCGCTGGTCGAAATACGTCACACCGGTGCGCGCCCGGCCATCCAGCCAGGTCTGCTCGAGTCCGATCTCGACGCTGCGCGACTGCTCGGGCTGCAGCTGCGGATTCCCGGTGACGAAACCCTCCGCGAAGTTCTCGAAGAACGTGGGTTCCTTGAACGCGGTCCCGGCAGCCGCGCGGACCAGCAGGCCGGGCGCCGCGCGCACGTTGGCGCCGGCGCGCCAGGTCAGGAAGGTCCCGAACCGGTCATTGCCATCCGCGCGCCCGCCCGTCGTCACCTGCACCGGTCCGATCGGCGCGACGAGTTGGGCCCAGGCGGCCCGACTGGTCCGTTCATGCCCGGCAGAAGACTCGAACGGACCGAACGCGCTGCGGCTGGCGAACGCGCTCTCCCCGCGCTGCGACTCCGCTTCGAGGCCCGCGCTCACGATGGTGCCGCTGCCCGGCCGCAGCGTGGCGTGCAGATCGACCTTGCGCCGTTCTCCGTGCGTCGCGCTGCGTGACTCGAACACGCCGAGCGTGTCCGCCGGGCCGTCCGGCGGGTCGTCCGTGAGCGCATCACCCGAGTGCTTCATCAGCGTCAGACCCAGTTCGACGCGGTCGCTGAGCGCGTGCCGCGCCGTCAGTCCCAGCGCGAGCGACTCGACGGTCCGACGCTGATTGCGATCCACCAGCCGGCCGGCCCCGTCCGTGGGGAAGCGAAACGCGCCGTCCGTCCAGCGCGTGGTGGTGGCCAGCGCGGTCCGCTTCCCCGCACGAACTGCAACGCGTGCGCTCAGGGAGTGCTCCGCATAGCCGCTGTTGAAGGCGTACGCGCCGTCGCCGTCGTGGCGGCCCGCGGCCACGCTGTAGCGCACCGGCCCAGCGCCGCCCGTGACGGACGCGTCCAGCGTCGTCGTCGCGTACGACCCCAGATCGGCACCTTCGGGGCAGGCCGTACGGGGGTAGCCGGGACACAGCCCGGCATCGCCATTCGTGCGCGCGCCGTACCCGGCACCGGCCGAGGCACGCACCCGCGCCGGGCCGGCCTGTTCGCGCGTGACGATGTGGACGACGCCCGCCACGGCATCTGACCCGTACAGCACGCTCACGGGTCCGCGCACGATCTCGATGCGGTCCACGTTGTCCAGCGTCAGGTGCGCGAAGTCGAACGCCCCGCCCGGTTCGTTCAGCACGATGCCGTCGACCATGACCTGCACGTAGTCGCTTTCGCCGCCGCGCAGGAACAGCGACGTCAACCCGCCCCGCGACCCGACCTGCACGGGGTGTGCGCCCGGCACGCTGCGCAGCGCGTCCGCGATGAAGCGCATGCCCCGGGCGCGCAGTTCATCGCCGTCCAGCACCGTGACGGCAGCCGGTACCGCACTGCGCGGTTGCGCCGTGCGTGTGGCCGTGACCACCAGCGGATCCAGCCGGAAGGTGTCCGGCGGCGTCTGCGCGCGCGTCGGGGCGGGGAGCAGCAGTGCGCCGGCCAAGGCGCCGGCGAAGATGTGAACCGCGACGAGAAGAGGGCAGCGCATGGCGACCGGTTTCCTTGCAGGCGTCAGGGTCGATCACGGGTGTCCGCGGGCGGCGAATGCGGCCGGGCGACGGGCACGACCTGCGGCGCACCCCCATCCGGACCCGGACCCGGATGGGGATGCACGCGTACGGGCCAGTGGTACGTCCGCTCGATGATCTCGCGCGTCAGGACTTCGGCCGGTGGACCGTCGGCGATGACAGTGCCACGATCGAGCATGAGCAGCGTATCCGCGTAGCGGGCGGCCAGATTCAGATGGTGTGTCACCACGACGACGGTCGTGCCGTCGTGCCGGGAGAAAGCGCCGAGCAGCTCGAAGATCGTCATCTCGTGGGCGATGTCGAGCGACGCCGTCGGCTCGTCCAGCACCAGTGTCTCGGGCTCCTGCGCGAGCGCCCGCGCGATGCGGGCCCGCTGCCGCTCGCCGCCCGACAGACGGTCGATGGGTCGACCCGCGAACTCGCTCATGCCACACCGCTCCATGGCCGTCTCGATCGCCATCTCATCGGCGCGCGCCGGGCGCCGCCACGCGCCCAGGTGCGGATAGCGACCCATGGAGACGAGCTCACGGACGGTGAGCGGGAACGGCATCTCTTCGACCTGCGTCACGACGCCGACACGCCGCGCGAACGAGCGCCGTGGCCAGGTGTGGACCGGCTTGCCGGCGAAGTGTACGGTCCCCGCATCGGGGCGCAGGGCCCCGAGCAGCAGCCGCAGCAGCGTGGTCTTGCCGGAACCGTTCGGTCCGATGATCGCGCAGAAATTGCCCGCCCCGATCGCGGCGTTCACACGTGTGAGCGTCTGCCGGTGCGCACCGCTGTACGTGAAATCGACGCCGCTCACGTCGAACACGCTCATCGGAAGCTCCGCATCAGAATGGCCACGAAAAGCGGCACGCCCACGAGCGCGGTGATGACGCCCACGGGCAGTTCGGCCGGGGCCGCGACGGTGCGGGCCAGCGTGTCCGTGGCGAGCAGCACGGCGCCGCCGGCCAGGAACGAGGCGGGCAGGAGCAGCTGGTGGTCGCTGCCCCACAGGAGACGCAGCGCGTGCGGCACGATCAGGCCGATGAAGCCGATGACACCGCACGCGGCGACGGCGGCCGCGACCATGAGCGAGGCCACCGCATACGCGGCCATCTTGACGCGCTCGACACGCACGCCCAGGTACTGCGCGGTATCATCGCCCAGCGCGAGCAGGTTGAACGCCCGGGCAAACGCAACCAGGAAGGCGGCGAGCGGCAGGATGTAGAGCGCGGCCAGCCCGGCCGTCGACCAGTTCGCGCCGGCCAGGCTGCCCATCATCCAGAACACGGCGGAGCGGAACGTCTCGGCGTCGGCAAAGGTCAGCAGCAGCAGGATGACCGCGTTGAAGAAGGCGCCGATCACGACACCGGCCAGAAGCAGCACGCGGGTGTCGAGACCACGCCCCACCCGCAGCGCGATCGTGAACACGAGCACGATGGCGACCAGCGCGCCGAGGAACGCCGCGAGCGGCAGACTCCATGGCAGCGCCGTGGCGACGCCGGTCAGGATCGCGACGACGGCACCGACCGCCGCGCCGCCCGATACGCCCAGCACATACGGCTCGGCCAGCGGATTGCGCAGCAGTGCCTGGAATACCGCGCCGGTCATGGCCAGTCCACCGCCCGCCACCGCGGCCAGCACGGCACGCGGCAGACGGAGATCCACGACGATCGCGCGGGTCGTGGCATCCGACCGTGAGAACAGCGCCTCGATGACGGCGACGAGCGGCACGTCGGCCGCGCCCGTGCCGATGCCGATGACGGCCATGGCCAGGAGCACCGCAGCGACCGCGGCGAGCCGCCACGGTGTCGTGTCGGTGCGCGGCGCCCGGTCCCGCTCATCGGGGGAGGCCAGCGATCTCACGGCGAGCGCAGCCGGTCGGCCAGGATGCGCAGCGCCTCGATCAGCCGGGGGCCCGGTCGGTTGAACAGATCCGGATCGACCAGGTGGACGCGCCCCGCGCGTACCGCATCGAGGGAGCGCCAGCCGGCCATCTCGCGCAGGCGGGCGAGCAGGCCTTCGGCCGCGGGTCCGCCGGTCGCAACGATCACGACATCGGGCTGGCGTGCGATCGTCTGCTCCAGACTCACCGCCGGCCACAGCGAGAGCGCGTCCGAGAACACGTTCGTGCCGCCGGCGATGCCGATCATCTCATCGACGAAGGTCCCCGGTCCGGCCGCCATCGGCGGGTCGAGACCGATGAAGTACGCGACCGACGGCCGGTCCAGCTCCTGGACTTCGCCGCGTACCTCGGCGATGACGGCATCGATGCGGTCGCGCACCGAATCTGCGGCCGCTTCGAGGCCGAGCAGCACTCCTGCGTGCGCGATGCTGCGGCGCACATCCTCGATCGTCTCGACCCGCGATGCGTACACGGGCACGCCGGCCGCTTCGAGCTGTTCGATGATCGTGCGCGTGTGGCGGTCGGGCCACGCGATGACCAGATCGGGCTGCAGCGCAGCCAGCCATTCGACGCTGGGCGTGAGTGCGTCGCCGAGCGAGGGCAGTCCGGCGAGGCGCGGGTCGCGGTCGAACACGGTGCGCGCGACGAGTCGATCGGCGGCGCCCAGCGCGAGCAGGAGGTCCGTGCGGGCCGGGATGAGCGAGACGACGCGGGCCGCCGGCGTCTCGAGGTGCACGGTTCGGCCGACATCGTCGATGACCTCGATGCGCGTGAGGCCCGGCTCCGGCGCAGGCGCATCGCATGCGGCAATGACGCACAGGGCGGCTGTGCCGAGCGCGATCGTGCGCACACGCCGCCCCGCGCCGGCGCGTTCCGCGCCAGAAACGACAATCCCGTCCGCGGGTCGGACGGGAAGGATGGATTGTTGTGGCAACGGATCAGCCACGTCGCACCCGAACCCTTCCCTGGAAAGGTGTTCGCACCGGGCACGAACGGAGCTCGTCTCCTGGCTTCGAGGCTGATCGCCCGCCTTCCCGGCCCGCGCCATCGCGGTCCAGTGGCATACCGGACGATCCACATCGGGCAGACCTTCGACGGTCGCCCGAACCTCTCACAGTGGCGGGGCCGCGCCGGATTCGACCGGACTTCCGTTGGGCCCCGTTCGTGTTATGTCACCGCGAAGCTAGAAGGGCAGGCCGGCTCGGGCAACCCGGGGCCCGGTTTCCGCCGGCGTGCCTGGCCCCGTCGCGGAGTCAGGAGCGACGACGGCGCTGTCGGGCGCGGGCGCGGCTTCGCAGCGGTCGTGGAAGATGCGTCGCCACACGCCGTTCTCGCCGCGGCCGACGGCCTCGATCCACGTGTCGCGCGTGCCGTACACGCGCAGCAGCAGCTCCATCGAGTCGTCGTTGTCCCAGTCGAGGAAGTCGAGGACGGCGGGTGCACCCTTGCCGACGACGGCGTACTCGCGCACATCGACGTAGACCGTGTCATAGCCCAGGTGTGCGGGCAGCGCGACCATGAAGATGGAATGTCCGGCGTCGTCGAGGCCGGGACCCAGCGTGTCCCCGACGAGGAACGTCGCGGCGAAGCCGGGGTCGCGCGCGGACGGCACGGGGAACGGCTGGACCTGCGCGAACGCGCGCTGCCAGTTCGAGGGCAGCGGCAGGCGCCGTGTGCGCATCACCTTGTCGGCGAAGATCGGCGCGAGCACGGTCATGGTCCGCGTCGGCGTCAGGTCATCCGCGAGCCGGCGCGTGATCTGCGGCGCCTCCAGCCGGGCGAGACCCAGGAAGCGCGTCGCATCGGCCGCGCCGCCGCTCATCTCGAGCGCGCCCGTCGCGCGTGGCCAGGGACGGCAGCCCGTGCGATCCACGCTGGCCGCTTCCACGACGAGGGTGCCGACGCGCACGCCCTGATGGAACAGGACGAACTCGGCACCCTGACGCAGGTGCTCCGCGATGAAGGTCTCGTGGAATCCGGGCGCATCCGCCGCGGGGCGGATCGGACGGAGCGAGTCACCTGCGATCTCGCCGACCGGCACGATCGTGCCCGTCTCGCCGGTAACCGTGATGTCGTACAGGATGGGACCGTCGGGCAGACTCTCGGCGCCGGGCACGGCGCCCGGTGAGGGGCCACCGCTCGGGCGTGGCGGCGGTGGCACCACGGCGACGTCAGCGCCCCCCCAGCTCACGTTGTCGCAGCCGGCGTGAACGGCTAAAATCAGAAGAACGGACGCCAGGGCACGCGTGATGGAGTGCCTCCCTTTCCAGTCCGGTTGTGAGGGTCTCGCGAAGCTTAATGGGCCCGACGGACGGAATCAACCGACAACGCCCATCGAAACCGCCGAATTCCGCAGGATCCTGGGCCACTGGGTGACGGGTGTCGCCGTCGTCGCCGCGCGCAGAGCCGACGGACAGCCGTGCGGCCTGACGGTCAACGCGTTCACGTCGCTCTCGCTGGGTCCGCCGCTCGTGCTGGTCTGCATCGAACGCTCGGCCGACTCCCACGACTGCATTCGTGATGCGGGCGCCTTTTCCGTCAACGTGCTGGCCGCCGCGGACCGGGCGCTGGCCCGACGCTTCGCCACATCGGGCGGGTCCAAGTTCGACGGACTCGATCTCGGGCGAGGCAGCAGCGGAGCGCCCATCCTGAAACGCGCGCTGGCCTGGGTCGACTGTCGGCTGCATGCGCAGCACGCCGGCGGTGACCACTCGATCTTCGTGGGCGAGGTGCTCGACGGCGGCGTGTCGGACGGCGATCCGCTCGTCTTCCATCGCGGCGATTACGAAGGTCTGCACCCTTGAACGGGGGCGCCGGCGACGGACGATCAGGAGGCCGCGGGCCCGCGCTTGCCGCGCTCCTCGTCGGCGGTGCGCTGGGCGCAGGCGGCACGGCGAGTCACGCCCTCCTGCTGTACACGGGGCAGGGGTTTCTCACGGCCGCCGGTTCCATGCTGGGCATGAGCCTGATCAGCCTGGCCGCCGGGCTGTGGGCCGGGCAGCCCGCGCCGGGGACGGAACCACGGCGCGCGCGCTGGACGTGGGCCGTCGTCGCGTTCGGTCTGGCCAGCGTGTTCGCGGCCTGGTGGAGCACCCGGTCCGGGCCGACGCGCTCGCCGCTCGCCGGCGCCGTGGCCGTGCTCCTGCTGATCGCGCACCCGGCCTACACGAGCGGGCTCGTGCTGTCCGCGCTCGTGCGCGTGCGCCGGGCCGCGATCGCGCCCGCCGCGCTGCTCGGGACGGCCATCGGCGTGATCGTGGCGGCGTCGGTGCTGATTCCGCGCTTCGATGCGGGTACCATAGAATTGAGCGCCGCCGGGCTGATCGCCGCGGCCGCCGCGCTGGGCGCTTCGCGGACCGAGGGCCAGGGAGCCAGAGGGATGGAAGAAAGGGTCGTCCTGATCACGGGGGTCGGCGATCGCGGCCAGGCCGGGTTCGCGATCGCGCGCCGCTTCCTGGCGGCAGGCGCGCGCGTCGTCATCACGGCAAGAACGGCTGCCGTCGATGAGCTGGCGCGTGAGCTGCGCGACCATGGTACCGCCGTCGGCGTGGCCGCCGACCTGACGAGCGAGGCCGATGTCGCGCGGCTCATCGAGACCGTGCGCGAACAGTTCGGCAGACTCGACGCGCTGCTCAACGTCGCCGGCGGGCTGGGCGTGATCAAGCCGCTCGCGGACACGACGCCGGAAGAGTTGCAGCGGGAAACCACGCGCAATGCCGGGACGGTCCACGCGGTCTGTCGCGCCGCGCTGCCGCTCCTGCGCGAAAGCCAGGGCGCGATCGTGAATTTCGCTTCGCCGGCAGGCGCCCGCGCCGTGGCCAGTCTGGGCGCGTACAGCGCGGCCAAGGCCGCCGTCATCGCGCTGACCCGGGCGCTCGCGCTCGAGGAGAAGCCGCACGGCGTGCGCGTCAATGCGATCGCGCCCGGCATGATCGACACCGCGCAGAACCGCCGGTCCGTCGAGAACGCGGCCCGGGCACGCTGGGTCACGCGCGAGGAGATCGCCGAGCTGGCGCTGTTCCTGGCCGGGCCGGCCAGCAGCGGCGTGTCGGGCGAGACGATCCACGCGCTGGGCGAAGGCCTGCGATGATCGTCGCGCACCTGGCCGACCTTCACCTCGGCTTCCGCGCCTATCACCGGCTGGTCACCGGGCCGGACAACGGCGTACGGTTCAACGCCCGCGAGCGCGATGTCTCGCTGGCGTTCCACGCCGCGCTCGATCGCGTGGCCGACATGCACGCCGATCTGGTCATCGTGGCCGGCGATGTTTTCCATACGGTGCGGCCGTCCAATGCTGCAATCGCCGACGCCTTCCGTCAGTTCGCCCGGCTGCACGAGAGGCTACCGGAAACGCCGATCGTGATCACGGCCGGCAACCACGACTCGCCGCGCGCCGCCGAGACGGGCAGCATCCTCACGCTGCTCCAGGAGATCCCCAACGTCACTGTCGTCGACCGGCAGGCCCGCGTGCTGGAGTTTCCCGCTCTGGACACGGCGGTCTTCTGCGTGCCGCACAACGCGCTGGCCGGCGATGGACTGGGGGCGCTCGAGCCGACCGGCGACCTGGGCACGAACATCCTCGTCCTGCACTGCACGGTGCGCGGCGAGCAGGTCGATCGCATGCTCGGCTACGTCAGCGAGTTCGGCGGCGCGCAGATCGACATCGAGGAGATCCGCATCGAGCGCTGGGACTACGTCGCGCTCGGGCACTATCACCTGGCCACGCAGCTGGCGCCCAACATGTGGTATGCCGGCGCGCTCGAGCGCACCTCGACGAACATCTGGATCGAGACCGGACCCAAAGGATTCGTGACCTTCGACACGGAAACGCGGGAGGCCGTGTTTCACACCGTGCCGACGCGTCCGATCGTCGACCTGCCGCGCATCTCGGCCCGCTCCGCTGACGGGGAAGGGAGCTACCTGCAGCCCGCGGTGCTGGATGCGCTGATCCGCGAGCGCGTCGAGCGCGTGCAGGGTGGCATCGACGGCAAGATCGTGCGCCTGGTCGTCGAGGATGTTCCGCGCGAACTGTTCCGCGACCTCGATCACCGCAGGCTGCGTGAATACCGGTCACGGGCGCTGCACTTCCACCTCGACGCACGTCGTCCGCAGACGCGCGCGCGGACGCAACCCGTCCCGGGCGGTGTGCCCAGATCGCTCGAGGAAGAGATGGAGGCCTTCCTGCGCGGCAGCTGGCAGCCGACATCGGGAGACATCGATGTCGAACGCCTGGTCGGCCTCGCAGCCGAGTACCTCGCCCAGGCCGGCCACGACGAGGGCGATGCGCTGATCGAGCCCGGGCCGCCGGAGGATTAGCCGCCGTGCGCCTGCTCGAGCTCGATCTGCAGAACTTCCGGCAGCACGCCGCGTCGCACATCCGATTCCGGCCCGGTCTCACCGGCATCATCGGTCCGAACGGTGCCGGCAAGAGCACGATCCTCGAAGCCATCGCCTGGACGATCTATGGCTCCGGCGCCGCGCGCGGCACGAACGACACGCTGCGCTTCAACCGGGCCGGCCGTCGCTCGCGCGTCGAGGCCCGGCTGACGTTCGAGCTGGGCGGCCACGAGTACCGCGTCGCGCGCACACTGCACGACGCCGAGGTCCACATCGACGGCGGCGGCGCACCCGTCGCCACGGGCATTGCCGGCGCGTCCGCATACCTGCAGGCGCGGCTGGGTATGGACCGCCACGAATTCTTCAACACGTATTTCACGGGCCAGAAGGAGATCCAGTTCCTGGCCGGTCTGGGCGCGACGCAGCGCGCGCGGTTCCTGAGCAAACTGCTGGGCTACGAACGGCTGCGCCGCGCCCAGGACCGGGTGCGCACGCGGCGCAGCGAGCTGCGCCACGAACTGGATGGGCTGCGCAGCGGGCTCGCGGATCCGCAGGTCCTGGAGCAGGAGCTCGCCGCCGTCGATGCGCGCCTGGCGGAGACCGTGGCGCGTGCCGAAGCCGCGGAACGCGCCCGCGTCGAGGCCGCCGCCGCGCTCATGGTGATCGTGCCGCAGTGGACGGCCGCCCAGAAGGCGCGCGATGAAGCGCGCGAGAACCGGCACGCAGCGGACAGCGAGCGGCGCGAACTGGAGCGGGCGGAACGCGATGTCGAACGGACCACGCGCGAGCTGGAGACGATCCACGAGGCCGCCGCCGAACTGGCCGGCGTACGCGTCCGACTCCAGGCCTTGCCGCCGATCAGTGCCGAGGCCGAGGCGCTGGAAGCGCTGGCGCGGGCGCACGAGCGGCGCACCGTCCTCGAGCGCAGCGTCCGGACCGGACGCGAGGAGCTGGCCGCTCAGGCGCGCCGCATCGCGACGCTCGAACAGGCGCCGGCCCTGGTCCGCGAGTACGAGAGCGAACTGAGCGCCTCGCGCGAAGCGCTCGAGGCCGCGGACGCGAGCGCGGAAACGCAGGCCGCCGAGTGGCAGCGCAAGAAGCAGGAGATCGCCACACGCCTGCAGGCGGCACGCGACCGGGCGCGCGAACTGAAACAGAAGATCCGCGAACTGCGCAACGCCGGTCCGGATGGGACGTGTCCGACCTGCGAGCGGCCACTCGGCGCGGAGTTCGATCACGTCCTGGGCCGCCTCGACGATGAGCTGGTCACGCTGACGCAGGACGGCAAGTGGCTGAGCCAGCGCGAAAAACAGCTCGCGAAGAAGCCTGCCGACCTGGCCGCCGCGGAGAAAGCGCGCGACCGCGCGCGCGCGGCCGTCGACGAGCAGGGCCAGCGGCTGGCGCGTTGCGAACAGGCGGTCCAGGAACTGTGGACCCTGGCTGCCGAGCGCAAGCGCCGCGAGGAGAATCTGGCCGAGCTCGAAGTCGAACTCGCGGGCCTGCCCGCCGGTTACGACGCGGAGCGACACCGCGCCGTGCAGGCGGACCTCGATGCACTGCGCGCCCTCGAGAAGCGCGCAGAACGCCTCGCCTCGCTGGCCGAGTCGGCAGGCGACCGCGAGACCGAGCAGGCCGATGCGCGCAAGCGGGCGGCCGGTGCGAAGCGGCGCATCACGCGGCTCACGAAGCAGGCCGCCGCACTGGGCTTCAGCGAGGAGCAGTTCGAGCGGGATCGGGCCGCGCACGATGCGGCCGCGCACAGGCTCCGTGAGGCGGAGCTGCTGGCTGTCGAGGCGACCGGCCACGTGGGCAGCGCCGAAGAGGCCCGCCGCTCCGCGCTGCGCGCGCTCAAGGACTACCGGGACCGCGTGGCCGGCACGCGGCGTGTCGAGCTGCTGCTGCGCCACCACCACGAGCTGGACGGCGCGCTCAACGAGCTGCGCGAGGATCTCAACGCACGCGTCCGCCCCGAGCTGGCCGAACTGGCCAGTGTGTTCCTGACGGAGATCACGGACGGCCGCTACACCGCGCTCGAGATCGATGAGCAGTACAACGTGACCGTGATCGACGAGGGCGAAGAGAAGCCGGTCATCAGTGGCGGCGAAGAGGACATCGCGAACCTGGTGCTGCGTCTGGCGATCAGCCAGATGATCGCGGAGCGCGCCGGACAGCAGCTGTCCATTCTGATCCTCGACGAGGTGTTCGGCTCGCTCGACATCGAGCATCGCGACAACGTGATCCAGCTGCTGCACAAGCTGGACGCCCGCTTCGAACAGGTCATCCTGATCACGCACATCGAGGGCGTGCGCGAGGGGCTCGACAACGTGCTGCGCGTCCAGTTCGATGAACGATCGGGGTCCAACATCGTCACGGAGGAGAGCGTGGCGGGCGTCGTCCGTTTCCCGATGCTGGTCGACTAACCGACACCGCACGGGCAAGCGGTAGGTTCCTGCTGTACACGAGAGCGAATCGAGAAACGACATGGGCGTCGCCAGTCATCTGCGCATCGACCTGAACGACTACGACCAGCGCATCCGCACGTTCGTGCCCGACTACGAGACCATGCTCACGATCGTGGCCGGAGCGCTGCGCCACATCGACGCGGAGCAGCCGACGGTCGTCGATCTCGGCATCGGGACGGGCGCGCTCTCCGCGGCCTGCCTCGACGCCCGGCCGGACGCCCGCATCCTCGGCATCGACAGCGATGCCGGCATGCTGGACGCGGCACGCCGGCGACTGCGCGATCGGCCCGCTGTCACGTTCCAGGGTTCGAGTTTCCTGGACGGCTCGTTACCGCAGGCGGATGCGTTCGTCGCGTGCATCTCGCTCCACCACATCCTCGAGCCCGACGTCAAACAGGCGTTCTACGCCCGCGTGTACCGTGCGCTGAACCCCGGCGGCATGCTGCTGTGCGGCGACTGCTTCCCGGGCCGCGCGCCTGCGCTCGCACGCCGCCACCGCGAGGCCTGGCTGGCGCACCTCGAGCAGTCCTGCTCTGCCGCCGAGGCGGAGGCGTACCTGCAGGCGTGGTCGGAGGAGGACGTCTACTTCCCGCTCGAGACCGAGCTGGCCTGGTTGCGCGAGGCCGGCTTCGCGCCCGAAGTGCTGTGGCGCCACGAGGGCTTCGCGGTCGTCGCGGCACTGCGTGGTCCACCCACCGACTGAGCCGCGTACTCCGCGGGCGTGGTCGAGGTCCCGGCGCGGCAACAGACTGTATCGACCGCGGAGGGCGCAGAGGGAAGGATCAGCAGACAAGGAGAATGGGGTTTGTGTGCGTGGAGGCGTCGCGAAGGTGATGGCGCGGCCCCCCGCTGCTTCATTCATTCCTTCTCCGCGCCCTCCGCGCTCTCCGCGGTGAAAAAATCCGTAGCAACGGACCTGATCAACCGCGGAGGGCGCAGAGAGCGCAGAGGGAAGGATCAAGAGAAAAGGGGCTTCTGTGAGTGGAGGCGTCGGGCAAACGATGGCGCGGGGCCCACGCTACTTCATGCATCCGTTCTCCGCGCCCTCCGCGCTCTCCGCGGTGAAACAGATCCGCAGCCACGAATCTGACCAGCCACCGGAACCGCTGTCGTGCCGCGGATGGGTGCGGACTTCCGGGCCTCC
>JBFFZF010000116.1:0-15445 GCA_041568755.1 Longimicrobiales bacterium | reverse complement strand
CCCTCTCCCTCCGCCCTTCTCCCTTCTCCCTTCTCCCTGAAACTCTCCCTCTCCCTCTCCCTTTCGTTACACCACCAGTCCGGTCAAGGCGAATCCGACCGTCGCAATGGCGCCCGCGATCAGGGCGTAGGGCAACTGCGTGCGCACATGATCGATGTGGTCGGTTGCGGCGGCCATCGACGAGATGATGGTCGTATCGCTGATCGGTGAGGCGTGGTCGCCGAAGATGCCGCCGGCCAGCGACGCGGCGACGAACGGCGTGACCGGCAGGCCCAGGGTCATCGCGGCCGGGACGGCGATGGGCAGCATGATGGCGAAAGTGCCCCAGCTCGTGCCGGTCGAGAACGCGGTGAAGGCGGAGACGCCGAACACCAGGGGCAGGAAGACGGCGGGGGGCAGCACGTCCGCTGTGACCTGGGCCACGTAGGCGCCGGTCCCCAGGGCATTGGCCACGGCGGCCAGCGCGAGCGCCAGCAGGAGGACCAGCGCCAGGCTCATCAGCCCGCCCGCGCCACGCAGCGCGAGTCGGATCAGCTCGTCCACCTTGTACGCGCGCTGCCAGAGCAGCAGCAGCCAGGCCACGAGCAGGCCGACCAGCACGGACCACAGCACGCTGGTCGAGCCGGAGCCGGCGCGCATGTCACCGTCACCCGTGATGAGAAGCGCGATCGGCATCATCGCGACCATGGCGGCGATGGGCAGGATCATGTTGCGGGCGCGCGGCGGAATGCTGTCGTTGGGCGGCGGCGAGAGCACCTCAGGGTCGAGCATCGGTGCCGCGTCGTCCCACAGCAGCTTCCCGTCCCGCGTACGCTGTTCCGCTCGCTTCATCGGCCCGAGGTCCAGCCCGAGCAGAATCGTCAGGCCCGCCAGCGTGACGGCTGCGATCGAGTAGAAGTTCAGCGGGATCGTGCCCAGGAAGACGCCGAGCGGATCCTCCACGCCCAGGCTCCCCAGGATGCCCAGTACGTACGCGCCCCAGGCGTTCAGCGGGATCAGGATACAGATCGGTGCCGAGGTCGAGTCGATCAGATACGCGAGCTTCTCGCGCGACACGCGGAACCGGTCGAACAACGGCCGGCCGATCGCGCCGGCTACGAGAACCGTGATGTTCGACTCGACGAAGATGATGATGCCGGTCAGGAACGGCAGCAGCTGCGCCCGGCGCGGGGAAGTGACCCAGCGGCCGCGTTCCAGGTGTTCGACGAAGCCGCGCACGCCGTTCGATGCCTCGACCGTGGCAATGAGCGCGCCGATGACGAGCGTGAAGAGGATGACCTTCGCATTGCCTTCATCGCCGAGCACCGCGACCGTCGCATCGATCGACTGGGCCGCGCCGCTCAGCGGGTTCCAGCCCGCGAGGATCGTCCAGCCGGCCCACACGCCTGCGGCGAGGGACAGGTACACCTGGCGCGTGACGATCGCGAGGATGATCGCGAGCAGCGGGGGGATGAGCGAGATCCATCCGGGCTCGACCATGCGCGTTCCCGTCCAGGGTGGAGGCGCCCCACCCGGAGCGGCGGGGACGGGCCAAGCTAGGCGCGCGCGTCATGCGGGGCAACGCGGCTCTCAGTCCGGATAGAGAAGAGCTCCCGCGCGCGTGCGCAGGAAGGCCTCACGCGCCGCAGTCCAGCCCGCGGCGATGCGCGCCGCACTCTCGCCGCGCAGGACGGCCAGTCGCAGCTGATCGGTCCCGGCCAGGCGATCGAATCCGGCGTCGCGGAATGCGAACCGGTCAGGGTGCATCGTTGCGATCTCGACGAGCGCCGTCACGGTGGTCAGCGTCGGATCGTACGTCGCGGGATCGGTCACGGTGAGGCGGACGCCGTGCACCAGCGTGTCGGCGTACTTGCCATCGTCGGGCGCGCGTGGCGTGAACGCGATCGCTTCGATGCGCACACCCGGCAGCCCGTGCGCGCCCAGCCGGCGGGCCAGCGCGTCGCCATCCAGCCACGGCGCGCCGAACTGCTGAAACGGCGAGTCGCTGCCGCGCCCGACGGACAGGTTCGTCCCTTCGAACAGGCACGTGCCGGGATAGTGGTACGCGCTTTCCACCGTCGGCATGTTCGGCGACGGGCCTCGCCAGGGCAGGCCTGTGGCGGCGAACGGCATGGCGCGGCGCCACCCCGCGGCAGGGACCACCGTGAGCGCCGCACCGAGACGCTGCGTCTCGTTGATCCAGCGCGCCATCTCGCCCACCGTCATGCCGTGCCGCATGGGCACGGCGTGGAGCCCGACGAACGATGCGAACGCCGGGTCCGTCACGTTGCCGTCGACGCGCGTCCCGCCGATCGGGTTGGGCCGGTCGAGCACGACGAACGGGAGACCCCGTTCGGCGGCCGCCTCCAGCGCGAGGGCCATGGTCCACACGTACGTGTAGTAACGCGCTCCGATGTCCTGCATGTCGAAGACGAGCACGTCCACGTCCGCCAGCATGGCGGGCGTCGGCTTGCGGGTCTCGCCGTAGAGCGAGCGGATGGGCAGGCCCGTCGCCGCATCGCGGTCGTCCGCGATGGGTGCGCCGCCGGGGACCGATCCGCGGATGCCGTGTTCGGGCGCGAACAGCGCGACCATGCGCACGCCGGGAAGCGCGGCGAGCGCGTCGATCGTCGAGCGGCCGTCGCGCGTCAGACCGGTGTGGTTGGTGATGAGGCCGACGCGCCGGTCGCGCAGCAGATCCGCACCGTCGCGCAGCAGGACATCGACGCCGGCGAGCACGCCGGGATCGCCACCGGGCGAGTTCGCCGCGCCGGCACAGCCGAGCAGGGCAAGACCGAGGGCGGCGAGCGCGACTGCCGTTCGTTGCACCGGGCGGCACACCCGGGCCAGGCGTGTCCACTCGCGTTGCGGCCCTTCGCGTGTCCCGATAGGTTGCCTCACCTTCGAAGCGTCACCAACCTCGATCGCCATGCCTTCTCATCGTCAGCGGGAACCGGACTCGACCGTGGCACGCGGGCGCGTTCGCGCAACTGCGCGGCGGCGCGACACCGCAGCCCTCGCGCTCTTCCTGCTGCTGCCGGGCTGCGCGGCGACGGCGGGTCCGGCCACGCCGTCGCCCCACGCGGACCCGCTCGCACCCGCCGATCGCGCCTGGGTCGAGGCAACGTTGGACGGCATGGACCTGCCGCACAAGGTGGCCCAGCTGATCTTCCCGCGCGTCAGCGGCGCGTACCTGCCGGTCGGGAGCGTCGAGTACGCGCGCGTGCGCCGGTGGGTGGCCGAACTCGGCGTCGGCGGTCTCATCGCGACGCTGGGCCCGCCGCTCGAGGCGGCCGTGAAGTTCAACATGCTCCAGCGCCTGGCAGACGTGCCGCTCCTGGTTGCCGCCGACATGGAGCACGGCCCGGGTCAGCTGATGAACGGCGGGGCCGTCATGCCGTGGGGCCTGGAGAACGGGGGCGGGACACGCTTCCCGCCGGCCATGGGCGTCGGCGCCACGGACGACGAGCGGCTGGCGTACGAACTGGGCCGCGTCACCGCGATCGAGGCGCGCGCCGCCGGCGTGCACCTCAACTTCGCGCCCGTCGTCGACGTGAACAACGATCCGGCGAATCCGATCATCAACACGCGCAGTTTCGGAGCCGACCCGCAACTCGTCGCCCGGCTCGCCGCGGCACAGGTCCGCGGCATGCAGGAACACGGGCTGCTCGCCACCGCCAAGCACTTCCCGGGGCACGGCGACACCGGCATGGATTCGCACATCGAGTTGCCGTTCATCGACGTGTCGCGGGCGCGCGCAGACTCGGTCGAGCTCGTCCCGTACCGCGCCGTCTTCCAGGCGGGTGCGGCCGCCGTGATGAGCGCCCACATCGCGTTCCCCGCGATCGCCGGCGATTCGACGCCTGCGACGCTCAGCCCGCCGCTGTTCACGGGCCTGCTGCGCGACGACCTCGGCTTCGCCGGCATCGCGGTGACGGACGCGCTCGACATGGGGGCGATCGTGAACCGCTACGGTCCCACGGAGGCGCCGATCCTGGCCCTCGAGGCGGGCGCCGACCTGCTGCTCCAGCCCAGGCCCGATGATGTGCCGGGCATCATCGCCGCGATCACGCACGCCGTGCAGGGCGGGCGAGTGTCACCGGCGCGCATCGACGCGTCCGTGCGCAGACTGCTCGAGGCCAAGGCCGCCCTCGGGCTGCACCGCGAGCGCACCGTGCCCATCGAGCGGATCCCCGAGCTGGTCGCGCGTCCGGACCATATCGAACTCGCCGCGGTGGCCGCCACGCGTTCCATCACCCTGGTGCGTGATCGCGACGGCGTGCTGCCGCTGCGCGATCGCCGCCTCGTTCTCGTCCAGTACCGCGATGACGTGGATCCGCTGGGCGGCCGCGCGTTCGCGGCCGGCCTGTCGATCGCCAACCACATCGTCGGCACGTACACACTCGGCCCCGATGCCGACCCGCGCGTGATCGCTGCCGTCCGTTCGGCCCTCGACAGTGCCGACGTGGCCGTATTCGGGTTGTCCGTCCGCGTGGGCGAGCACAAGGCGGACCTGTCCCTGCCCGTCGCCGTCGCCACACTGGTCGAAGACGCGGCCCGGGTACGGCCGGTCATCGCGGTCTCCTTCGGCAACCCCTACGTACTTGCACAGATGCCCTCCGCGGGCGCGTACCTGCTCGCGTGGGCGGCCTGGCCACCACAGCAGCAGGCCGCGGCGCGCGCGCTCACGGGGACGGCCTCGATCACCGGACGGCTGCCCATCCCGTTGCCTCCTTTGCACGCGCCGGGCGACGGCATCGAAGCGCACGAAGAGCCCCGCACCGCCGCGCCCGAGCGGTCGTTCCCGCGGTCGCGGCCTCTGCCGCCGGAGGAAGGGCCGGAGCGGGCGGGGATGGACGCACGGCTCGGCACCATCGTCGACAGCATCGTGGCGACGGCCCTCGCGGAGGGCGCGGCGCCCGGCGTCGCCGTGGTCGTCGGCCGCCACGGTCGACTCGTGCACCGCCGCAACTATGGCGTCACCGATGCTTCGCCCGCCGGCGTGCCCGTGACCGATTCGACCATCTGGGACATGGCATCGCTGACCAAGGTCGTGGCGACCACGACGCTGGCAATGCTGCTCGTGCAGGAGGGACGGCTCGATCCGGATGCCCGCCTGTCCCGCTATCTGCCCGCATGGCCGGACACCGGATGGCAGCGGGAGGTCACGGTTCGTCACCTCCTGCGTCACGATGGCGGATTCGTGGCGTACGGACCGCTGTGGCGGGAAGCACGCGGCCGGTCGGCGTACGTGCGTCGGATTACCGGCATGCCGCTCGAGTACGCGCCCGGCACGCGCACCGTGTACAGCGACTACGGCATCATCCTCCTCGGTCGGGTCATCGAGCAGGTCGGTGGCGCTCCACTCGACGCGCTCGCGTACGAGCGCATCTTCGCTCCGCTCGGCATGACGGACACGGGCTACCGGCCGCGCGAGTGGGCGTCGCCTGTGCGCATCGCGCCGACGGAAATCGACACGGTCTTCCGCATGCGGCACGTGCACGGTGATGTCCACGATGAGAACGCCTTCGCGCTGGGCGGTGTCGCAGGCCACGCCGGTCTGTTCTCCTCGGCGCGCGACATGGCCGTCTTCGCCCAGATGCTGCTTGGCGGCGGCGAGATCGCGGGCCGGCGGCTGCTGGACGACGGGATCGTGCGCACCTTCACAACGCGGCAGGGCGAGGGATCCAGCCGGGCGCTCGGCTGGGATACGCCGGCACCGGGCTCGTCGGCGGGTGACTGGTTCACTGCCCGGTCGTTCGGACACACCGGTTTCACGGGCACGAGCCTCTGGGTGGACCCGGAACGCGACCTGTTCCTGGTTATCCTGAGCAACCGTGTGAACCCGACGCGCGACAACCAGCGTCACGTCGCCCTGCGCCGGGATCTGGCCGATGCCGTGCAACGCGCGATCCGCGACCAGCCGGTCGCACCGCGGCCCGGCGCGCGATGAACCCGGCGTTCACGACCCTCGATGCCGTCGTGCTCGTGGCGTACGTCACCGGGATCGTCGCGCTGGGCGCGATCCTGGGCGGCAGACAGCGGACGGCGCGAGACTACTTCCTGGGCGGACGCGGATTGCCGTGGTGGGCCATCTGCTTTTCCGTTGTCGCGACCGAGACCAGTGCGCTCACCGTCATCAGCCTGCCCGCCACGGCCTACAGCTCCGACTTCTGGTTTCTGCAACTCGCGCTCGGCTACATCGCCGGTCGCATCGCCGTCGCGGCCGTGCTGCTGCCCCGGTATTTCCGCGGCGAGCAGTCGACGGCCTACGCCTTCCTCGAGACGCGCTTCGGCCCGTCGGTCCGCCGCTTCGCTTCCGTCATCTTCATGGTCACGCGCGCACTCGCGGACAGCGTGCGCATCTTCGCGGCCGCCATCCCGATCCAGCTGATCACCGGCGTACCGTACTGGCAGGCCATCGCCGTGGCCGGCGTCGTGACCCTGGCGTACACGTACATCGGCGGATTGCGCGCGGTCGTCTGGATCGACGTGATCCAGATGTTCCTCTACCTCTTCGCCGGTCTGGCCACGCTCGTGATGCTGGCGCGGCTCGTGCCCGGCGGGCTGGGCGCCGTGCTGGAAGCCGCGAACAGTGCCGGCCGGCTGCGCGTGCTGCACCCGGGCGGCGGTCTGCGCGGTTTTGCCGACCCGGCGTGGTTGTTCACCGGCCTCATTGGCGGCGCTTTCCTGTCCATGGCGTCGCACGGCGTCGACCACCTGATCGTGCAGCGGTTGCTGGCCGCCCGATCCCTCGGCGAGGCGCGCCGCGCGGTCGTCGTGAGCGGCGTCGTGATCTTCGTCCAGTTCGCGCTCTTTCTGGTCGTCGGGGCCGGCCTGTTCACCTACTACGGTGGCCAGACCTTCGCCACGCCGGACGAGATCTTCCCGCGCTTCATCGTCGAAGGACTCCCCCCGGGGCTGTCGGGGCTGGTCGTCGCCGGGATCCTGGCCGCCATGATGTCGACGGTGTCCTCGTCGCTGAACTCGCTGGCCAGCGCCGCGACGATCGACGTGTGGGCGCCGCTGCGCGGGCGCGCCGACGATGACGCGTGGCTGCTCGCCACCGGCCGCCGCTTCACCATCGGGTGGGCGGTCGTGCTGGTCGGCGGGGCCATCCTGTTCCAGCTCGTGCAGCAGGGCACACCGGTGGTCGTGATCGCGCTCCAGATCGCGTCCTTCACCTACGGCGGTCTGCTGGGCGGTTTCCTGCTCGGGATTGTCTCGCAGCGCGCGGATCAGGCCGCCGCCCTGACGGGCATGGGCATCGCCATCGTCGCCATGGGCGTGCTCTGGGCGGGTCAGCAGTTCGGCTGGATTCCCCGCATCGTGGACACGCTCTGGTTCGCGCTGCTCGGCTCCGGGATCACGCTGATCGCGGGCGTCGCGCATACGCGACTGCGCCGGCGGAGCGCGGCCTGATCATGTCGCTCTTCGCAGGCGTCGAGGGCGGCGCGACGCGCTCCACGCTCGCGATCATGGATGCTTCCGGTACGATCCGCACGCGCGCCGAAGGGCCCGCCATCGGCATCGGCCCGGAGCCGCCCGACGTTTGCGTGGATCTCATCGTCTCGCTGGTCCATGCCGGACTCGACGCCATCGACGCCGCTCCGCCCGTTGCCGCGGTGTGCTGCGGCCTGACGGGCGCGGGCCGTGGGCCCGAGCGGCGCGCCGTGGAGGCGAGGCTCATCGAACGAGGCCTGGCCGGCGTCGTGAAGATCACGACGGACGTCGAGGTCGCCTTCTTCGATGCGTTTGCGGACGGCCCGGGCATCCTGCTCATCGCCGGCACCGGCTCGGCCGCCTGGGGCCGGGCGCCGGACGGGCGCAACGCACGGATCGGTGGCTGGGGCCCGCTCGCGGGGGACGAAGGCAGTGGATACGCCGTCGGCAGCGCCGCCCTGCGCGCGGTGCTGGCGGCGTTCGACGGTCGCACCGATCCGACGGCGTTGACCGCGCCAGTGCTCGAGATCGCCGGCGTGGGCGCGCCCCCGGACCTGGTACGCTGGGCGGACCGTGCCGGCAAACGTGGCATCGCCGCGCTCGCTCCCGCGGTCATCGGCGCGGCCGCCCGGGACGATGCCGCCGCTGTGATCGTGCACCGCGCCACCGCGGACCTGGCCCGCCATGTGGAAGCGGCTGCGCGACGACTCGAACCCTGGCCCGGCACGATCGACGTCGCGCTCAATGGAGGCCTCATCGCACCGGACCAGCCGCTCCACGGCACGGTCGCGGCCGCCATCCGCGCCGCATGCCCCGCAGCCAGCATCCTGACCCGCAGCCTCGATGGCGCGCGCGGCGCCGCGCTGCTTGCCCTGCGCGTCGCGGGTGGCTCCGCGCCCGGGGCATCCCGCTCCTGACAGCGCCGCGCACCGCGACTATCATTCCGGCATGACACGATTCGCCCCCGTTCAGCAACAGATGGACGCCATCCGCGAGGGTGCCCTCGAGATCATCCCGGAAGACGATCTCGTCCGCAAACTCGAACGCAGCCTGCGCACACGGACGCCGCTCTGCATCAAGCAGGGCTTCGATCCGACGCGGCCGGACCTGCACATCGGCCACGCCGTATCCATGCGCAAGCTGCACACGTTCCAGGAGCTCGGGCACGACGTCGTGTTCGTCGTGGGCGATTACACAGGTCGCATCGGCGATCCCAGCGGCCGCAGCGAAACCCGACCTCACCTGTCGGGCGAGGAGATCGACCGGAACGCGCGCACGTACGCAGAACAGGCCGGCCGCATCCTCGATGTCGAGCGCGTGCGCATCGAGTTCAACTCGCGCTGGCTCGCGCCGCTCGACCTGGCGAACATCCTCGAGTTGACCGCCACGTACACGGTGGCGCGCATGCTGGAGCGCGATGATTTCGCGAAGCGCTACGCCGACGGCCGCGCCATCTCGATGGTCGAGTTCATGTACCCGCTGCTCCAGGCGTACGACTCCGTCGCGCTGCGCGCGGATGTCGAGCTGGGCGGCACCGATCAGAAGTTCAACCTGCTCGTCGGACGCACCGTGCAGGAGCGCTATGACCAGGAACCGCAGGTCTGCCTGATCATGCCGCTGCTGCGGGGCACGGATGGCGAACAGAAGATGTCGAAATCGTACGACAACTACATCGGCATCGCGGAGGCGCCGGAAGACCAGTTCGGCAAGACCATGTCCATCCCCGATACGCTCCTCGAGGAGTGGATCCGGCTGGCCCTGCCCGCACCGGCGGAAGGGCTCGAGGCGGCGCTCGACCGGGCGCGGACCGATCCCTACCAGGCCAAACGCGGACTGGCACGCCGGCTCGTCGTGGCGTTCCACGGCGAGGATGCGGCGGCTGCGGCGGAGGCGCATTTCGACCGGCTGTTCCGCGAAGGTGGCGTGCCCGATGAGATCCCCGGCGTGGAGGTCGACCTCGACGACCCCGGTGTGCGCTACGACCCGGAGCGCGGCGTCTGGCTGGCCGGACTCCTGTGCGCAGCGGGCCTGGCCGGCTCGAACAGCGAGGCGACCCGGTTGCTCGAGCAGGGCGCCGTCACCGTGGACGATCAACGGATCCAGGACCGCAACGCCTACGTCCCGGTCGGCCCCGGCCACGAGCCGGTCCTGCGGCGCGGCAAGCGGCACTTCGCCCGGGTCCGGTTCATCTCCGGAAGTCGTTGATCACCAATGACCTGGGTCAGGCCGGGCGCGGGCGCCGCGGCGCCTTGCGCGACCGGTCTGAACCCTCCATTTTTCTGCTCGATGGGGTTCGACCGAAACCGAAGCATCAGGACCCGGCGCCCTCAAGGAGGAGACCGGGTCCGTTCGCAACTGCTGCTGCTGGCCCTGCTGGGGCCAGCGGCCGGCTGTTACGTCTATGCTCCCGTCCCGCCCACGGCGCCCGAGCCGGGCGCGCAGATCCGGGCCGTCGTCGACGACGAGGCTTCCGCACAGCTCACGAGCGTCCTCGGACCGGGGGTCACCCGGCTCACCGGGATGGTCCTGGACCGTCGTGAAAGCACGCTCTCGATCCTGGTCGATTCGTACTTCTCGACGCGGGCCGGAGACCTGCTGAGCGCCAACGAGCCCGTGCGGATCGGACTGGCCAACTTCCGCACCCTCGAGGAAAAGCGCTTCTCGAGGGGCAGGAGCGTTCTTCTGGGGGTCGCATTCGTCGGGGGCGCCGTCCTCGTCATGAAGGTCACCGGACTCGACCGGCGCATCTTCGAGGGCGGCGAGGAGGAGCCGCCGGGTCCGATCGACCTGGTCGTGCCGGCCGGCTGGCTCCGCTGGCGGGTGCAGTGGGACTGAACCGGATGCCGAACCACTGGCAGATCAGCCCCAAACGATGATTTCGCATGAGGTTGGACCCCGCCGGGGTGCGGGTTGTCACGGAATCGACCTTTGAGACGTTTGCCGTTCGAGGATCGGAGCGCTTGAGTCCGGTCCGGGGCCGGCCGCCCCGAGGGCGCCGGGCCGTCGATGTTCAGACCGCGTAGCGCAAGCGCGGCGATTCACCGAAAGCAGCATCGCAAGAGAGCGTAGCAGCGTCGCTCCGGAAGTGGTACCGCTCCCGGCCCGGGAGTCGGGTTGCCACGGGCGACGATGGTGCACACGGAGCCCCGGGACCGGACGCAGATCCCACGGACTCCTCGCAGTGCCGGCGTTTCGACGCCATGAAAAACAGGCAGTTCCGTTTCCCTCACCGAATGGAGGACTCGTGATACGCAACGCAGCCCGCGTTGTCGGAGCGACGGCTCTGGCGCTGATGATGGCTCTGCCCGTCGCAGCCCAGAACGGCCAGGTCACGGGCCAGGTCACAGACAGGAACACCAATCAGCCCCTCGTAGGTGCTCAGGTGTTCCTCGATGGCACGACCTTCGGCTCGCTGACGCAGGAGAACGGGCGTTTCCTGATCCTGAACGTGCCGCCCGGCACGTACACGGTCATCGCCCAGTTGCTCGGCCACGCCAACGGGCGTCAGGAAAACATCCGCGTCGTTGCCGGCGAAGTCGCCAACGTGAACTTCGCCCTCGGCATTACGGCGCTCAAACTCGAGGAAGTCGTCGTGACCGGGACCGCCGACCCCATCGCGGGCGTCAAGGTCCCCTTCACGGTCGGCAAGGTGACGAAGACGGACATGCCCGTCCCGGCAGCGCGCGCGGAAGCGAGCCTGCAGGGCAAGGTCGCGGGCGTGCGCGTGGTCCGGCCGTCCGGTCAGCCCGGCAGCGGCGTGGACGTGCTGCTGCGCGGCGCGACCAGCATCACCAAGGACAACGAGCCGCTCTACGTGGTCGACGGCGTGATTCTGGCCGCCGACCTCGTTGACGTCGATGCCTCCGACATCGAGAGCATCGAGGTCGTGAAGGGCGCGGCCGCGGCGTCGCTGTACGGTTCGCGGGCCTCCGCCGGCGTCGTGCAGATCACGACCTCGCGCGGCCGCGACGTGTCCGAGGGCAGCACCCGGATCATGGTCCGCTCCGAATACGGCGTGAACCAGCTGGACATCAAGAACGATTACATCACCAAGCACCACCACTACCGCGTGTCGGGCAGCAACTGGGTCGACGCGAACGGCAACGTGGTCGAGAAGGACCGTCGTGTGGTCGAGCCCGACCTGATCGCGGACAACCCGTATCCGGGGCCGATCTACGACAACATCCGCACCTTCTTCAATCCGGGCGGGTACCTGCGCACCAACGTCTCGATCGCGCAGAACACCCGCTCGACGAACTTCATGGCGTCCTTCAACATGCAGGATGACAAGGGCGTTGTGGAGGGCATCTGCGACAAGTCCGTGTTCGGCGACTGGCCGATCCCGGATTTCTGCGGCAACGACGGCGCGTCCCTCTACGGCGTGCGCGTCAATCTGGACCACCGGCTGCGTGATGACCTGAACTTCTCGGTCAGCAGCTACTACAGCCGGTACCGGCAGGAAGACTTCGCGCAGGACGTGTTCTACGACATCATGTTCATGCCGCCGGACGTCGATCTGCGCACACCCAATCCGGATGGTCAGCCGTTCATCATTCAGCCGGACGCGTTCACGCTCCAGGAAAACCCGCTGTACGCGATCGCGTTCGCGACGAACGAGGATTTCCGCAACCGTTACAGCGGCTCGGCGACGACCCGCTATTCGCCGGCCAACTGGTTCAGCCTCGAGGCCAACGTGAGCTTCGACCGGTCGGACCGGAACGGCGACAACTGGACGCCCAAGGGCTTCAAGACGGGCCCGAACACGACGAGCACGGGCTCGGTGTCCCGCTCGGCGGCGGTCACGCAGGCCCTGAACGGGAACCTGACCGCCTCGTTCCTGCGCTCGTTCGGTGATCTGACCACGCGCACGAAGCTGCAGTACGCGCTGGAGAAGGAAACGAACGACGCCCGCTCGGGCGCCAGCAACACGCTGGCCGTGATCGGCGTGAACGACATTGACGTCGGCATCAACGAGTCGGCGGGCTCCAGCTTCACGGACGTCCGCTCGGCAGGGTACTACGCGATTACCGGCCTGGACTACCGGGGCAAGTACATCGGCGAGGCGATGGTCCGTCGTGACGGGTCGTCGCTGTTCGGCGCCGAGGATCGCTGGCACACGTACTACCGCGGCAGCGCCGCCTGGCGCATGTCCGAGGAGTCGTGGTGGTTCATCCCCACGCTGAACGAGTTCAAGGTTCGCTACTCGATCGGCACCGCTGGCGGCCGGCCCAGCTTCAGTGACCGGTTCGAGGTCTGGAACGTGTCCAGCGGGACCGTCTCGAAGGGCACGCTGGGCAACAAGCAGCTCCGCCCTGAGCACCAGATCGAGCAGGAGTTCGGGATCGACATGATCGCGAACAACCGCTACTCGCTCCAGCTGGTGTACGCCAAGTCCAAGGTCGAAGACCAGCTGCTGCAGATCCCGCTGCCCGCGCTGTTCGGTTACAGCACGCAGTGGCAGAACGCCGGCACGATCGAGAGCTCCAGCTACGAGGCGACGCTCGAGACAATGCTGGTGCAGCGGCCGGGCCTGCAGTGGTCCATGAACCTCGTAGCGGACCGCACGCGCAGCGAAATCACGGAGTTCGATCGCGGCTGCTACGGCACGACGCCGTACTACTGTGCGGGCGCCCAGGTCGGCGAGATCCGCGGACACCGGCACCTGCGTGCCCTGAGCGAGTTGCCTGCCACGCACTCGGGCTCGCAGAGCGCGTTCCAGATCAATGACGACGGCTATGTCGTGCCCGTCGGCGCTGGCAACTCCTTCAGGGACGGCGTCGCCAAGAAGCTGTGGGGCACCAAGGTCACGATCGACGGCGTCCAGTACGACTGGGGCCTGCCGATCTTCCAGGTGAACGCCCAGGGTATCAAGGAGCTGGTGATCATCGGTGACGTGAACCCGGACTTCAACTTCGGCATGAGCCACAACGTCCAGTGGAAGGGCCTGAACTTCTACGGCCTGCTGGATGCCAAGATCGGTGGCGACACGTACAACAACACCCGCCAGTGGGCGTACCGCGACAACACGCACGCGGACTACGACCAGTTCGGCAAGGCCGATGATCTCAAGAAGCCCGTGACGTACTACCAGACCCTGTACAACACCAACGCGCGGACGCAGTACTTCATCGAGGAGAGCACGTACCTCAAACTGCGCGAGCTCTCGGTGCAGTACTCGTTCGACCGTGCCAAGCTGCAGAGCCTCCTCGGCGGCCTGGGCATGGAGCGGCTGACGCTCGGCGTCGTCGGGCGCAACCTGTTCACCTTCACGGACTACACCGGATTCGATCCGGAAGTGGGCAGCATCCGGTCGTCCTTCGACGGCTTCGACTACCCGAATTTCCGGACGTTCACCATGAAGGTCGATGTCCAGTTCTAATCACCGTGACCGAGGAGTGAATGCAATGAGAATCTTCAAGGCATTGGCTGTCCTGGGCGTGGTGGTCAGCCTGGGCGCATGCGAAATCTTCGACCCGGAACTCGAGGTCGATAATACGAACGCACCGGACCAGAGCCGGGCGCTTTCCGAGCCGGGCGACATCGAGTCGCTGATCGGCAGCACGTTCAACGTGTGGTGGTACGGTTACTCCTATACGTACCCGGCGTGGACCCTCGCGGTCGCCGCCGATGAGAACTCGTCTTCGTGGGGCAACTTCGGGATGCGCGACATCAACGAGGAGCCACGCAAGGCGTACAACAACGACACCGGGTACTCCTACCGTGGCGTGAACCAGACGCCGTGGTACGACATGTACCAGACGGTCTCCTCGGCCAATGATGGGCTGCGCGCCATCAAAGGCGGGATCCAGATCGGCAACAACGGTGCCGACACGCAGCGGGCCATCGCCTTCGGCAAGTTCATGCAGGCGATGGGTCACGCCTATCTCGCCCTGACGTTCGACCGGATGTTCCTGTTCACCGAGGACATGGACCTGGAGAACGCGGGGAACTTCGAGCTGACCGACTACAAGACGGTCATGACCGAAGCCATCAAGATGATGGACCAGGCGATCGTCGAGGCTGGCAAGGGGTCATTCACGCTGCCGGCCAACTGGATTCCGTACGGCTCGGCGATCACGAATCAGGATCTGATCAAGATCATGAATTCGTACACGGCCCGCTTCATGGCGGCGGTCGCGAGGACGCCGGCCGAGCGTGCTGCGGTGAACTGGACCGAGGTCATCAACCGCATCAACAAGGGCATCACGCAGGACTTCGGGATCATGCTGGACAACACAGACTGGTATGATCTGTACAAGAACTATACGCAGCGCTTCGACTGGTTCCGGGCAGACATGAAGGCCGTCGGCCCGTCGGACATTTCGGGCGCGTACCAGGCCTGGCTGGCGCTGGCCCCGGCGGACCGGATGGATGTCGACCTCAACACGCCGGACAAGCGGATCCAGGGGGCGGCGCCCCGCACGGATGGCACGGACTTCTTCTACCGGGCCGCGCAGAACTTCCGGGCGGACCGCGGCACGTACCACTTCTCGCGGTACGGGCACAAGCGGTTCCTGTCGATCCGGCAGACGAACCTCGGGTTCGCGCCAATCATGCCGCTGGTCGAGATGGACCTGCTCAAGGCCGAGGCGCACATCCGGCTGAACCAGCCGGATCTGGCGGTACCGCTGATCAACAAGACGCGCGTGGCGCGTGGCGGGCTGCCGCCGGTCACGGTCAACGGGCCCACGGGTGCGGACTGCGTGCCGAAGAAGCTGTTCACTGCGGCAGGTGGCTGTGCCAGTCTGCTCGAGACGCTGCAGTACGAGAAGCGCATCGAGCTGTTCAGCGTGGTGGCGGGCGGTGCGTACTTCGACGCCCGCGGCTGGGGCACGCTGCTGGTCGGGACGCCGGTGCATTTCCCGATCGCCGCGACGGAGCTCGAGACGCTCAACCTGCCGCCGTACACGTTCGGTGGTGTGGGCGGGGAGGGCGCCGCCAAGTAGGGACTCCGGACTGACGCGGCGTTCGTTCGAGCCGTGTCATCGCAGTGCGGGAGGCCGCCGGGCAACCCGCGGCCTTT
>JBFFZF010000115.1:0-15467 GCA_041568755.1 Longimicrobiales bacterium | reverse complement strand
CGCCCCAACCTCGCCACGGGACATGTCCATGGCTCGAACCGCCATCTAGCGCGACCCCGGGCGCACCCGATCGTGGCCACACGCATACCACCCGGACCGAACCACCGGATGCAGCACGGCCCGGAGCCTCTCGACCCCGGGCCGTGACCCGCTGCTCAACCGGTCAGCCTAGTTGGGCAGGATTACACGGTCGATCACGTGGATCACACCGTTGGTCGCCTCGACGTCCGCCTTGATCACCGTGGCGTCATCGATCATGACCTTGCCGTCCTTCACCCGGATCGTGACGCTCTTGCCGTTCACCGTCTGCGCCGCGTCCATCTTCACGACCTGGCCCGAGGTCACCCGGCCCGCCACGACGTGATAGGTCAGGATCGCCGTCAGCTTCTCCTTGTCCTTCAACAGCGCCTCGACCGTGCCCTCCGGCAGCTTCGCAAACGCCTCGTCCGTCGGCGCAAACACCGTGAACGGACCCGTGCCCTTCAGCGTCTCCACCAGACCCGCCGCCTGCAGCGCCGCCGCCAGCGTGTTGAACGACCCCGCCGCCACCGCCACGTCCACAATGTCCCCACCCGCCTGCACCGCCCGGTTCGCCATCGTCTGCGCCTCCGCACCCGTCGCCGCCACACCCAGCCCGATCAGCGCCACACCAACCCAGTTCATCGCCCGCATCGTCCAGCTCCTTCTGTGAGAGAGGCCTCGTCGACCATGTCTTGTCCAACTCTGTGATCCAAAGATATGGACAGTCCTTAGATTTGTCAAGGGTTGCCTGGAACTCAAAGCTTGACAAGACCTTGACAGTCTGATTAGCTTGCGGCCATGAACGACGCGAGAAAGGCGAACGGCGAGGCGAGGCACCCGATCCGGGTGGTGTCGGCGAGGACGGGGCTGTCGCCGGACGTGTTGCGGGCGTGGGAGCGGCGCTATGCGGTCGTGGAGCCGTCGCGGACGGAGGGTCGGCAGCGGTTGTACACGGACGCGGATATTGAGCGGTTGCGGCTGCTGGTCCGCGCGACGGGTGCGGGTCGTCAGATCGGCCTGATCGCGCACCTCTCGGTGGCCGAGCTGGTCGAGCTGGTGGCGGAGGACGAGCGCGCGGCCGCGCCCGCGACGTCGCATGCGCGGGCGGCGGAGCCGGAGCGTGCGCACGTGGTGGACGCGGCGATGGGTGCGGTGTCGCAGATGGACGCGCTGCGTCTGGAGTCGCAGTTGCGCCAGGCGATGCTGTCCATGGGCGCGATGTCCTTCGTGATGGACGTGGTGCTGCCGTTGCTGCGCCGCATCGGTAACGAGTGGCACGCGGGCACGATCACGCCTGCGCACGAGCACATGGCCACGGCGGTGATCCGGGATGCGCTCGCGCGGCTGCTGTCGGACTCGAGCCTCGCGCGTGCGGGGGCGCCTTTGCTGATGGTGGCGACGCCTTCCGGGGAGCGGCACGAGTTGAGTTCGATGGCGGCGGCGGTCACGGCGGCGGGCGAGGGTTGGAAGGTGATCTACCTGGGCCCGGACCTGCCGGTCTCGTGGATCGCGTCGGCCGCGCGCCAGGCGGGAGCCCGTGCGGTCGCGGTCGGCGTGGTGGGCAACCGGGACACCGCCCATGCGGTAGGCGAACTGGCGGAGCTGGCCGGAGCGGCGGGCCCATCCATCGAGATTTTCGCGGGCGGTCCGGGGCTCAGAGGGGTGCCGTCGGATGCGTGGCCCGCGCGGGTCCGGCGGGTGGAGGATCTGGCGGCCTTCGGGGCGGCGTTGCGCGCGCTGAACGTGACGCAGGGGGCGGCGTGACCGGCGGTCGCGTGCTGGTGACGGGCGCGAGCGGGTACGTGGGCGGCCGGCTCCTCGCGCAGCTCGAGGGGGGTGCGCACCGGATCCGCTGCATGGCGCGCCGGCCCGAGGATCTGCGTGCGCGCGTCGGACCCGGCACGGAGGTCGTGGCCGGCGACGTGTTCGATGCGGCGAGTCTGGATCGCGCGCTCGAGGGCGTCCACACGGCGTACTACCTGATCCACTCGATGGGCTCGACCGGCTCGTTCGAGGAGCAGGACCGTCGCGCGGCGCAGCTGTTCGGTACGGCCGCGCAGCGCGCTGGCGTT
The DNA here is from genome assembly GCA_041568755.1 of Longimicrobiales bacterium. Lineage (GTDB taxonomy): Bacteria > Gemmatimonadota > Gemmatimonadetes > Longimicrobiales > RSA9 > JBFFZF01. The sequence goes on along the minus strand of JBFFZF010000115.1, from coordinate 13,374 downwards.
CAGCGCATCATTTACCTGGGCGGTCTGGGTGAGCCGGGCGATCTGTCGCTGCACCTGGCCAGCCGGCAGGAGGTCGGCCGGGTGCTTCGTGCGTCGGGCGTTCCGACGATCGAGCTGCGCGCGTCGATCGTCATCGGCTCGGGCAGTCTGTCGTTCGAGATGATCCGTGCGCTGGTCGAGCGTCTGCCCATCATGATCACGCCGCGCTGGGTGCGCGTGCTGGCGCAGCCGATCGGCATCGAGGACGTCATCGAGTATCTGGTCGCGGCGCTCGAAGCGCCGGCGGATATCGATGGTGTGTTCGAGATCGGCGGGCCCGATCGCGTCTCGTACATGGAGCTCATGCGCGAGTACGCGCGCCAGCGCGGGCTGCGGCGACGGATGATCCCGGTGCCGGTGCTGACCCCGCGTCTGTCGAGTCTGTGGCTGGGACTCGTGACCCCGGTCTACGCGCGCATCGGCCGGAAACTGGTGGACAGTCTGCGCAACGAGACGATCGTGCGGGACGATCGGGCCCTCCGCGTGTTCCCGGTCAGGCCGCGCGGCGCGGCGGAGGCCATCGCGCGGGCGCTCGGCAACGAGGACCGTGACTTCGCCGAGACGCGCTGGTCCGATGCGCTCTCCTCTTCCGGCACATCGCCGTGGGGCGGTACGCACTTCGGGACGCGGATCGTCGATTCGCGGGCCGTCCTGGTGCCCTGTCCGCCGGCGCAGGCGTTCCTGCCCATCGCGCGCATCGGCGGCGCATCGGGCTGGTACTGGGGCGATTCGTTGTGGCGTGCGCGCGGCTTCCTCGACCTGCTCGCCGGCGGCGTCGGGCTGCGCCGCGGCCGGCGTGATCCGGAGCGCCCGGTGGCCGGCGACACGATCGACTTCTGGCGGGTCGAGGCGATCGAGTCGGATCATCTGCTCCGCCTGCGCGCCGAGATGCGTCTGCCGGGCCGCGCATGGTTGCAGTTCGAGGTGGATCCGGTCGAGGCGGGCGCGCGCATCCGGCAGACGGCGATCTTCGATCCGGCCGGTCTGCCCGGTCTGCTCTACTGGTACGGGCTGTACCCGCTGCACACGCTGATCTTCCGCGGCATGCTCGAGGGTATCCGCCGGCGTGCGTGCGCCGCGCAGCCGGCCGGCTCAGGCACGGCGCCGCAGCGCGCTCCACGGAATGGGCCGCCGGGCACGCCGACGCCGCGGTCGCGCGCGCCGCTCCTGCACGGATCGAACGGCTCATGAAACCGGGCGGCGGCTACGCCCGGCCGATCGTCGTCGTCAGCGAGTGCCTGGAACTGGCCGCATGCCGGTACAACGGGCAGAGCATCCGCGCGCCGTTCATCAACACGCTGGCCCCGCACGTGGAACTGCGGCCGATCTGTCCGGAGGTGGAGATCGGCCTGGGTGTGCCGCGCGATCCGATCCGGATCGTCGCGATCGGCGATCGCCACCGCCTCGTGCAGCCGTCCAGCGGTCGCGACCTCACGGACGACATGCAGCAGTTCAGCGAGACGTTCCTGTCCGGCGTGGGTCCCGTCGATGGCTTCATCCTGAAGAGTCGATCACCGTCCTGTGGCATCAAGGACACGAAGATCCACGGACCGGCGGAGAGCGGCCCCATCGGCAAGGACGCCGGACTCTTCGGGCGTGCCGTCCTCGAGCGGTTCCCGCACACGGCCGTCGAAGACGAGGGCCGGCTGACCAACCTGCGGCTGCGCCACCATTTCCTCACGCGGCTGTTCACATCGTCTTCGTTCCGTGCCTTGCGCGCACGCCCCGGCGCGTCCGCCCTGGTCCGCTTCCAGACGGCCAACAAGCTGCTGCTCATGGCGCACCACCAGACGGCCATGCGCGCGCTCGGCCGCATCGTCGCACGTCAGGCCGAAACCGGCATGGACGCGACACTGGACGCCTACGAGGCGGAGCTGAGCCGCGCGCTCGCGCGCCCCGCGACCGTGAAGTCGATGATCAATGTGCTCATGCATGCGCTCGGCTTCTTCCGCAAGGTGCTCTCCCAGGCCGAGAAGGCGCACTTCCTCGATGCGCTCGAAGCGTACCGCGCCGACCGGCTGCAGCTGAGCGCGCCGCTCATGCTGCTGCAATCCTGGGTCACCCGCACGGACGAGCCCTGGCTCGCGGAACAGACGCTGTTCGCCCCCTACCCCACCGAGCTGACGTCGCTGCGAGACTCCGGCCGCAATTGAGGCGTCCGTTACGTCACCCGCCGCGCTGACGCGCGCAGGATTGACTGGATCCGTCCCCGTTTCCAGATTCGCGCCATGCGCCTCCTCGTCCTCCTCGCCCTCTGTGTCGCGGCAGGTTCGTCCGAGCCGGCGAGTTCGGGCATGGCCGGCGCTGCGCCGCAGCAGCTGGACAACGTGGCGTACAACGGCGCGTTCACATTCAGCCGCGTGCGCTACGCCGGTCCCCGCTTCGGTCGCGGCGGCGCGGCGTGGGCGCACGACTGGCCGGCGGCGGACATCAACCTGCCGCGCATCATCGCCTTCGTCTCGACGGCGCGCATCAATACGGGCCGCAGCAACGTGTTCACGCTGGACGATCCGGAGATCTTCCGCCATCCCATCCTGTACGTTTCGGAGCCGGGATTCTGGGCGATCACGCCGACGGAAGCGGACAAGCTCGGGGCGTGGCTGCGCAAGGGCGGGTTCCTGATCCTCGACGATTTCGAGGGCCGTCAGCTGGACAATGCGCTCGCGCAGATCGAGCGCGCGTGGCCGGGTCTGTTGCCCATCGAGATCGGAGCGGACCACCCGATCTTCGACGCGTTCTTCCACGTCGAGGACATCTACGTGCCGCACCCGCTCGTGGCCGTGACGCCGGTCTACTACGGACTGTTCGAGGAGAACGACCCCGGCAGGCGCATGGTCGTGCTGCTCAACCACAACGCCGACCTGGCGGAGTACTGGGAGTGGTCGGACAACGGCTGGTTCCCGGTCGACCTGAGCAGCGAGGCGTACAAGCTGGGCACGAACTACATCATCTTCGGCCTCACGCACTGAGCGCGCGCGCCCGACGCCGGGGCTGTGCCCGGGACCCGGCACGAGGCGGGCCCCGGGCAGCCGGTCAGGAAACCGGTCTCAGGCGCGCGACGATCGCCGGGATCCCGGCCCGCTGGATCGCCGCGTTGAGCGCGGCCAGATCCGTCTCCAGGATGCGGTTCAGCCGGTCGCGCAGGGCCACCCACTGCGTGAACAGTTCGGCACTGCGTTCCATCGCCCCGCGGGTGGGCCGGCCCTCGGGACCGCCGGAGATGTAGCCATCCACGCCGGTGATGTTGCCGTACAGCTCGGTCAGCTGGTTGTCGAGCATGCCCGCGAAGCGGATGGGGTCCTGCCCGCTCTGGCTCTTCACCTGCGTGAGGCGCGTCTCGACCTGCGTCAGTCGTGCCACCAGCGAGTCGGCGAGCGGCGCGATCTCTTCGGCTCGTCCCATCTCCTTCGCGCGTGCGATCACGTCCGTCGTCTGTGTCTTGACATCGCGCGCCTGTTCCAGCGCCGTGTACAGCGCGTTCAGCGTATCACGCACCTGCAGTCCCGCGCGCAGCTGCGCCTCGTAATCGGCTGCCACGACCTCGGGCAGCCGCGGATCGGCCAGCACGCGCAGCGGCTGCGTGTGCTGCCGCCCGGCTGCCGTGAGCCGGAGCTGGTACGTGCCGGGCGGTGCCTTGACACCGCCGCTGTAGCCCCACACCCCCACGCCCTGCGTGACGCGCGGTCCCTGGTACGTCAGATCCCACGTCGTGCGGTTGGTGCCCTGCTTCGCGGGCAGGCGTGGCGTGCGCAGCTCGGCGGCGCGGGCGGAGTCGCTCGAGTACGTGCGCACCGTCCGGCCGCCTGCGTCCAGGACCTCGAGCGTGATCGCGGAATCCGGCGCGCTCGCCAGCCAGTAGTACAGCGTCGCGCCCTGCGGCCGCGTCTCCGGTGCGAACTCGTCCTGAATGCCGGACATGTCGGCCCGCACAGCCGGTCGCGGCGCGAAGAGGTGGACCGGGCTGCCCGCGACTTCGGCGTTCAGCTGGTGGAGCGGTGTGAGGTCGTCGAGCACCCAGAACGAGCGGCCCTGCGTGCTCACGACCAGGTCCTGCTGGTGCACGGCCAGGTCGACCACCGGTGTGATGGGCAGGTTGCGCTGCAGCGGCTGCCAGCGCGCGCCGTCATCGAAGGAGACGAACAGTCCGAACTCCGTGCCCGCGTAAAGCAGCCCGCGCCGGTCGGGGTCTTCGCGCACGACGCGGACGGGATGCGTCGCCGGGATCCCGTTCGTGCCGGACGTCAGCAGCGTCCAGGTCCGGCCGAAATCGTCCGTGCGGAAGACGTACGGCCGGAAATCGTCCATGCGGTAACGCTGCACCGCCAGGAACGCCCGGCCATCCGCGTGCGGGGACAGCTCGATCCGGTTGACCGTGCCGAGCGCCGGCATGCCGGGCGGCGTGATCTCCGTCCACTGGCCGCCGCCGTTGCGCGTGATGTGCACCCGTCCGTCATCGCTGCCCGCCCACAGCGTGTTCGCATCGCGCGGCGAAACGGCCAGCGCGAAGATCACGTTGTAGATCTCGACACCCGTGATGTCGTTGTTGATCGGGCCGCCCGCGGCCTCCTGGTGCGCCGGGTTGTTCGTCGTGAGATCCGGGCTGATCGTGGTCCACGTCATGCCGCCGTCGGTCGTGCGGTGCACGCGCTGGGAAGCGTGGTAGACGACGTTCGGGTCGTGCGGTGAGACGACGATGGGCGCGACCCACTGGAACCGCTCACGCAGGTCCTTCGCGGCCTGCCCCAGCTGCAGCTGCGGGTAGACGATGACGTTGCGCCGCTGGTCCGTGCGCAGATCCATGCGGTTGATCGCGCCGCCGTAGCAGCCGCCCCAGATGATGTCCGGGTGATCCGGGTGCAGCGCGATCGGCCCTGTCTCGCACGCGGACGGATAGGACCAGTGCTGCTTGGGGTACAGCGTGCTGGACGACATCCAGACCGGCACGCTGATGCCCGTGTTGTCCTGCTGTGCGCCGTGCACGCGGTACGGGAACCGGTTGTCCACCGTGACGCCGTAGAACTCGGCCGTCGGCTGATTGTAGTAGGTCGACCACGTCCGGCCGTGGTTGACGGTGACCTGCGCCCCGCCGTCGTTGGCCACGACCATCAGTTCCGGCTGGTCCGGATTGATCCACAGGTCGTGCACATCGCCGTGCGGCACGCTGATCGGGTCGAAGGTCCTGCCCCCATCGACGGAGCGGTACATGCTCGTGTTGAGCGCGTACACCGTGTTCGCGTCCTGTGGGTCGGCTGCGATGTGCGTGTAGTACCACGCGCGCTGGCGCAGGTTGTTCTGACTGTTCGTGCGCGTCCACGTGTTGCCGCCGTCATCGCTGCGGTACACGCCGCCGGCCGGCTCGGCCTCGATGATGGCCCAGACGCGGTCCGGGTTGGCCGGTGAGACGGTCACGCCGACGCGGCCGACGATGCCCGTGGGCAGACCGCCCGCGAGCTTCTGCCACGTGTCGCCGCTGTCGGTGCTGCGGTACACGCCGCCCTCGAGCGCACCGCTGATGAGCGTCCACGGCTTGCGCTCTGCACGCCACACGCCGGCGAACAGGATGCGCGGGTTCTTCGGATTCATGGCCAGGTCGACGGCGCCGGTCGAGTCGTTGAAGGCGAGGACGTGCTGCCAGGTCGTGCCGCCGTCGCGCGAGCGGAACACGCCGCGCTCCGGGTTCTTGCCGAACGCATGCCCGAGCGCCGCCAGGTAGACCAGGTCCGGATCCGACGGGTGCACGACGATGCGCCCGATCTGGCCGGCCTCCGGCAACCCGATGAACGACCAGGTGCGGCCCGCATCCGTCGAGCGCCACGCGCCATGACCGGCACTCGTGTTGCCGCGGATGCACGCGCTGCCCGTGCCGACGTAGATCACGTTGGGATCCGAGGGCGCGACTGCGACCGCGCCGATCGAGCCGCCGAAGAAGCCGTCCGAGATGTTCGTCCAGTTCCCGCCCGCGTCATCGGTGCGCCACACCCCGCCGCCCGTCGTACCCATGTAGTACGTGAAGGGCGAGGACGGCACGCCGGCCACGGCGGTCGAGCGGCCGCCGCGGAACGGCCCGATCATGCGGTAACGCAGGCCTGCCGTGAGCAGTGTGTCGAACGCGGGCGCCTGCGCGGCCGCGGCGATGCGTCGCGTCTCCGCGCTCGTGCGCTGGCCCTCTGCCGGCTGCGCGCCTGCCGCGAGCGTCAGCACGACCAGTGTGGTGATGACCGGGACGCGCAGCGCCCGCGCGGTTGCTGCAACTCGTCGGGACGGCAGGACAGAGCGGGTCTTACGCATGGCCTCACTCGTTGGCTGGGGTGCTGGCGATCGGGCGGGTCACGCGCTCGAAGGCGCGACGGCGCGAACCGGAAGCCCGCGCGTTCCTGCCCTGGTCACATGGCACGGATGGCCATGCGCGTGAACCGGCCTCTCGCGCCGGTTTCCAGGACGAGATCTACGCGTTCCGCGCGGTCCGTGCAACGGCGGACGTCGCGACTCAGCTGTGACCCTCGCGCGGGCCCGCCTGAAGGAGGTGGACACCGACGGGTTGCGTGCGTCCCCGTACGACGACTTCCTGGCGCGCCGAGAGCTCCGCGAGCAGTGCGGGCCCGCGCGCGTCGTCCGCGTGCACGGCCCGGACGAGGGCGTCGCTCAGGACGGCGGCACAGCCCAGGTCCCGGGTGAGCGACTGCAGGCGACTCGCGGTATTCACCGTGTCGCCGACGACGGCGAAGGCCGCGCTGCGCTCGCTGCCGATCTCGCCCATGACGGCCGGACCGTAGTGCGCGCCGATGCCGATGCGCAGCGGTGGCTCGCCGCGCGCGCCCCGCTCGTCGTTCCATGCGTCCATGGCGAGCAGCATGGCACGGGCGCAGGCGATCGTGTCGCCGGCATCGTGCGGGCCGGCCGTCGGCACGCCGAACGTCACGAGCAGCGCATCGCCGATGAACTTCTCGAGCGTGCCGCCGTGGCGGAACACCTCGGTCTCCATGCGGGCGTGGTAGCCGCGCAGCAGCTGCAGCACATCCTCGGGACGCATCGCCTCGGCCGTCGTCGTGAAGCCTTCCATGTCGGCGAACAGCACGCCCACGTCCTGCCGGCGGCCCGGCCCGAAGGGGTCATCACGGCCGGCCAGCTCATCGACCATGGTGGGAGAGAAGTAGCGTGCCAGGTTGGCCCGCTCGCGTGTGGCGTGCACCTGGCGGGAGACCAGCCTGCGGGATCGATGGGCGCCGACGGCCAGGACGCCGGCGCACAGGACGAGCACGATGAGTTCCTCGATGCGTGTGCCCGGATCCGGGACCGTGCCGCCCGGCCGGCCGGCGACCCAGAGGATGCCGCCGCCCCAGGCCAGTGCGCTGGCCACGCCGGCCCAGAGCGTGAGCCGCGGGGAGTAGAGCAGCGCGACGGATGCGATGAGCAGGAAGAAGTATGCGACGGGCGCCGTGTCGAGCGCCGTCGAGGGCGGTCGGTCGGGCCGCAGCTGGACGGTCAGCACGATCAGCGCGTAGACCAGCAGGATCGCATCGGCCGCGATGAACACGGGACTGACCCAGCGGCGTGGCCTGCGCGCACGGAGGGCGTGCTGCAGCAGTCCGCTCACGGCCAGGAGCGCGATGACGATCTCGTAGCGCAGCGCAGCGGCGACCGGCTCGAGCAGGGGCAGACCGACGGCAACGACGGCCAGGACGGCCGTGCGCGCGATCACGGCCAGGCGCAGGCCGGCCAGCTCCTCGGCGCGGAACGCGGCCTCGAGGCGGCCGCTGGCGGCGCGCTGGGGGTCGTCGGGCCGACCGGCGATCACGGCTTCTCCCGGGTTGGAGGGCACTGAAAGCACAGGATGGTGTGACCCGACCCGGTCCGCCATGCCGCGTCCGCGGCAACCGGGCGCGCCGCCGCCGCAGGCGGCCGTGCCCGGCGCACGTTGCGCGAAACCTGCGGGACGGGCACGTTGCAGCGCCGCACCGGGTCGTCGCTGCCGATCGACCGACCGACGATGCAGACCCGGACCGGCGGCGCACCGCATGGTCCCTCGCGAACGGAGCCATGGATTCACCGGCGTCGCAGCGAAGCTCGGGAACGGTCACGTTCCTGTTCAGCGATATCCAGGGCTCGACCCGTCTGCTCCAGGAACTCGGGGACGCCTACACCGATCTGCTGGCCCGCCACCACGCGCTCGTCCGGGAAGCGATCACCGCGTGGCGCGGCAATGTCATCGACACCGCAGGCGACGGTTTCTTCGTGGCCTTCCAGCGCGCGGGTGATGCGGTGGGTGGCGCCGTCGCGATCCAGCGCTCGATCGCCTCGGCCGAATGGCCACACGGTCGGACCGTACACGTCCGCATCGGTCTGCACACGGGCGAGCCGACGCTGTCCGCCGAAGGCTACATCGGCCTGGACGTGCACCGGGCCGCGCGCATCGGTGATGCCGCCGCGGGGGGCCAGGTGCTGCTGTCGGCGACGACGCGCAACCTGGCCGGCACCGACCTGCCGCCCGGCGTCACGGTGCGCGACCTGGGCACGCACGCGCTGCGCGATCTGCACGAGCCCGAGCACCTCTTCCAGCTGGTCATCGAAGGGCTGCGCTCGGAGTTCCCACCGCTCGACACGGTCGGCACGAAGCGCGCGAACTTCCCCGCCATCGCGACGCGCCTGATCGCGCGGCAGGCGGAGGTCGGTGCGATCGGCGCCGCGCTCGCTCGGCCCGAGGTCCGTCTGGTCACGCTGACCGGTCCGGGCGGGACCGGCAAGACGCGTCTCGCACTGGCGGCGGCCGACGCGTATGCGGACATCCCGGAGCACGGCGCCGTGTTCGTGCCGCTCGCCTCTCTGGCCGACGCGGAACTCGTGCCCGCGGCGATCGCGCGCGCGCTCGACCTGGTCGAGGACGCGGGCCGGCCGACGATCGATGTCGTCATCGCGCAGCTGCGCCGCCGCGACATGCTGCTCGTGCTGGACAACTTCGAGCAGGTCATCGCCGCCGCGCCCTTCGTCGCGCAGCTGCTGGCCGCGTGTCCGCGTGTGTGCGCGATCGTCACCAGTCGTGTCGTGCTGCGCCTGAGCGGCGAACACGAGTTGCCGGTCGCGCCGCTTCCGTTGCCGGACCTCGCCGCGGACGATTCCGCCGCCGCGCTGCTCGACAATCCGGCAATCGCGCTGTTCGTCGAGCGGGCGCGGGCCGTGCGGCCCGATTTCCGGTTCGACGACGAGAATGCGCCGGCCGTTGCCGAACTGTGTGTCCGGCTGGACGGGCTCCCGCTCGCCCTCGAGCTGGCGGCGGCGAGGATCCGCATCTTCTCTCCGCACGCGCTGCTCGCGCGACTGGGCAATCGGCTGGATCTGCTGAAGGGCGGCGCCCGCGACATGCCGGAACGACACAAGACGCTGCGCGGCGCGATCGCATGGAGCTACGAGCTGCTCGAGCCCGCCGAACAGGCGCTGTTCCGCCGGCTGGCCGTGTTCAGCGCGGGCTTCACACTGGACGCAGCCGAGGAGATCTGTGGTGCGGCCGGACCGCTCGGCGTGGATGTGTTCGATGGCGTGGCCGGCCTCGTCGAGCGCAGCCTCGTGCGACGGGAAGCGGAAGTACACGATGAACCGCGCTTCGGCATGCTCGACACGATCCGGCAGTTCGGTCTCGAGTGCATCGAGCAGTCGGGCGAAGCTCGTGTGACCCGGTCGGCGCACGCGCGCTTCTTCCTGTCGGTCGCCGAGGCAGCAGCGCCGCGCCTGGCGGGTCCCGACCAGCAGCGCTGGCTGGACCGGATCGAGGCGGACATCGACAACATGAGGGCCGCGTTCGACGGCTTCGACGCAGACGATGCAACTTCACGGTTGCGCCTGGGTGCGGCACTCTACCGGTTCTGGGTCTCGCGCGGTCACCTGCGCGAAGGACGCGAGCGCCTCGAGCAGTGTCTGGTCCGGCCGGGCGCCGAGACTCCCTCGGCCGCGCGCGTGGCGGCACTCAGCGCGCTGGCCAACATCACGCACGAGCTCGCGTTCTTCGATCGAGCCCGGCCTCTGGTCAACGAAAGCCTGGCCATCTCCCGCGAGCTGGGTGACGAGCACGGCATCGCGAACAGCTCGACGGTCCTGGCCTGGATCACGATGATGATGGGCGATCACGCGGCCGCGCGTGTCATTGCCGAAGAGGCGCTCGAGCTGCACCGGCGGATCGGCAGCCGGCGAGGCGAGGCTCTGCTGCTGCACAACCTCGGGATCATCGACTACTTCCTGGGCGAGCTGGTCACGGCGCGCGCGTGGTTCGAGCAGGCGATCGCGCTCATCCGCGACCTCGGGGACCGGCGAGCGCTCGCCTATTTCGTCATCGATCGCGCGCTCGTGGACAAGGAGGAGGGCCGCTGGACGGAATGTGCCCGGCACATCGACGAGAGTGTCACGTCGCTGGTCATGCTGAAAGACACGCAGCTGACGGGGTGGGGACTGACCAACAAGGGCGTCCTCCAGCTGGATTGCGGCGACGCAGGACCGGCCCGACGCACGTTCGACGAGGCGCTGGATCGCTGGCGTCAGGTCGGCAACCGCTTCGGCGTCGGCTGGACGCTGCTCCACCGGGGTCTGGCCGAGCTGGATGAAGGCGAAGTCGAACGCGGCGACGCCAGCACGCGGGAAGCCATCGACGTGCTGACCGAGACCGGTTCGCCGCGCTCCCGCGCCGCGGCGCTGGCCGCACGCGGCGAGTTGCTGACCCACACCGGCCGACTGGCCGAGGCTGCCCCGCTGCTGGCCGAGTCGTTGACGACGCTGGGGTCGAACCGCGAACTGCCCACACTGCGCCGCACGCTCGATGTGGCCGCTTTCCATCTCGAGACGATCGACGCCGAGCACGCCGCACGGCTGCTGGACGCTTCCACAGCGATCCTCCTGCGCAGCGGGGCTGTCCGGCCGCCGCGCAGGCTGGGCCACGCGGAGGCGCTGATCGCGCGGCTCGAGCGCGCCGGTGTGCGCACGTCGGACGCAGGGCTCGCCGACACGACGCTCGACATAGCGGACGTCGTGGCCGGTGCGTCGCGCGCGCTGGAGTCCGCGTTCAGCGCGGCCCGGACACGTCGTTGACGGCCGGGGCCGGGAACACCCAGTCCATCACGTCGCAGACCGGCTCATAACCCAGCCGCTGGTAGAGTGCGTTCGAGGTGGGGTTCCCCAGCTCCGTGTAGAGGAAGCAGAGCTCGGCGCCGGAATCCAGCGCGCGCTGACTCGCTGCCGCAACCACCGCCGCAGCATAACCTCGCCCGCGCTTCCCGGGCGGCGTATACACCGGCCCGATGCGGATGCCGTGCGGTGAGCGCCCGGTCCACCCTGCCAGGGACACCGGCTCCTCATCGACCCACAGAAACATCGCCTTCGCCGCGATCTTGTCCGCGGCGATGCTCGTCGAGCGAATGTCCGGCATGTGCGCCTCTTCCGCGAACGCACGGATCCACTCGCCGATCAGCTCGAGGTGGGCGCGTTGTGCGAGCTGGAAGCGCCCGGGCGGCAGCAGCGCCGGATGGATGACGCGGTCGAGCCGGTAGATACGCTGGCGCATGCCCGGCTCTGCCCGCACGCCGTGCCGGCTGGCCCAGCCCCGCGCGAACGCTTCCGCGACCGTCTCCGGCCCGAGTACCGCGGGCAGCTCGCCGTAGACGGCCGCGACCGCCTCGACGAGCAGGGGCACGGCCTCGTCCGGCATGCGCGTCACCGCCAGCTTGTACGGCGGCGTGCGCAGCGCGCAGCCGACGACGTCGCCGTTCCGCCGGACCGTCGCGAGGAAGATCTGCGGGTCGGGCGCGTCGCCGCGCTGGACCAGCCCGAGCGCGACGCCCAGGATCAGGTTGTGCTCGGCTTCCGCACGCATCAGCCACGGACCGGCATGGGCGAGGAACGTGGCCGCATCGGCGTGTCGCTCGATCCGTATGCTCATGGCCGGAACTTGCGCGGAACCGGCCGTTCGAGGAAAGTAGGCGGTCATGAGCATGGTGATTCGATCCGTTTGGCGCTCCCGCGCTGCCCTCGTTCTGGCCACTCTGACCGGGGCGGCCGGCGGCGGTTGCGCGCCGGTCGAGCAGGTCCGTGACTGGTTCGCGGACGCGGTCACCCCGCACGAACGCTACACCGCGTCGCTGCTGGCCGCGGGGCTCGATCGCACGGCGCTCACGCGCGACTGGCTGGCGGCCGCCGAACACGCCTTCGACGCGGCGGTCCCGATCACGCCGCCGCACGGCGAGGAGGGGTACCTGGCGCCCGATCGGCCGGCGGCGCTGGGCTTCCGCATCGCGGTGCGGCGCGGACAGCGTCTCTTCATCGCGGCGAATCTGCCCGCGGACAGCGACGCGCTGGTGTTTCTCGATCTGTTCGAGGCGCCGCGCGATACGCTCGAGGGGCCGCGCGCGCTGACCAGCGCGGACAGCGGCGCGACAGTCCTCGAGTACGAGCCCCGGCGGGACGGCGAGATCCTGCTGCGCGTGCAGCCCGAGCTGCTGCGCGGCGGGCACTACACGATCACGGTGCGCGCGGAACCGATCCTCGCCTTTCCCGTGCACGACCGCGGACTGCAGGACATCGGCAGCGTGTTCGGCGATCCGCGCGACGGCGGCCGGCGCGATCATCACGGCGTCGACATCTTCGCGCCCCGGGGCACGGCCGCGCTCGCCGCCGTCGAGGCCGTCGTGCGCCGCGTCGAGACCACCGAGCGGGGCGGCAACGTCGTCTGGCTGCGCGACGAGCGCCGCGGCCTTTCCCTGTATTACGCACACCTCGACCGCCAGACCGTGACGGCAGGCACCCGCGTACAGCCGGGTGACACGGTGGGCCTGATCGGGAACACCGGTAACGCCCGCACGACACCGCCGCACCTGCACTTCGGCGTGTACTGGCGCGGCCCCGTCGATCCGTATCCGTTCGTGTACCGTCCGCGCGGCCGCATCGCGGAGCTGGCCGTGGACCCGTCGATGTTCGGCCGCTGGGCGCGCGCCGCGCGCGACGGCATCACGCTGGCCGCCACGCCCGACGGCGGGAACGGCGCCGGCCCACCCGACGGCGCCGCGGACGGCGACCCGCTCACGCGCCACACGGCGATGCTCGTGCTGGCCGGCTCCGGCTCGAACTACCGCGTGCGCCTCCCCGACGGCCGCACCGGCTGGATCGCCGCACGCGTGCTGGAGGCCGCCGAGCGTCCCATCGCCGAGGCCGTCCTGCCCGGTGCCGTGCCGCTGCACGCCGTACCCGGCGATGCGCTGTCGATGATCGATCGCGTGGGCGCCGGCCCCGTCGAAGTGCTCGCACGTTTCCGCGGCTACGCACTCGTCCGGTCTGCCGGGCATCCGGATGGGTGGATTGATCTGG
>JBFFZF010000114.1:0-15547 GCA_041568755.1 Longimicrobiales bacterium | reverse complement strand
CGCCGCCATGCGCGCGATGCAGCCGCGCATCTATGGTCTGTTCCACGACGACGCGATCTACATGGCCACCGCCCGCTCACTCGCGGAGGGCGATGGCTATCGCCACGCCAGCCTGCCCGGTGAGCCGGTGCAGACGAAGTACCCGCCGCTGTACGCCGGCGTGCTCGCGCTCGTCTGGAAAGTGGCGCCGGAGTTTCCCGCGAACGTGCGCTGGTTCAAGGCGACGAGTGCGTTCTTCCTCGGGCTGAGTGTGCTCCTCGCCGGCATGGTCGCGGCCCGGCGCATGGGAGGGGTGCTGACGCCGGCCGTCGCAGGGCTGCTCGTCGGACTCAGTCCGCTCGTGTTTCCGTTCTCCGATTACGCGCTGAGCGAGCTGCCCTTCCTCGCGCTGTGCCTGCTGGCCTTCCGGATCGCGCCGCTGAAACGCGAGCAGGAGAGTGACCTGGCCCGCGCGGCCGCGCTCGGCATCGCGTGCGGGCTCGCACTGCTGGTCCGCCACGCCGCGCTCCCTCTCGTCCTGGCCGGCCTGGTCTGCTACGCGCCACGTCGCGAGTGGCGCGCACTCGGCGCGTTCCTGCTGCCGATCGCCGTGCTGGTCGCGCCGTGGCTCGTGTTCCGGGCCGCGCACCTCGACGGTGCGGCGCATCCGGTCATCGCCTACTACCTGACCTACGAGCCGTCCGTGCCCGCGCTCGCCCTGTCCGATCCCGGACTTGCGACGTGGATCTTCACCATGAACGTGTTCTACCTCTGGCGCGCGGTCGATCTGGCACTGTTCGTCGCCTATTTTCCGGCGGTCCGGCTCGTCGTCTATCCCGTGCTCGCGTACGGACTGTGGCGTCTGCTGCGCAACCGAATCGACTTCATGAACACGTTCGCCCTCCTCTACACGGCCCTCATCCTGCTCTGGCCGTGGGAGCCCTCACGCTACGCCATCCCGCTCGTGCCCGTGGTCGTCTTCGCCGTCCTGCTGGCCACACATCGACTGGGCCGGCCGCCTGTCCGCGCAAGCGAACCGCACGATGCGGCTCCGCCCGCCGGCGGAACACCCGTCGCACCACGAATGCTTCGACTGCGACGTGCCGCGGCCTGGATCCCCGCGTGGCTGATCGTCCTGATGGCGGCGTTCTGGCTGCGCGCGTTCGCGCCCGTGCGCGACGATGTGATCCGGGTACCCTACATGGCGTGGCTGGATTACGGGTGGGACGGATTCGAGGAGACGACCCGCTGGATCACCGACAACACACCGCCCGATGCCGTCCTCGCCACGGGCTACGATCCGCTCTATGCGCTGGGGACCCGACGTCATGCGGTACGACCGTGGCTGCACCAGCCATGGACGTACTTCTATGCGCGCGATGGACGCGGGCCGGACATCGGGACGGCCGACGTCGTCCTGCCCGCGCTGGACTCACTCGGCGTGCTCTACCTGATCATCGATCCGCTCGGCGGATACGCGGAGGAACCGGCCGCCGGCCCCCTGTTCGACGACCTGCTCTCGGCCTACGCACCGCCCCGCTACGACGGCGAGCCCGTCCTGCGCTTCACCAGCAGGGACGGCCTGCACCGCGTCTACGAACTGCCCGCCCGCGCGCCGCCGGGCGCAGATACGACCAGTCGATAACAGACGAGTTACAGCGGACCGCCCGGCCGGGGGTGCATCCCGACAATGACGCGGAACGTGCGCCCGCCCGGCGCGCCCGCGGCATGGTGCGCGCGGATGACCGTCGCGACCGCCTCCCCCAGCGCTGCCTCGAACGCGGCCCTCGCCGCCGGCGTCGCGAAGCGGACCTCCGCATCCACCGTGAACGCGGGCAGCGGCCGGCCCGCTGCCGCCGCCCGCCGCCGCATCTCCGCCAGCTCCTGGATCATCCGACCCGCGATCGCGACCTGGTACGCCGACGCGTCCGCATCGTCCGCCATGCCGAGCGGGTCCGCGCCTGCCTCGCCCAGCGCGCCCGGCGCGATGACGTACGAGCGTGCCGTCGCCCGCATGAGACGCTCCGTGCGGTTGCCGGCCGGTCGCGTTCGGACGAACTCGAGCAGACCCTGCGCCTCGAGCTGCCGGACGTGGTAGTTCACCTTCTGACGGGGCAGACCCAGCCGGCGTGCCACGCCGGCCGCCGAGTCCGGCTCCGCCAGCAGCTGGAGGATGCGACGGCGCACAGGGTGCAGCGCGACGACCGCGGCGTCCGCATCGTCGATCACGCGCACGACCCGCCCGCCCATCAGCGCCCCGCAATCGCCGCCAGCGCCGCGCGCAGGCGCGCCTCCTCCGCCGCGTCCCACGCGGCCAGATCCGGCCGGGCCGGCGCCACCCGGTACAGCCACGACAGACCGCGCGGACCCGTGTAACCATCGGGCATGGCGTAGACCGCATCCGCCAGCGCGCTGTCCAGCGTGATGAAACGCGCGCCATCCGCCGCCAGCGCATCCAGCAGCGCACCCCCATGCGCCGCATTCAATGCGTTCGCATGCAGCAGGAGGACCTGCCGGACCTCCCGGCCGAAACGCAAACGGGCCACCTCACGGGCGTGCGCGACCGACCGCAGCATGTGCTCGACGTAGAGATCCGCGATGCGCGCACGCGCAGCGGCATCGCCTGGCGTCGCTGCCCACGCCTGAGCGACGACCCACTCCGCGTTGTCCACGCTGACATGCGCGTTGCGATAGCCCAGCTCCGCGAGCAGGGCCTCCCCGGCCGCACGACGCTCCGCCGTCGCGCCCTGATGCAGCAGTGGATAGCGGAACAGCCAGATCGGGCCGAACCGCGCCCGCAGCGTGCGGTCGCAGTCCCGTACATCCGCCAGCCAGGCCGCGAGGTCACCGGCATCCAGATCGCCATGACGACCACTGTGACTGCCGATCCCGTGACCCTCCGCCAGCCACGCCTCTACGAGCCCCGGGTGCTGCGCCAGCCCCGCACAGATCACGAAGCCCGTCGCGACCACCCCTCGGGCCGCAAATGCCGCCAGCAGCCGCCGCGTCTGATCCGCCGCCTCCACGCCCGACAACGGCTCGGCGCCCGTCCACGGCAGGTCGTCCACCGTAATGGCGATCTCGTAGCCCGCCCCCGCCCCCGCGCTCGTCTGGGCGGTCGCCAGGTGGTTTCCTGCCAACACGATCGCCGCGCCGGCAGCCCCGATCAGCACTCGGTTCATGCTCGCCAATTCTCCATGGAAAAGAAAATTTGTCAACAACGAGGGCCGCAGCGTGGATCCCGCCACGCCGGCTGCCGGACCGGGCTGGGGGGCCTCGGGCACCGGACCGCCATCCCCGCAGCCACCTCCATCCCCGGGCCCGACCCGCCGGATCCGAACCTCAGCCGCAGATGCGGCGGCCACGCCACAGTATCGTTGCGTTTCACGTACGGCCGCGGCATCCTCGGGAGGCGGTCCACGGCGCGCGCCGGGCGCTTTCATCGTGTTGTGACGGCCGACTTTATCGGTCGGGGCCGAGGCCGCCGGAACGCCTCCGGCTCTGGTCCGCAACGTGCCCTACGCGGGGCCGTGGTGCGTCTCGCGGTCCGGGCCGAACGGTCCGCCGCGGGCCAGCCGATCCGACGGGGTTCATGGGCCGCTTCTCGGAAATCACGACGTTCGCACGTTTCCTCGGGGACGTCCCGGCCATGCTGCGCAAGCGCATGACCGCCGGGGAGGCGCACGCCATCGTCCAGCGTCGCCTGCGCGAGCGCGAGCGCAATCTGCTGGGCGTACTCGAGAGCTCGGTCTTCACGAACGAGAAGAGCCCCTACCGCGGTCTGCTCCGGCTGGCCCGTTGCGAACCGGGCGATGTGCGAAGGATGCTCGAGAAGGAGGGCGTCGACGCGACGCTGTGCGCGCTGCGCGCCGCCGGCGTTTACATCGCCTTCGAGGAGTACAAGGGTCTCCGGCCGATCGTCCGGGACGGGCACGTCATCGAGACGACCGAAACCTCGTTCGACAATCCGCTGATCCGCCGGTTCTTCCGCACGAGCACGGGCGGCACGACGGGTGCAGCCCGGCCGATTCTGATGGATGCTGCGCACCTGCTGTCGCGCGTGCCGATGCGCATCGTGGCCGAGGAGGTGTACGGCACGCGCGACGTGCCGCTGGCGGTCTGGTTCGAGATCCTGCCGGGCAACGGCGCCAGCACGATCCTGCAGGGCATCGTGGCGGGCCGTCCGCCCGAACGCTGGTTCACGCCCGTGCTCTCCGGGGAGGGCGCGCCGGCGCTGCGCTTCCGCGCGGCCACACGCGCGATCGTCGCGACGGCCCGGCTGGCGCGCGCGCCGTTCCCGAAGCCCGAGCACGTGCCGCTCGACCGGGCGGACATCATCGCGCGCTGGGCGGCGCAGCGCATCCGCGAGACCGGCCGCGTCGCCATCTCCAGCCACGTCAGCAAGGCGCTGCGCATCTGTCTTGCCGCGCGCGATCTGGGGCTCGACCTGAACGGCCTGCTGCTGGGCGGCGGCGGCGAACCGCCGACCGAGGCCAAGATCCGCGAGATGCGGCGCGTGGGCGCGGAGTTCCGCGGCGGCTACTACACGATGGAGACCGGCGCGATCGGACTGGCCTGTCCCAACGCGACCGGCCCGAACGACAACCACTTCTTCGAGGACCACCTGGCCGTCGTCCAGCATGCACGCGTATTGCCGGGCTTCGACGTGTCGGTCCAGTCCTTCCATTTCACGACGCTGCTGCCGACATCGCCCAAGCTGTGGATCAACGTCGAGCTGGACGATTACGGCGAGCTGGAGACGCGCCGCTGCGGGTGCGGCTTCGAGGCGCTCGGCTTCACCCGGCACATCAGCGACATCCGCAGCTTCCGCAAGCTGAGCGGCGAGGGCATGACGCTGATCGGCAACGAGATCGAGCGCGTGCTGGAGGAGGAGCTGCCGGCGCGCTGCGGCGGCACATCGCAGGACTACCAGCTCGTCGAGGAGGAAGATGAGAACGGGCTGACGAGGCTCAGCCTGCTCGTGAGCCCGAAGGTCGACGTGGACGAGGCGCGCGCGCTCGAGGTGCTGAACGAAGCGCTCTCGCGCGGCAGCGCGGCGGCCGCGCTGTCCCGCACGATCTGGAAGCAGGGCGGCAACCTGCGCGTGCTGCGCGAGGAGCCGCGCTGGACGAGGGCCGGCAAACTGATCCCGTTCCGCGGGCTGCAGCGCGACGGAACCGCGGCGTCGGCGCCGGCAGAGGAACGATGAGGACGAACACGCTCACGCGCGCGCGCTGCGTGTTCCCGATTCTGCTCGCGCTCGGTGGGCTGGCCCCGGCCGGCTGCAGCCTGGGCGGTGACGGCTCCGCGGACGCGGACGGCGCGCCGCGCCGCGTCCGTGTGGGTGTCCTGCCATGGCTGTCCAACGCGCCCGTGCAGATCGCGATCGCGGAGGGCTACTTCGCCGATGTCGGTCTCGAGGTCGAGCCGGTCCGGCTGCTGGGCGGCAACGCCGGTACGCCGCTGCTCGCGACCGGCGAACTGGACGTGATGGCCGGCCCGGCCAGCCCGGGCGTGCTCAACGTCATCGCGCGCGGCATGAATCTGCGCATCGTCGCGGACAAGGCGTACATTGCATCGCGGGACAGCAGCGATTGCCCGAACAGCGCCGTCGTGCTGCAGCGCGACCGCGCGCGCGCCGCGGCCGAGCGTGGCGGCCCGCCCGTACTGCGTCGCGTCCGCCGGACGGAGACGGCCGGGCTCGAGTACTTCATCGACCTTGCCTTCGACGCGGCCGGCATCGACACCACGAACATCGAGTTCTTCCGCATCAACACGACGGCGGCGACGATCGACGCCATGAACACGGGCGCCGTCGATGCGACGAGCACGGCGGAACCCGTGACGACCCGACTGCTCGACGACGGCCACACCATCCTGTGGGACGCCCGCGATTACACGCCCGGGCTGCCGTACGGCTTCATCCTCTACGGCCCTGCGCTGCTCGAGCGGGACCGGGATGCGGGCGTCCGCTTCATGACCGCCTATCTGCGTGGCGTGCGCCAGTACGCGCAGGGCAAGACGGAGCGGAACATCGAACTGCTGTCCCGCTGGCTGGGCGAATCGCCCGACCTGCTGCGCCGCGCGTGCTGGCCTCCCGTCCGCCAGGACGGTCGTCTCGATACCGCGCCGCTCGCCGGGTTCCAGGCGTGGGCGCTCGCACGCGGGCTGCTGGATCGCGCCCTCGATGCGCACGAGTACTGGGAACCCTACTTCGTCGAGCAGGCGCTCCGCCGGCTCGATGCATCCCATCAGCCATGAAGGCCAGGTCGGCCATGACACGGCGAAGCCGCCATTCACCGATCGCGCTGCTGCTCACGCTGGCTGCCGGACTGCCGGGAGCAGCGCTGCACGCACAGCAGCAGGATACACGCACACCGCCGCCGGCCGAGGTCATCCGCTTCGACGCCCTCGTCGTGACGGCGACGCGCATGGAGACGCGCCTGCGCGACGTGCCGGCCAACGTCACCGTCACGACGAAGCAGGACATCCGGCTGTCGCCGGCGGGCACGGTCGCCGATGTACTGCGTGCCGTGCCCGGGTTCAACATGCGCACGGTACGCAGCAGCGTCGTCGCGCATCCGGGCCGCCAGGGCATCAACATGCGCGGACTGGGCAGCAGCTCGGCCAGCCGGACGCTGGTGCTCGTCGACGGCGCGCCGCTGGTCGATCCGTTCAACGGGTGGGTCTACTGGAACCGCATTCCGCTCGAGACCATCGAGCGCATCGAGGTCGTGCGCGGCGGCGGCTCGCCGACGTGGGGCAACCGTGCGCTCGGCGGCGTCGTCAACATCATCCGCACCCGGCCAACCCGGTCCGGCGGCTACGGCACGCTGCAGTACGGCAGCAACGCGATGGTGCGCGCGAATGGCGGCGCCACCGTGCATACCGATCGCTTCACGCTGTCCGCCGACGGCGGCTGGTTCGATACGGACGGCTACCAGATCATCCGGTCGGACCTGCGCGGGCCGATCGATGCGCGCTCGTTCTCACAGAACGAGACCTTTGGCGGGCGTCTGACCGTTCGCGCGACGCAGCGCCTCGAGCTGGGCATGACCGGCGACTACTTCAATGAGGAGCGGCGCGACGGTTCGCCGCTGGCCCTGAGCTGGCAGGAGATCGGCAGTCTGCGCGGGCACGCCCGCTACACGGCGGGCGCGAACGAGTTCATCATGAGCGTGTTCGGCGGATCGCAGACCTATCGCCAGTGGTTCAGCTCGATCACTGCCGACCGCACCAGCGAGACGCTGTCCGTCGACCAGTACCGCGTCCCGGCCACGACGCGCGGCATGAGCGTGCACTGGGCCAACACCGATCTGGGACGGCACAGTCTGGCGGCCGGCGCAGACCTGCAGACCGTCGAGGGCTCGACCAACGAGAACTTCCGCTACGTCGCCGGCACAGCCACGCGGCAACGGCACGCCGGCGGCGAGCAGCTGCTGGGTGGCGCGTACATCCAGGACGTGTTCCGGCCGATCGACGGGCTGCAGCTCACCGGCAGCCTGCGGTACGACCTGTGGAAGAGCACCGCGGGCGTGCGCCGCGAGCGCAACCTCGAGACCGGACAGGAGACGCTGAACCGGCCGTTCGAGGAGCTGACGCGTCACGAGGCGACGTACAGCCTGGGCGCGCGCTGGAACAGCTCAGACCGGCTCTCCTGGCGCGCGAGCACGTACACCGGGTTCCGCGCGCCTACGCTGAACGAGCAGTACCGTCCGTTCCGCGGCGGCGGCAACGAGGTCAACGAGTCCAACGCCGCGCTCGTGCCCGAGCACCTGGTCGGTGCGGAGGCCGGCATCGACATTGGCCTGGGCAGCCGCTTGTTCACGCGCCTGACCGGCTACTGGAACCGCGTCGATGACCCGATCGTGGACGCGACCATCGCGCGCGCCGGGCCGGCCGGCAGCACGATCGCGCCGTGCGGCTTCGTGGCCTCCAATGGCGTGTGCCGCCAGCGCATGAACGTGGGCCGCTTCCGCAGCATCGGCCTCGAGGCGGAAGCGGAGCTTCGCGCCGGCGCGGACTGGACGCTGGTCGCCAGCTACCTGTACAACCCGACGAAGGTCACGGAATCCCCGGACAGCGCCCTGATCGGCAAGGCGCAGGCGACCGCGCCGAAGCACTCCCTGTTCCTGCAGGCCGCATGGTCGCGCCCCGGCGTCCTCGACGCCGCCCTGTCCGGGCGCTACATCGGGGAGCGGTTCGACGACGACCTCAACGTGTTCGTGCTCGAGGCGGCGTTCGTCCTCGATGCGCGAGTCTCCCGGCGAGTGCGCCGCGACATCGACGTGTTCGCCGGTGTCGAGAACCTCTTCGACACGGAGTACGAGACGAACGAGTCGACGAACAACCAGATCCGCACGGGTGTTCCTCGCCTCGTTCACATCGGCGTGCGATGGGTGCGTTGATCGAGCCGCCCGACGACGCGTCCGGCGACGGGCAGCTGGGTTTCCACTGCCAGGGGATATCGCACCGGTTCGTTGCCGGCAACGGCGCAGTCATCGCGCTGGAGAACGTGACGTTCCAGGCGAGGCCGCGCGAGTTCGTGTGTCTGGTCGGTCCGAGCGGGTGCGGCAAGACGACGTTGCTGCGCATCGTGGCCGGGCTGCTGCAGCCCAGTTCGGGCCGCGTCCTGTTCGAGGGCGGCTTCTCCAACGGGCGCCCGCGCACCGACCTGGTGTTCCAGGAGCACGGCACATTCCCCTGGCTGACCGTGCTGGACAATGTCGCGTTCGGGCTGGAGATGCGCGGCATCGCGCGCGCGGAGCGCCGGAACCGGGCCATGGCTTTCGTCGAGACGGTCGGGCTCGGGCCCTTCGCATTCCACTATCCGCACCAGCTGTCCGTCGGCATGCGGCAGCGGGTCGTCATCGCACGCGCGTTCGTGTCGGGTTCCCCGATCCTGCTGATGGACGAGCCCTTCGGGGCGCTCGACGCGCAGACACGCTGGGTTCTGCAGGAGGAGCTGCTGCGCATCTGGCAGCAGCACCGCAAACTGGTGCTGTACGTGACCCACGATATCGAAGAAGCGGTCCTGCTCGGTGACCGCGTGCTGGTGCTGACCGGCCGGCCCGGCAGCATCCGTGATGACATCCCCGTGGCGTTGCCGCGGCCGCGTGACCAGCACCGCGACCGGGAACGCGTGAGCGAACTGACGTGGCGCATCTGGCAGCTGCTCGAAGAACAGGTCCGGCACGGCCTGGCGATCCGCACCTGACCGGCGCCGGGCAGGTCCCGGTCACGCGGGATACGGGCGGTCGCGGCGTGGCCGCCGCGCTGGCCGTTGCGCTGCTGGCCGTGTGGGAAGTCGCGGTACGGACGGGCATTGTGCCATCGATGTTCTTCCCGCCGCCGTCCGCCATCGCGCGCACGTTTGCGACAGGACTGGCGAACGGACTGCTCATCGAGCACCTGGTCGCCACGCTGCTGCGCGTGTTCCCCGGGCTCGTGCTGGGCGGCGCGCCCGGCCTCCTGCTCGGCCTGATCATGGGCTGGTCCCGGCGCGTGCGCGGCGTCGCCGATCCGTTCGTGGCCGCGGTGCACCCCGTGCCGAAGCTGGCGCTGCTGCCGCTCTTCATGGTGTTGTTCGGCATCGGCGAACAGTCGAAGATCCTGGTCGTCGCGGCCGCCGCCTTCTTCCCGATGCTGCTCAACGGCATGGCGGGCGTCCGCCAGATCAGTCCGGTCCATTTCGAAGTCGCGCGCAACTACGGCGCGAGCCGGCTGCAGATGCTCGTGCGCGTCGTGCTGCCGGGCAGCCTGCCCATGGTGCTGACCGGGCTCCGCCTGGCCGCGAACATCGCGTTCCTGTCGGCCATCGCCGTCGAGATCGTGGCCGCGGACACCGGCCTCGGCGCGATCGTCTGGATGTCCTGGGAGGTCCTGCGCATCGAGCAGCTCTACGCGACGCTGTTTCTGACGGGACTCGTGGGTGTGGTCCTGAACGGCGGTCTGCAGTGGCTGGGCCGGCGCATGGTGCCCTGGTTGTCCGAGCGCGAACACTTCGTATGATGCGATGACGCACGCACCGGCGCGGGCCCGCGTGATCGTGCGACGGTGACGACGCACGAACGGTACTTCGCCGTCGATGCGGTGCGCCGCGACCTGCGCAACCGCTCCGTCCGCTCCGGCGTCATCGCGGCCGGCGCACGCGGCGTCCAGATCCTGCTGGCCTTCGGGTCCGTCGCCGTCCTCGCGCGCATCCTGACGCCCGAGGATTTCGGCGTGTTCGCGATGGTCCTGCCCGTCACGATTCTCGTCAACGCCTGCATCAACCACGCGCTGCAGACGTCCGTGATCCACCGGGCCGAGCTGGACCACGCGCAGGCCAGCGGCCTGTTCCGCCTGGCCGCGCGCTGGAACCTGATCGTGGCTACGGGCATGGGCGTCGCGGGACCCGCGCTGGCGTGGTTCTATGACGACCCGCGCGTGACCGGCCTCGCCATCGCGTGGGCCGCCGTGCTGTGGCTGACCTCGCTCTCGGCCGTGCACGAAGCCCTGCTCAAACGCCAGATGCGCTTCGGCGTCGTGATGGGCATCAGCGTGGGCGCATCCCTCGCCGGCGTCGTGGCGGCCATCGGGGCCGCGCTGGCCGGTGCGGGCTACTGGGCCCTTTTCGTGCAGGTCGGCGTGATGGACCTGTGCCGATTGGCGGCGCTCTGGACGACGTGCCGGTGGCGGCCCGCGCGCGGCGCGTCCGGCACGGCGCCCGGGGTCCGGGAAATCCGCCGCTACTGGCTGCAGCTGACGGGGTTCCGCGCCCTCAGCTGGCTGGGCGACTACCCCGACCGCATCCTGGCCGGCTGGGTTGGCGGTGCGGCGATGCTGGGTCTGTACGATGGCGGCCGCCGCTGGGCGTGGTACCCGTTCACCGAGCTGTACCTGTCCCTGTCCGATGTGGCCGTGGGCAGTTTCAGCCGCGTGCGGGACGATGCCGCCGCGTACCGCCGCTACGTGACGCGCGCCATCCTGCCCGTCCTGGCGATCTCGCTGCCCGCCATCGCCTTCCTCTTCGTCGAGGCAAGGGGCGCGGTCCTGCTCCTGCTGGGAGACCAGTGGCTGGGCGCGATCCCGTTCGTTCAGCTCATGGCGATCGCCGCCTTCATCGGCAGCCTCAGCCGGCTGCTGCAGTGGATCTACCTCTCCCTGGGCGAGACCGCACGCCAGCTGCGCTGGGCCATGCGGGTGCACACGCCCGTCATGCTCACCGCCGTGCTGATCGGCGCCCGCTGGGGGGCGCTCGGCGTCGCCACCGGTTTCACGGCGGGCACCTGCCTGCTGGCCGGGCCCGCGATCGCGTACTGCCTGCACGTTTCACCGCTACGACCGCGCGATTACATGGCCACGGTCTGGCGCCCCGTCGTGGCCTCCGTCGTGGCCGCGGCGCTGCTCCATGCGGCGGGCGGCGGGCTGCCACGCATGGCCCCGCTCGCCGTCGACGTGCTCGTGCGCCTCCTGCTTTTCGGCGCGGTCTACGCGATCGGCTTCCTGGCGTTGCCGGGCGGTCGGGCCGCCGCCCGGGACGCCTTTTCCGCCCTGGGGGCGCTGCGTCCCACCGCCGGAGCGCGCTGAACGCCGCTGCCGGGGTTCTGGCCGACCGGCTCCGGCCTCGCCAGATTGTGCGCCCGGTTTTCCGTTCCGAGACAGGAGGGCCCCGATGGCCACGAACGGCGCGTCCGAAAGCGCGAGACAGGCGCTCATCAACGCCTACGAGAACGAGCTGGCCACCACGCTCAAGGTTCTGAAGGCCTATCCGGCCGACAAGAGCGAGCTGCGGCCGCACGCCAAGTGCAAGAACGCTCGTGAGCTGGCGTGGCTGTTCGCCATGGAGCAGATGCTCGGCACGGCGGCGATCCACGACAAGCTCGATCTGTCGGGCGGACTGCCGCCGGCGCCGGACTCGCTCGACGAAGCGATCCTCGCCTTCGAGAAAGCGGGCAGTGACTTCCTGACGGCCCTGCGGGCGTCGGACCTGTCCGGCACGGTCCGCTTCTTCACCGGGCCGAAACAGATGGGCGACATTCCCAAGCCGCAGTTCCTGTGGTTCCTGCTGCACGACCAGATCCATCACCGCGGCCAGTTCTCCATCTACCTGCGCATGGCGGACGGCAAGGTACCTTCGATCTACGGCCCGTCCGCCGACGAGCCGTGGATGTAACGCAGGAAAGACCGGCACTGCGGTGACGATGACCGGACAGCCTGTCGTGTGCGCCCGACGGAGCGGAGCGCCAGGCACGCGTTCCATCGTGCGGGTCCGAATCGCCCTCGGCCTGGTCCTGCTGGTCGCCGCCTGCACCGAATCGCCGTTCGCGCCGGACGACGGCGCGCCCGCATTCGGCGTGAACGCGACGGGCGGACGCAAGTTCTACGTGGAGGCCAGCACGGGCAACGACGCGAAGAGCGGCACGTCGGTGACCCAGGCGTGGAAGACCCTGGGCAAGGTCTCGAGCGAGTGGAGCAGGGGCCGGTTCCTGCCCGGCGATACGATCCTGTTCCGCGGCGTGTTCTCCGGCCGCCTCTCGCTGGGCGCCGCGTCGAAGGGCACGGCCACCGTCCCCATCGTACTGCGCGGCAACGGTGCGACCATCGTGCCCGGCGCGAACGAGAAAGCCATCGATGCCGTGAATGTGAGCGGCGTCGAGATCCGGACCCTCGATGTGACGGCGCCGGGCCGGACCGTCCACACGACGGAGTGCGTCCTCTTCTATTACTCGACGGGCGCGACGTACCGCAACGTGGTGCTGCGCGGCATGAAGATCACCGGCTGCGGATCGCACGCGCTGTGGATCGGCTCGTACGGGGGCAGCACGCTCACCGACGTGCTGGTCGATGGGCTGGACCTGTCCGCGTCGGTGAACGGGCTCGCGGTCCAGGGCGACCGGCGCGGCGCGATCCAGCGGATTACCATCACGAACACCGACTCGCACGATCATCCGGGCCGGCGAGGCTACACGTATGGCAGCGGCAACGGCATTCAGATCGGGCAGGTCATCGACGGGCTGATCGAGCGCTCGCGCGCATGGAACAACGGCGCGGACAATGACCACGTGACCGCCGGCCCCGTGGGCATCTGGACGTGGGAGTCGACGCGCGTGACCATCCGCTACAACGAGGCATGGGGCAACCGCACGGCGCGGATCGATGGCGGCGGTTTCGATCTGGACGGCGGTTCGCAGGACTGCGTCCTCGAGTACAACTACGCGCACGACAACCAGGGTTCCGGCTTCCTGGCCTATCAGTACGCAGGCGTCGGCCCATGGTCCAACAACGTCATCCGCTTCAACATCAGTGAGCGTGACGGGATGGGCCTCAACCAGGGCGGATCCATCCGGCTGGGCAGCGCGTCGGGCACGAGTCTGACCTCGGGCTGGATCATCAACAACACGGTCTTCACGGACAACTCGGGCGCGTGGCGAGGCTCGGCCCTGTACCTGCACGCGACCGCGTCCGGCGGCGTGCGCATCGCCAACAACATCTTCGTGGCCAGGAACGGGGCCTGGTTGATCCGCAACCTGGGCTCGACCGGGTACACCGTGGCGGGCAACAACTACTGGACGGCGGGCGGCGCATGGGAAGTGCTATGGGCCGGCGCCACGTACCGCAGCCTGTCTGCGTTCCGCGCGACGGGCAAAGAGAAGAACAGCGGGACGGACGTCGATCCTCGCCTCGCCGCGCCCGGCACGGGCGGCACCCTGTCCGGCCGCGTCGTCGGTCAGCAGCCGGCCGCATACGCGTTGCAGGCGTCCAGCACGATGCCGGGGGCCGGCTACGACCTGCGCCCCGTCAACGCACCGTTGCCGGCCACGGATTACTTCGGCGCGCCGCTACCGCTCGCATCGTTCCGGGCCGTCGGCGCGGACGCCCTCGCGAACTGAGCCGGTCGCCGCGATGAGCCCGGTCCGGCCTGAGGCCGGAGCCGGCCAGTGATCCGCGCCGCCCGCTTCAGTCGCCGGCCGCGCGCTTGCGCGCCTGCGCCAGGTAACCCGGCTCCAGGTCGAGCAGGCTGGCGATCTTGCGCAGCAAATGGCCTTCGTGCTTTTCGATGTTTCCGTCCGCGAGCACGACACCCCACATGATCTCCGCGAGCAGCGTCTTCTGGCCCAGGTCGTAGTTCTCGCGGATCAGCGAAGTGAACTGGTACAGATCGATGGCCTCGCGGCGCTCGCGGTCGGCCAGTTCGATGAGCTCGAGCGCCGCGTCCTCGTCGACGTCGAGGTGCCGGCGCACGACCGCCTCGATGTGCGCCAGCTCACCGCGTGTGAACTCTTCGTCGGCGTGCGCCAGCTCGAGGAGCAGTGCGCATGCGGCGATGTGGAGCCGGCGCGGCTCGTCCACGTTCGCGGCTTCGGGCGCAGCCGCGCTCGCGTCCTGCGGCTGCATGCGGCGGGAGAAGAACTTGCGAATGGCATCCAGCATGATCGGCCTGCCCGGCAACACGGGATCCGTACGGATCCGCATCTTGTCGGCTCGAACGCGCTCGCGCAACGGCCCGGTCGGTCACGGGCCGTGCCAACGGCGGCCGGGCCGCGCCGGCCGAGCGCCGGTCCCCCGGCCCGCCACGCGCCGCGGCGGCCCCTGCTCGGCTACTCGGCGCGCAGCGCGCGAACGGGGTCGGCCCGACTGATCCGCGTCGCCGGCACGACCGTGGCTGCGAGCGCCGCGAGCAGGAAGACCAGAACGGCCACGCCGAGCGTGACCGGGTCGCGGGCCGGGACGCCGAACAGCAGCGCGGCGAACACGTTGCCAGCCAGCAGGGCGAGCAGCAGTCCGGCCCCGATCCCGAAGCCGGCCAGCCGGACGCCGTCGCGGACGACGCCGCGCAACAGATCGCGTGGCTCGGCGCCCAACGCCAGGCGCACGCCGAACTCGGCGCGCCGCTGCGACACGGAGTAGGCGATCAGCCCGTACAATCCGATCGACGCGAGCAGCAGCGCGAAGCCACCGAAGACGGCGAGCACCATCGACATCGCCGCGAACGGGCCGACGTGCTCCGTCACCAGGTCGGTCATCGGCCGCAGCCGGTTGGCCGGCACGTCCGGGTCGATGCCACCGACCGCCGTGCGCAGGGCCCCCGCCGCACCACCGCTCGCGTCCGTGCGCACCACGAGGAACCGGCGCCGCGCCGGTGACTGGCCCAGCGCCAGGTAGATCTGCGGGCCCGGCGGCTCGGTGATGCTCGAGTGCTGCACGTCGTCGACCACGCCCACGACGCGTGCGGATCGCGTCGGTTCCCCGTCCGTGAGCAGCAGGGTGCGGCCCACCGCGTCGCCGCCGAGATGGCGGTCGGCCAGCGCGCGGTTCACGACGACGACGTCCTCCGCACCGTCGACATCGATGCCTTCGATGCCTCGACCTGCGGCCACACGAATGCGCATCGCATCGAAGTAGCCCGGCGAAACGCGGAACAGTTGGGCGCCCGGTGCGCGATCCGGTTCCGTCGTCTGGCCCGGGAGCAGGAAACCGATGCCATGCGTCTCGTGGTTGAGCGGCAGGTGCGCCACCATCCCTGCCCCGGTCACGCCCGGCAGCGCGCGCGCGGCCGTGACCACGCGCTCGTAGTACGCGGCGT
>JBFFZF010000113.1:0-15591 GCA_041568755.1 Longimicrobiales bacterium | reverse complement strand
GAGCGGCAAGGGCGGCGTCGGCAAGAGCGCCATCGCCGCCAACCTCGCCGCCGCGCTGGCGCGGCGTGGCTTGCGCGTGGGCGCGCTCGATGCCGACCTCAACGGCCCCTCGCTCGGCCACATGCTGGGCGTCACCGGCCAGCGCCTGGGCGACGCCGCCGACGGCGTGGTCCCGCCCGTCGGGGCCGGGGATGTGCGCGTCATGTCGATGGAGCTGCTCCAGGACGAGGCGGATACGCCGCTGCGCTGGCGCGGGCCCGCCGGCGATGGCTTCGTCTGGCACGGCCTGGCCGAAGCCGGCACGCTGCGCGAGTTCTTCGCCGATATCGCGTGGGGCGAGCTGGATGTGCTCGTGGTCGACGTGCCGCCGGGCACCGACCGCATCGCGCGCCTGCTCGAGCTGGTCCGGCCGCACCAGGCCCTGCTGGTCACGACGCCAGCCGAGATCGCTCGCTTCGTCGTGGCCAAATCCGCGCGTCTGCTCGAGGAGGCCGGGCTCGACACGATCGGCATCGTCGCGAACATGACGGGCCGTGCGGACCCGGTCGAAACGGATGGCGCGCGCGCCCTCGCCGCCGAGACCGGCCTGCCCATCTGGACCGACGTGCCCTACGACGCGCGGCTGGCGCACCATACGGACCGGGGCGAGCCGTGGGTCCTGGTCGAACCCGACAGCGCTGCCGCGCGGGCGATCGAGACGCTCGCCGCGCGCGTCGAGGCCGCGCTGCCCGGAGAGGCCGCATGAAGTTCCTGTGCGTGGGCTGCGACAGCGTGATGCGCTTCGCCGAGCGCCAGATCCCGGGCGATGGCACGCTGGCCGCGGTGTTCGTGTGCGACGCGTGCGGACGCGAGATGGCCATGCTGACGAACCCGATGGAAACACAGCTGGTCAGCAGCCTGGGCGTGAAGATCGGCGGCCGCACGGTACCGGAGCAGCCGCTCGAGCAGACCCGCGCGGGACTGGACGGCGGGCGTGGCGATGCGTTCGAGGCCGGCCCGGGCCTGACGCCGGGTGCGGTGCAGTGGGACCGCGAAGCGGTCGAGCGGCTGCAGCGCGTGCCGTCTTTCGTGCGCGGCATGGTCAAGCGCATCTACGCCGACTGGGCCGCCGAGCGGGGCATCGCCACAATGACGCCCGAGATCATGGATCGCGCCCGGTCCGAGCTCGGCCTCGAGGGCATGTGACGCGTCCCCGGCCCGCGCGACGGAGTCTGCCGTGACACAGACTGGCGCCGCGCCGAGGTGGCCGGAGGCACGCGCGCGAAAATTTCGCCAGGCCGCGATCGTCTACCTGCACGTCGGCCTGCTCTACGAGTTCTCCGTCTGGGTCCTCTGGCAGCAGGACCTGCTGCCGTCGACGCGCGGACCGGCTGCGCTGTGGCTGGGCATGGGTGCCGCGATCACGGCGTTCGTGGTGTGGGGACTCTGGCGCTGGCAGCATGCGCGCTTCGCGCAGCTGATCTGGCTGCTGCACTCGCTCCGGCTGCCCGCACTGATCGGCGGCGCGTTCTTCCCCGCCCCGTCCGCGACGATCCCATCGTCGTTCTACCTCGTCGCGCTGTTCGTCGTGCTGGTCAACCTGTGGATGCTGGCGCGCGCCGCGTTCGACGTGTGACGCACGTCCACGTCCCGACCGCACAACCCATCGTCCGGCTCGAGCAGGTCGGGTACGTGTACGACTCGGGCCGGCGCGGCGTCGATGGGGTCGATCTGGACGTCCGCGCCGGCGATGTCGTGGCCATCATCGGCCCGAACGGCGCGGGCAAGAGTACGCTGCTCGGCCTGCTGACTGGCGCACTCGTGCCGTCGAGCGGCCGGGTCGCCGTGCTGGGCCGACCGGCGCACAGGCTGCGTGGCGCCGGGCGCGCGCGCTTGGGCGTGGGCGTCGATGAGCCGGCGCACGCCGACGAGTTGACCGGGCGGGAGAATGCGCTGCTGTTCGCGCGGGCGCACGGGCTGGGCGCGCGCGAGGCGGCCGCCCGCGTGGATGCGATCTTCGCGACCTTCGGGCTTTCCGGCGATGCGCATGTGGCCTGCGGCGCCTGGTCCTTCGGCATGCGCCGCCGCCTGCAGCTCAGCGAAGCTCTGGCCCACGACCCGGCCCTCGTGCTGCTCGACGAGCCGACGATCGGCCTGGACACGGCCGGCCTCGCCGCCCTGCGCGAGATGCTCGCGGCGCGCGCCCGCGCGGGCGCGGCCATCGTCGTGGCGACGAACGACCTGCACGGGTTGATTCCCGTGGCGACGCGGATCGTCTTCCTGCACGAGGGCCGCAAGGTGGCCGATGACGCGCCGGACGCGCTGCTCGCGCGCGTGCGCGGCGCGACGCGGATCGACGTCACGCTCGACACCGTGCCGGACGGGATCGTGTTCCCCATCGGCACGACGGCGGTGCTGCGGCCCGACGGTTGCGAGATCCGCACGCCCGATGGCACGGCCACACTGCCGGCCATCTGCGCGGCGCTCGTCGAGGCCGGCGCCCGCATCCGCGCGCTGCGCGTGAGAGAGCCCGACCTCACCGACGTGTTCCGCGACCTGACCGGGGCAGATCTCGCGCCAGCGGCCGGCTCGCCTCCCGCCGCGGCGAAGACCCCGCGCCGTCGCCGCCCGTGAGCGGCGCCTGGCTGATCGCGGCCCATGAGCTGCGGCGCGCGCGTGCCCGGCGCCGGCTGTTCGCGATCAACGTGCTGGTCCCGCTCGTGCTCGTCGCGCCGATCGCATGGGGCGCCGCGCCGCCCTGGCACGCCGCCGCCGTGTTCGCCGTCCTGTTCGCGCTGTTCGGCACGTTCGGCGCCGCGATCCCGCTGCTCCGGGATGCGGAGCGCGGCTGGCTCGCCCGTCTGGCCGGCACAGCCCTCGACGCGCACGATCACCTCGTGGGCCGTGCCCTGGCCGGCGCTTTCCTGGACGCCGTCCAGCTCACGCCCGCCATGCTGCTCATCGCACTGGCCGCACGAGCGTGGGCGCACCTGCCCGCGCTCTGGCTCGTCTCCGCCGCCGCGCTGCTGTTCGGCAACCTGCTCGGCACCTGGATCGCCGCGCTGGCACGGTCCGTTGCCGAGGGCGCGCTGTTCGCCGCCGTCGCGACGCTGCTCCTGCTGCACGCCTCCGGCGTGTTCCGCACGCCCTCGCCCGGCTCCATCGGCGCGACCCTCGAGCGTTTCGCGCCGTTCCGGCCCCTGCACGATGCGCTCAGCGCCGTGACGGCGGGCGTGCCCGCACCCGATGCCGCGCCCCTGCTCGCCTCCAGCCTCGTCATCGCGGCGACGGCCGTCATCCTGACCGTCGCGCTCGCGCAGCGACTTCTTTCCACACTCGCCGGCGCGGCCCGCAACGCCTGATGCCGGACGCGGCATGCGGTCGCCGTGTGCTGGAAAACTCCGCTCGACTGCGCGACGCTCGTGTTCGTACGCACTCCGGAACGCGCGAAAATCGGTCTTGACACCCCGCCCGACCGGCCGGTATTGTTGCCGCGCCTTCGCCCGGACGGCTCCGCTGCGGGCCGACCGCACGAATGCGAAGGCGCTCGCCTCTCCGCCCGAGACCCACCCGGCGACCGGCAGGGGCGTCCGCAAGGTCGTGGAACACGTCCGGGCGGCCCCCGGGGCCGCTCTTGCAGGTTTATTGGAGAAGTCTCAGGTCGTCTGAGTTTCGTCCAGGACGTCGTTGCGTTGCGGATCCCCCGAGCCGAGGTGTCATGTATCGCGAGATCTTCGTCCCCGTCGACAACTCCACGGAGAGCCATGCCGCGGTCGCGCGCGCGATTGAGATCTGCGCCCGATCCGGCGGTTCGATCACGGGCAACCACGTGTACGCGGCCCGGCTGCACGATGTCCGGTTCCGTCAGCTCGAGACCGGCCTGCCGGCGCAGTTCCAGACGCCGGAAGAGATCAAGCGGCAACGCAAGATCCACGACAAGCTGATCGAGAAGGGCCTGCAGCTGATCTCCGACTCGTTCCTGGATCAGACGGCTCGCCTCTGTGAGACGGCCGGCGTGCCCTTCACGCGCCAGCTGCTCGAGGGCATCAACTACGAGGAGATCATCAACGAGGTGAACCGCGGCGGCGGGCGGCTGCCCAGCCTGATCGGCTTCGATCCGAACATCGCGGACAAGTACGACGGCGGCGCGATCACGCGCGGCGATGTGCGCATCGGCGAGGATGGGCGCCTGATCGCGGAGGAAGAGGAGCAGGAGGAGAAGCTGGCCGGCACGAGCGGCCGGAGCTACGACCTCATGTGCATCGGCGCGCACGGCATCGGGCGGCAACCCACGTCCCAGCTGGGCGGCGTCGTGTCGCGCGTGCTGCGCAAGATCGAGAAGGACGCGCTCATCGTGCGCAACGACCGCCCGCTCGCGGGCGGCCGCTGGATGGTCTGCATCGACGGCTCGTCGTACTCCTACAAGGCCATGCGCATTGCGCTCGACCTGGCGCGCGAGTACGGCGCGAAGCTCTACGTCTGCTCGGCGTTCGACGTCGAGTACCACCACGTCGTGTTCGGCAACATCAAGGACGTCCTCTCCGTCCAGGCCTCGAAGGTCTTCAAGTTCGAGGAGCAGGAAGAGCTGCACAACAACATCATCGACCGCGGCCTGCTCAAACTCTGCCAGGCCAACCTGCGCCGCGCCCAGGTCATGCACGAAGCCGGCTACGCCGATGTCGAGATGGAGACGCAGATCCTGATCGGCAAGCCGTTCCAGTGCATCCAGCAGTGGTGCGAGGAGATCCAGCCCTCGCTGCTCATCCTGGCCCGCCACGGCGGCCACCGCATCGAGGGCACCGACCTGGGCTCGCAGGCCGACAACCTGGTGCGCATGACGGACGCGAACGTCCTGCTGGTCGGCACCACCGATGTGCGGCCGGACGAGATCCCGTGGATCGAGGAGGACGGCTTCTCCGGGCTCGAGTGGGCGCCGGAAGCGGAAGTCCGCATCCTGCGCGTGCCGCCCTTCGCGCTGGGTATCGCGCGCAAGGCCGTCGAGGAGTTCGTTCTGGATAATTACGGGCCCGGGGCCAATGGCACGTATGCGGAAACGGAAAGGGAGAGGGAGAGGGAGAGTTCCGGGGAAAGGGGGGAGGGGGAAGGGGTGAGCGGGAACGGCGGGAACGGATTCCAGGCGCTCCCTACGGTCACCAATGAGCGGCTCGACGAGGCCATCCGCAAGCTGCTGCCGACGCACATGCAGCTGATCATGGGGATCGGCACGGCGGAGGAGCTGGCGCTGGCGGAGGTGAAGGCCGAGCAGGCGATGAAGCGCACCGTCGTCGAGGGCTCGGACGCGGATGCGGAGCCGGTGGAGGCCACGATCGCGGTGAAGTGTCCGTACACGGGGCACACGCAGGTGCGCGCCCGCACGGCGGCGGACCCGGTCGTGTGGACTTCGGAGGCGTACGACCGGCTGCGCGCGGTCCCGCTGATCGCGCGGCCGCTGGCGCGCAACACGGTCGAGCGCTTCGCGCGGGAGCACGCCATGTGGCGCGTCACGACGCGCGTGATGGATGAGAACAAGCAGGCCATGATCGAGGCCGACGAATTCGACGTGGACACGATGCTCGTGATGTTCCGCGAGCTGCAGACCAAGCAGATCCAGGCCGCGGCGGAAGGCGTCGACGGCCTGTCCGAGGAGATGCGCCGGTTCATCGAGGAGGCGAAGGCGCAGGGCATCACGCGCTGCCCGATCCGCGACGTCGCGGAGAGGGCGGCCGACTGTCCGGTCGATCTGCGCACGACCACGCCCGCCGACGCGCGCGCGGCGATCGAACAGTTCATGCAGACCGGCAACGGCGGGAGCGAAGCGCATTGAACCGCGCCGCACGCGGCACCGAGCGTCCGGTTTGTGCGGTGGAGGCGGGGTGAGCCACGCCCTGCCGCTGCTGCGCGATGTCGCCGCGATCGGCCCCGGCTTCGCGGCCCGGGCGGACTCCGCGGCGGCGGCAGCGGCGGCGGTCCGTGCGGACGCGGCGGTCCCGCATGTCGTGGCCTGGAACCTGACCCGCCGCTGCAACCTGGCGTGCGCGCACTGCTACATCTCGGCCGGCTCGTGGCACACTTCCAGCCACGAGCTGACCACCGACGAGTGCCGCCGCATCACCGACGAGATCCTCGCGCTCAGCCCGGCGCCCATGTTCATCCTGTCGGGCGGGGAGCCGCTGCTGCGCGATGACCTCGAGGACATCGCGCGTCACGCGTCGGCGGGCGGCGCGACTGTCGTCGTCGGGACCAACGGGACGCGCCTCACGCGCGAGCGCATCCGCTCGCTCAAGGACGCGGGCGTGACCGGCGTCGCGGTCAGCATCGATTCGCTCGAGCCCCGCTACCACGACCGCTTCCGGCACGGCACGGGCGCGCTCGACGACACGCTCGCGGCCGTAGCCCGCCTGCGCGAGGAGCGCCTCGATTTCGTCGTGCAGACGACGGTCACCGGCGACAACCGCCACGAGATCGGCGCGATCGCGGCGCGCGCGGCGGCCGAGGGCGCGGTGTCGTTCAACGTCTACTTCCTGGTCGCGACCGGTCGCGGCGATGGCATGCACGGCCTGGCCCCGGCGGAGAACGACGAGGTGCTGCGCGAGCTGGTCGAGCTGGGCGAGACGTACCGCGGCCGCATGATGGTCCGCTCGAAATGCCAGCCGCAGATCATGCGGCACGCGTGGGAGCGTGACCCCGACTCGCCGCTGCTGCAGTACGGCACGCGCTGCCCGTGCGGCGTGCACTACTGCCGTATCACGCCAGAGGGCAAGCTCACGCCGTGCCCGTACATGCCGGCCGTGGCCGGCGATCTGCGCGCGCAGTCGTTCGCCGAGGTCTGGCACGGCTCGCCGCTGTTCGCAGCGCTCCGTTCGGGCGAGGCGGGCGGCAAATGCGGCGCGTGCGAGTACCGCGCGATCTGCGGCGGCTGCCGCGCCCGCGCCTTCGCGGCGTCGGGCGATGTTCTGGCGGAAGACGCGTCGTGCGCGTACGAGCCGCCGGGCGACCGTGCGGTCATCGAGCCGCGCGCCGTGACCTACGGCGGGCCGGCGGCGGCAGAAGCCATGCCGTGGTCGGACGAGGCGAGGCAGCGGATGGCGAGGGTACCGGGCTTCGTGCGCAACGTGGTGATGGAACGCGTCGAGCGCTTCGCGCGCGAGCGGGGCTACACCGCGGTCACGCCCGAGGTCATCGACGAGGTGCGGCGGGCCATGCCCGTCGATTTTTCGCGACGGCTGCCGTTCTTCCTGCGCGACCGCGCGGGCAGCGGCGCCGAATGACGTGAGAATGCACGTGGGCTCGGACAACCTGCGCCGCCGGAACGTGTTCCTCGCGTCCGGCATCACGCTGCTCGGCCTGACGTTCCTGTTCTATCCGGGCACGACCGGC
Organism: Longimicrobiales bacterium; assembly: GCA_041568755.1. Classification (GTDB taxonomy): domain Bacteria; phylum Gemmatimonadota; class Gemmatimonadetes; order Longimicrobiales; family RSA9; genus JBFFZF01. The sequence goes on along the minus strand of JBFFZF010000113.1, from coordinate 8,235 downwards.
ATGGCGTGGATGATGTGGCGGGACTCGACGCTGCTCGCGGCCGCGATGGCGGGCGCCGGCATCGTCCTGCTGGTCCTCTGGTGGCGCACCCCCAGGTCCTGAACCGGTGAACGGGTGGGCATGAATCGTATCGGCAGGCACGCGATCCGCCTGATCGGCACGGCCGTCGGGCTGGGCATCCTCGCGCTCCTCACGGCCGACCCGGCCCTGGCCCAGGAGGCGGCCGCGGGCGTCCGCGAGTACGGCGACTTCCCGATCATCGGCAACCGCGCCGCAGTGTGGGTCGCGGCGCAGGTCCACCTGATGTTCGCCGCCTTCGTGCTCGGCGTGCCCATGTTCGCGGTCGTCGTCGAGGCCATCGGCATCGCGACGAAGGACGAGAAGTACGACAAGCTGTCCAAGGAGTTCGTCCGGCTGCTGCTCATCGCCTACAGCGCGACGGCGATCTGGGGCGCGATCCTGACGATGTTCCTGATCACGCTCTACCCGCGCTTCTGGAACCACCTGTCCGAGATCTTCGAGGTCTCGATCTGGATCTACGTCGGCCTGTTCTTCGTCGAGTCGTTCACACTCTACCTGTACTACTACGGCTGGGACCGCTGGAAGAAGGGCACGGCCAAGCTCATGCATCTCGGGCTGGGCATCCTGCTCAACGTGTTCGGCACCATCGTGATGTTCATCGCCGACTCGTGGCTCAGCTACATGATGAGCCCGCCGGCCGAGGTCACGCCGGACACCGCGCCCGGTATGGTCCAGCTGTGGAGCGCGATCGCGAATGCGACGTGGATGCCGATCAACATCCACAGGGTCATCGCGAACGTCGTGTTCGGCGGCGCGATCGCGGCCGGCTACGCCGCGGTCCGCTTCCTCAACGCACAGAGCGATGAGGAGCGCGCCCACTACGACTGGATGGGCTACATCGGCAACTTCATCGCGATCAGCGCACTGCTCATCCTGCCCTTCGCCGGCTACTGGCTGGGCCGCGAGATCTACGAGTACAACCAGTCCATGGGCATCACGATGATGGGCGGGTTCATGAGCTGGCTGTGGATCATCCAGGCGTTCCTGATCGGTGTGCTGTTCCTGGCGGCCAACTACTACCTGTGGATCGGCCTGGGCCGCATCCCGGGCGGCGAACGGTTCGTGCCCTACACGAAGTGGATGATGCTGATCCTCGTGCTGGGCGTGATCGTGTGGGCCACACCGCACACGATGATCGCGAACCGCGACGAGCTGGCGCAGATGGGCGGGACGCACCACCCGTTCCTGGGCGTGCTGGGCGTGATGAGCGCGAAGAACACGGCCGTGAACCTGATGATCCTGACGACGTTCCTGTCGTTCCTGATGTATCGACGCGCGAACAAGGCGCCGGTCGTCGCCTGGGCAGGCCGCGGCACGCTGATCCAGGGGATCACGATGGGACTCGCCGCGGCCGTCGTCGTGTTCTACGGCGTGTACGGCTACTTCGTCTCGGCGATCGTACGCATCGGCTTCAGCGTCTACCAGGTCGGCGCGGTCCTGATCACGATCGTGATCGTCACGGCCATCGATGTCATGATCTCGCGCGGCGCGAAGTCGTACGGCGAGATCCGCTGGGGCGAGATGCCGCCACGCTCGCAGTACGCGCTCTTCATCCTGGTCGTGACCTTCACCTGGCTGATGGGACTGATGGGCTTCGCGCGCAGCGGCATCCGCCAGCACTGGCACATCTGGGAGGTCATGCGCGACACGAGCCCGTGGGCCGCGACGCCTGCCCTGGGCTATGCGGCGGTCGTGATCAGCTCGTGCGTACTCATCTTCCTGGGCATGATCGCCTTCATCTTCTGGCTGGGCGGACTGGTCGAGAAGCCCGTGCTGGCCAGCGCGCCGGCCATGAAACCCGTACCCGGCACGGCGGGGCTGGCGCCCGCCCACGGCGACTGAGCGAGGATCGCGATGGCCAATCTGAAAGTGCTGCTCGTCGTGCTGGGCACGGTCGCGTTCTATACGCTGCTCGCGAACGCGATCCCGCAGGTCCAGTCCGAGGTCCCGGAAGAGCTGACGTTCGGGGCGAACGTCACGCCGGAGCAGCTGGTCGCGGCCGGCGAGCAATTGTACGCCGGTGCGGGCGGGTGCACGGCCTGTCACGGGCTGGGAACGCGCGCACCGAACCTGCTCACCGACGAAGGCGGCACGGGCGCGATCGGCGCACGCTGCTCGTCCCGCGTGAGCGGCGAGGACTGCAAGACCTACCTGCACAAGGCGCTGATCGAGCCGGGCGCGTACGTCGTCGCCGGCTACGATCCCATCATGACGGACATGCGGCGCACGCTGTCCGGCGCGCAGATCTGGTCGCTCGTCGCGTACCTGCAGAGCCTGGGCGGCGAGGTCACGGTGACGGGCCAGGACGTGGCAGCATCCGGTGATGAGGGCGGCGCGGCCGGCGGTGGCGCGCCGGCCGGCGGCGGCGGCGGCGCGGCGCTCGCGGGCGGCTCGCTCGATCCTGTCGAACTGTTGCGCGCCGGCACGTGCTTCGTGTGCCACAAGCTGGGCGAGGAAGGCGGACCGATCGGCCCGGCGTTCGACGGGATGGGCGGACGCCTGAGCGCGGACCAGATCCGGCGCGGCATCCTCGAGCCCAACGCGGACACCGCCCAGGGCTACGAGGCGATGGCCGGCACCATGCCGGCCACTTTCGGCCAGCAGTTCAGTGCGGCACAGCTCGAAGCGGTCGTGAGATTCCTGAGCAGTCAGCGATAGGAGGTCGGACATGAGATTTCTCCGGCACCCGTTCTGGCAGGCGATCCTGCTCCTCTTCATCGCCTGGCTGCTGCTCGAGTTCGGCATCGGCTGGATCCCGCCGTTGCTCGGCATGCGCAGTGCGCCCGCGCCGAACAGCGTCGTGATGCAGTTCTTCATCACGGTGCTCGTCGGCATCCTGCTCTACGTGAGCGCCGACGAGAAGCGCTGGAAGCTTTTCAAGCAGCCGATCCGCGCGGCGATGGTCGACCCGGACAAGAAACTCGTGCGCCTCGCGCTGCTCGTCCTGATCCCGGTCCTCGTCGGCTTCGTCACGTTCGGTCGCGTCCGCCCGCGCGTCGAGGCGCCGCCGTCGCTGCGCTCGATCCACCCGGCGCCGCCCAGCCAGATCTCGTTCCAGGGCCGGCAGATGACGCTGACCGGGCTGGAGAACCCGCTGCGCTCGCGTGGCTCGATCGAGGAGCACTACCAGGAAGGCCTGCGCGTCTACTACCAGAACTGCATGCCCTGCCACGGTGACTACCTCGATGGCAAGGGCCACTACGCGCAGGGCTTCAACCCCGTCCCGCTCAGCTTCCAGGACAACGGCACGATCGCGCAGCTCACCGAGAGCTTCGTCTTCTGGCGCATCGCGAAGGGCGGCGTGGGCCTGCCGCGCGAGGGCACACCGTGGAACTCCGCAATGCCCGCATGGGAGGACTTCCTGACCGAAGACGAGATCTGGGCCGTCATCCTCTTCCTCTACGAACAGACCGGGTGGCACCCGCGCACCTGGGAAGAAGCAGGCGAGGAAGGGGGCCACCAATGATGACGCGACGGCGGGAATGGGGATCGGTTCTGGGGATGGGGGATGGGGAACGGATCGAAGAACGGGAGTGGGATGTGGGAATGGGCATGGCGAGTGGGGAGAGGGGATGTGTGTCCGTAATGCCGGCATCCGTTGAACCCTCTTCGCGGACGCCCGCATCGGGACGCGGCCTGGTCATGCGCCTCCGCGCTCTCCGCGGTTCAATGCCGTCCCGGAGCCGCCGTGCCGCGAGCGTAATGCGCGCCGGGATCGCGGTGTTCGGCGCGCTCGTCGCCACGGCCGCCCTCTCCGCCGGCGCCGCCGCCCAGGATGCGGCACACCCGGGCAAGCCGGTCTACGACAAGTGGTGCGCGGGCTGCCACGGTGTGGACGGGCGAGGCTCGGGACCGGCGGCGGCCTACATGCTGCCGCGGCCGCGCGACTTCACGCAGGCGCTCTACCAGATCCGCACGACGTCGTCCGGCTCACTGCCGACGGATGCGGACATCCTGCGCATGATCGATGACGGCATGCCGGGCACCGCGATGCCGGGCTGGCGCACGGCGCTCAGCTCGCAGGAGCGCAACAACCTGGTCTCGTACCTCAAGACGTTCTCGCGCTTCTTCGAGACGGACCAGCCACAGCTCATGGAGTTCTCCCGGCCGACGCGGATGAACGCGGAGACGCTCGAGGAGGGCGCGCGCGTCTACCAGCAGATGGAGTGCTTCAAGTGCCACGGCCAGGCCGGCCGCGGCGATGGCCAGTCGGCGCCCACGCAGGAAGACAACAACGGGTTCCCGATCCGGCCCGCGGACCTGACGGAGCCGTGGTATTTCAACGGCGGCGGCACGGTCGAGGACATCTTCCGCCGCTTCCGCACCGGCCTCGACGGCACACCCATGCCGTCCTACTCGGACGCGCTGGCCGCCGGCGTGGTCACGGAAGACCAGCTGTGGGCGCTCGCCCACTACGTGAAGGAGATGGGCGGCGAGACGCCCCGGGTGCGCGAGGTCGTGCGCGCGGACCGCGTCGAGGGCGCGTTGCCGGCCGGCGTCGATGACGAAGCGTGGGACGCGGTCGAGCGCTTCTACATCCCGCTCGTCGGTCAGATCATCGTGAAGCCGCGCTGGTTCGCGCCGATGGTCGACGGCGTGTGGGTCCAGGCGCTGCACGATGGCAACGAGCTGGTCGTGCGCGTCTCCTGGTCGGACCCGTCGAACAGCCCCGCGCCCGAATGGTCCGAGTGGCGCCGTCTGGTCGGGGAGACGATGGAGCCGAAGGAGGACGTCGTCGTCGTCTCGGACCCGACGACCGCCGCTTCCGGCCCGTCCGCCCAGGCCGGCCCGGCCGCGCCCGCTGCGCTGGATCTGCCCGACGCGCTCGTCGTGCAGTTCCCGCGCCGCATCCCGTCCGGGATGGAGCGGCCCTACTTCTTCATGGGCAGCGCGCGCGATCCGGTCTACCTGTGGCGCTGGCAGAGCCGCGGCCAGCCCGTGGCGGAGATGCTCGGTCGGGGCCCCGGTCGCCTGGATCCCTCGCCCGCCACGAACGGCCTGACCGGCGAGTCCAGCTTCGCCGACGGGCAGTGGCGCGTCCTGTTCCGCCGGGCGCTCGCGGCGCAGGACACGGCGAACGCGCTGACGTTCGCGACCGGCCAGTCCATTCCGATGGCCATATTCGCCTGGGACGGCGACAACACCGAGCACGGATTGCGCGGTGCGATCAGCACGTGGTACTTCATCTACCTCGCGGAACCGGTTTCCGGGACCCTCTACGCGACGCCGATCCTGGCCATGCTGCTGACGGCGGGGCTGGGCGTGTTCGCGGTCGGACGGGCCCAGAAGCGGGAACGCGAATCCGGACCGGACGGGTCCGGCACGACGAACTGAACGGGCAGCACCCACGAACCCCGATGGGAGGACAGATGCAGGATCGAGGCACCACGACCAGGACCCTGGTGGCCATCACGCTGGTCGCCGCGCTCGCGGCGTGCGGCGGCGGCGATGCAGGTCAGACCGGCGGCGCGGCGGAGGGCGGCGCGGCCGCCGCGCCGGCCATGACCGTCGAGAATCCGGGCACGATCACGGGCATGATCAACTTCGCCGGTACACCGCCGGCCGGCACGCCCATCGACATGTCCGCAGAAGCGTCGTGCGCGGCCAAGCACGCGACGACGCCGACGACGCAGGAAGTCGTGGCCAGTGGCGGCAAGCTGGCCAACGTGTTCGTGTACATCAAGGAAGGCCTGACCGGCAGCTTCCCTGCCCCGTCCACGCCGGTCGAGGTCGATCAGCAGGGCTGCGTCTACGTTCCGCACGTCGTCGGCGCGCAGACCGGGCAGACGGTCACGTTCCGCAACAGTGACGGCCTGCTGCACAACATCAAGGCCGCGCCGACGAACAACCGCACGTTCAACATCAGCCAGCCCACGAACATGACCTCCAACCAGACGTTCAGCCAGCCGGAGATCATGATTCCGGTGCAGTGCGACGTGCACGGCTGGATGGCGATGTACGTGGGCGTGACGTCGCACCCGTACTTCGCGGTCAGCGCTGGCGACGGCAGCTTCACGATCGGCAACGTGCCGCCCGGCACGTACACGCTGGAGGCGTGGCACGAGCGCTACGGGGTCATGACGCAGCAGATCACGGTCGATCCGAACGGGACGGCCAGCGTCAGCTTCGACTACAGCGCCAGCATGGCCGGCGCGCACGTCCCGCTGGGCGCGCCACTCGATCCGCACGATCACGGCGCGTCGCGCACGCGTATCGCGGCTCACTGAACCGATCCGGCGCGAGGCCCGGCGACCCCGGGCCTCGCCCCGCCCTACGCCTGGGGAGGCGACATGGATGCGTTCTGGCGGCTGCCACAGAACATCTCGACGTTCGGCGCCGACATCGACCGGATGTTCTACATCATCGTCTGGATCACGGGCATCACTTTCGTCGTGGTCGAGGCGCTGCTGCTGTGGTTCGTTTTCCGCTACCGGGGCCGCCCGGGCCAGAAGGCCGGCTACACCCACGGGAACAGCCGCCTGGAAATCCTGTGGACCCTGGGCACCGCACTGATCGTCGTGTACATCGGTGTGATCAGCCGCGGCCTGTGGCTGGACATCAAGGATCCGCGCCGGTTCCCGCCGCCGGACCTCGAGGTCATTGTGACCGCCAAGCAGTTCGAGTGGAACGTGACGTACCCCGGCGCCGATGGCGCCCTGCGCACCGCGGATGACTTCACGGTCCGCAACCAGCTGCACGTGCCCGTCAACGCGACGATCCACCTGACCCTGATGTCCGAGGACGTGATCCACTCCTTCTTCCTGCCCGAGCTGCGGCTCAAGCAGGACGCCGTCCCGGGCATGGAGATCCTGGCCTGGTTCGAGGCGACCGCGACCGGCGAGTTCACGGTCGGCTGCGCCGAGCTGTGCGGACTGGGCCACTACCGCATGAAGGGCGCGATGACCGTCCACGACGCGGCCGCGTGGCAGGCGTGGAACGCGCAGCAGATCGCCGCCGCGGCCGGCGCCTCGACCACGCAGGTCGCCGCGACACCGACCACGGGCAGCACCCCGGCCGGAGGCAGCACGTCGCCTGCCGGCGAGCCGGACCCCGCCGGAACGGCGGCCACGGCGCACGTTCATCACTGAGCGCGATCCGACTCCCGAGAGGTGATCGAATCATGAGCACGGTTGCCACGGCACACGACGCGAAGCCGCACGACGCCGCAGGGCATCACGAGGACATCCCGTTCCTGCAGAAGTACATCTTCTCGACGGATCACAAGATCATCGGGATCCAGTTCCTCTTCATGAGCCTGGCGTTCCTGATCCTGGGCGGGCTGCTGGCCATGGCCATGCGCTGGCAGCTGGCGTGGCCGTCCAACCCGGAAATGCCCATGCCGGGCGCGAACCTGCTGCCCGAGACGATGTTCAACCAGGGCATCATGCTGCCCGAGTTCTACAACATGGCCGTCACGATGCACGGCACGATCATGGTCTTCTTCGCGATCATGCCGCTGCTCGTCGGCGTTTGGGCCAACTACCTGATCCCGCTGCAGATCGGCTGCGACGACATGGCTTTCCCGCGGCTCAACATGGCCTCTTTCTGGACGGCCCTGCCCGCCGGGATCCTGATGCTGGCCAGCTTCGCCGTCGTGGGCGGCGCGGCCAACGCGGGCTGGACCGGCTACGCGCCGCTCAGCACGATGGACGTGTACAGCGGAGTCAAGACGGGCCAGCAGCTGTGGGCGCTCAGCCTGACGATCCTGGGCTTCTCCTCGCTCATGGGCTCGGTCAACTACATCACGACGATCGTGAACATGCGCGCACCCGGCATGACCTGGTTCCGCATGCCGCTGTCGACGTGGGCGCTGTTCATCACGTCGATCCTGATCCTGCTCGCGATCCCGGTCCTGGCCGGCGCGATGATCCTGATGTTCTTCGACCAGACCATCGGCACGAACTTCTACGACCCGACGACGGGCGGGCAGCCGCTGCTCTGGCAGCACCTGTTCTGGTTCTTCGGCCACCCCGAGGTCTACATCCTGATCCTGCCGGCCATGGGCTTCGTGTCGGACATCCTGGCCAACGGCGCACGCAAGCCGATCTTCGGCTACCACGCCATGGTGTGGGCGATCGCGGGGATCGGGTTCCTGGGCTGGATCGTGTGGGGCCACCACATGTTCATGAGCGGCATGAACCCGATGCTGGGCGG
>JBFFZF010000112.1:0-15678 GCA_041568755.1 Longimicrobiales bacterium | reverse complement strand
GGGGACGGGGGCTCAGTCCTCTTCGCCGGCGTCCGCCTCTCTGAAGATCTTCAGGTTGGTGCTGTGGCCGGGGTTGTAGCGCGCCTTCGGGTTGATGCGGTGCACGGCGTGATTCACGGCCATGGCGGCTTCGCTGAACCCCGTCGCGATCAGCTCGAGTTTGCCATCGTAGGTGACGATGTCGCCAGCCCCGTACACGCCCGGCAGGTTGGTCTCGAGGCGGTGGTTGACGCGGATGGACTGCCGGTCCAGCTCGAGGCCCCAGCGCGCGATCGGACCCAGGTCGGGCTTGAAGCCGATGAGCGCGAGCACCGCGTCGACCTCGAACGTCGTTTCCTCGCCCGTGCGGTTGTCGAAGATCGTGGCGCCGGTGACGGTCGTCTCGCCATGCAGTTCGCGCACCTCGCGGTGTGTGAGCAGCTCGATCTCGCCGGCCTCCACACCTTCCTGCAGCTGACGCATCGATTGTGCGTGTGCGCGGAAGCCTTCACGCCGATGGATCAGGATCAGCCGGCGCACGTTGCTGCGCAGGTTGAGGACCCAGTCGACGGCTGAGTCGCCCCCGCCCACGATCAGGACGCGCGTGCCGTGGTAGACCGTGGGGTCCTTCACGTGATGGGCGACGCCGCGGCCGAGCAGTCGCTCGTAGCCCGGACAATCCAGCGGCCGCGCGGCGAAGGCGCCCTTGCCGCCCGCGATGAGCACGCAGCGCGTGGGGTACACGCCGCGGTCCGTGGTCAGCACCCAGTGCTCGCCATCGGGCTGGAGCTCGCGGACCTGTTCCTCGAGTCGTACGTCGGCGCCCCAGCGCATGCCCTGTTCGATCAGGTTGTTGCTGAGCTCGCGCGCCAGGATGCGCGGGTACCCGCCCACATCGAAGATGTACTTCTCCGGATACAGTGCGCTGAGCTGGCCGCCCAGCTCCGGCAGGGAGTCGATGATGCGGCAGGACGCGCCGCGCATACCCGCGTAGAACGCGGCGAACAGCCCGGTCGGACCACCGCCGATGATCGTGATGTCGACGCGCTCGGGAGTCGTCAATGCAGGTCCGTGGTGTCGAGGGTGCCATGGAATACCCGGGAACCCTGATAGCGGGCCATTCCGGCACGGATCAGCAACTTGACGAAGACGGCCGCGGGCATGGCCAGCAGCAGACCGACGAATCCGAAGAAGAAGCTCCCGACGGACAGCGCCAGCATGACCCAGACCGGGTGCAGGCCGACGGACTCCCCCACGATGCGCGGCCCGGTGACGGCACTGTCGATGAACTGCACGATGGCGAACACGATCCCGGCCTTGATCAGCGAGGCAACGACCGCGCCGCTCAGCAGCGCAATGATCAGCACGGGCACGACGCTCGCGATCAGACCGAGGTAGGGGACCAGGTTGAAGACGCCGGCGATCACGCCGATGAGCGCCGCGTACGGGAAGCCGACGATCCACAGCCCGACGCCGGTGAGAATGCCCACGATGGCGGCGGCCAGGACCTGCCCGCGCAGGAAGCGGGAGAGCAGCGCATCGTACTCGGTCAGGAAGCCCAGCCACACCTCGCGGCGGGCGGGCGGGATCATGGTCGCCGCACGCGCGGTGATCCGATCGAAATCGCGCAGCAGGTAGACAACCAGGATCGGCGTCAGCACGACGTACCCGAAGACGGCCAGCACGACCGTCAACCCGCGGCCGACGCCGAGCAGCGCACCCAGGCCACCCTCCAGGATCTCCGCCTGCTTGGCCTCGAGCAGCGCGCGCAGCCGCTCCGGATCGAGGAAATCGAACTCCGGCAGCAGCGGCACGTCGATTCGGGAGATGCCGGCCAGCCAGTCGCGCACCGTCCTCGCCGCGTCCGGCAGCCGCTCCACCAGGGAAGTGACCTGCTGGCCGAGCACGGGTGCGGCCACCACCAGCGCCACAGCGATCAGACCGATGACCGGCACCACGAGCACCGCGATCGCCACGCCGCGCGGCATGCGCTTCTCGAGCACGTCCACGGCCGGGTCCAGGATGTACGCGATGGCCAGCGCCAGGATGAACGGCGCGAGCAGCCCGCCCATCGTCTCCAGCACCCACACACCCAGAAGAATGCTGGCCGCGATGACGACCAGCAGATGACGGCGCGTCCCGGCGAATGGGCGCAGCAGCAGAAGCAGGATGCCGTACGCCAGGATGGGGGAGATCGTAGATCGTACGGAGACGGCGAACAGCGCCGCGGCCGCCAGCACCAGCGCGCCGTAGAGGAACCGCCAGTCAGGCGTCACCGCCCTCGCCGCCGGCGGCTCCGCCTCCCGCACGCCCTCGCGCGACCCTTCCTCGCTCATCGTTTTCGTGTCCGGGTCAGGGTGCCGGCTCCGTGTCGTTCATGCCCAGCTGCCGGCCCGCCGCGCGCACGACGTCCCGCGCGTTGTCGTACGTCACGGTCGCGATCGCGTCCTCGTAGGTGCACCACAGGCAGGCCGAGATACCCTCCTCCTGCTGCGGGATCGGCTCGCCTTCGACCGACTCCAGCAGAAAGAAGCGGCAGAACTTGTGCACCAGCCGGCCCCGATCGCGGAAGTACCAGTCGATGCCCGGCAGCTCGGCGATGAGGTGCAGCGCGCCCAGGCCCGTCTCCTCCTCGACCTCACGCAGCGCCGCCTGCTCGGGCGTCTCGGCCGACTCCAGATGCCCCTTCGGCAGCCCCCAGTTCTCGTACGGATCCCGGATCAGCAGGAACCGGATGTCTTCACCCACGCGACGGAACACCACGCCCCCCGCGCTCCGCTCGACCCGCGGCCTCCGTCTGCCCGCCCGTCGCTGACTCAAACCCCCCGACCCGTATTCGGTCGTCCGTATCCGTGACTCGTCATCCGCGTCCGTGATCCGTCACCCCATCCGTATCCGTCATCCCATCCGTATCCGTCACCCCATCCGTATCCGTCACCCCATCCTCCATCACCACCCCCCATCCCCCTGCCCGCGGTCCGTTTCCGTTCAAAACACCCGAATCGTAAAATACTTCCTCGGATTCTGCCGGATGTCCTTGAGCAGCGCCTGGATCTCTGCATTGCTCTCGACCAACCTCCAGTACAGCGCCGTGTCACGCAGCATCAGCCCGAGCGTGCCCTCGCCCCGTTCGATCGAGCGGGTCACGCTGCCCATGGCGCGCAGCGTCGAATCCGCCGTCGACGAAACCGTGCGCAGGCTCCGGCTCGTGGTCAGCAGCTCACGGGTGAGCGAATCGATCTGCGTCGACGCGCGCTCCGCGTTGCCCACGATGTTGGCCAGCCGCTCGCCACCGATGGCCTGCTCGATCTCGGCGAACGTGCGGTTCACCGTCTCGACCGCCTGACCCAGCGCGTCGGTGGTTTCCTGCAGGTTGGCCGACACCTCGTCGATCGCCTGCTGCTGCTTGGTGACCAGGTCCGTGAGCTGCTGGCTGATCGCCTGGATGTTGTTGATGGCCCGACGCACGTTCTCCGCGGTCTCCTGCGTGAACGCGACCTCGAAGCGATCGGAGAGGATCGCCATGTTCTGCGCGATCCGGTCCGCCACGGCGGTGAGGCGCGAGATGTCGGGCAGGCTCGCGCCCGGCAGGACAGCCGGGTCCGGCGCCTCCGCGTAGTCGTAGTCCGGCGCGATCCGGCGCGGCGAGATCTCGGCCTGCCAGTCGCCGAACATCGATTCGGGCGACAGGATCACGACGGGGTCCTCGGGCAGCTGGACGTTGCCACGGACACGCATCGAGACGATCACGCCGCCCCCGTCGGGCGCGAGGTCGATGGACTGGACGCGCCCGATGGGCACACCTCTGACCTTCACGGGGTTGCCGTTGAGCAGCTGGCCAACCTCGCGGAAGCGGGCCTGCAGGATCATCTCTTCGCGGCCGAAGCCGCGGCCCTGCAGCCAGATCGTACCGAACACGATGAGCGCGAGCGCCAGGATCACGGTCGCACCGACCGCAACTTCGTTACGTCCCTTCACGCCGCCTCCTGTCCGAGTTCCGGCCTGCCCTCGATGAAGCCGCGCACGACCGGATCGTCCGACGCGCGGATTTCATCCGGCGTGCCCACGAAACGGATCCGGCCCCGGTGCAGCAGCGCAATCCTGTCCGCGACGCTGTACGCGCTCTTCATGTCGTGCGTGACCACGACGCTGGTCACGCGCAGCTCGTGCGCCATCTTCAGGATCAACGCATCGATCACGGCGGTCATGACCGGATCCAGTCCGGACGTCGGTTCATCGTAGAGCAGGTACTTCGGGCCCGTCGCGATGGCGCGCGCCAGCCCGGCCCGCTTGCGCTGGCCGCCCGAGATCTGGGACGGCAGCCGACCCTCCAGACCGCTGATGTCGACGCGCCGGATGCACTCCAGCACACGTTCCCGGATCTCCGCTTCATCCATGGTCCCGGCCCGGCGCAGGCCCATGGCGACGTTGTCGTAGATCGTCATCGAATCGAACAGCGCCGCGAACTGGAACACGTAACCCACGCGCCGGCGCAACGCGTACAACGCTTCGCGCCGCAGCTGGCCGACGTCCTCGCCGTCCACCAGGACGCGGCCCGCGTCCGGTTCGAGCAGTCTCACGATCATCTTGAGCAGGACCGACTTGCCCACGCCCGATGCGCCAATGACCGCGAGCGTCTCGCCATCCTCGACGGACAGGTTCACGTTCTCGAGCACGACTTTCGGCCCGAACGCCTTGCTCAACCCCTCGAGGACGATGCTCATAGCAGGGTCACCGCCCAGAACGCGTCCAGCACCAGGATCAGCATGCTGGCGACGACGACGGCCTGCGTCGTCGACCGGCCAACCGCCTCCGCCCCGCCCATCGTGTGGAACCCGAAGAAGCAGCCGACCGACGTGACGGCCAGCCCGAACGAGGCAGCCTTCACCAGGGAGTACTGGATGTCGAACGGCGTGAAGAAAAGGCGCAGCCCGCGCATGAACTCGGGCGTCGACATGTCCAGCAGGTTGATCGACGTGATCCAGCCGGCCACGATGCCGATCGCGTCTGCGAACGCGACCACGACCGGAAACATCACGATCCCGGCGATGACCCGGGGCACGACGAGATACGCGATGGGATCGTAGGCCAGCGTTTCCAGCGCGTCGATCTGCTCGGTCACGCGCATCGTCCCGATCTCGGCCGCGATGTTCGCCCCGACCCGCCCGGCCAGGGCCAGACCCGTCAGGACCGGACCCAGTTCGAGGATCATCGTCTTGCCGACGAGCACGCCCACGAAGTACAGCGGCACTGCGCCGGTGAACGTGTAGGAGGCCTGCAGGGCCAGCACGATGCCCGTGAACATCGCGATGAAGAGAGCGATCGGCAGCGACGCCACGCCGAGCCGTGTCATCTGGACGATGACCAGCCGCCCCCACGTTGCCGCTGCCGTCAGCGCGCGAACGGTGGATGCCATGAAACCGCCGAACCGCCCGAAGCCGGCCGCGACGTCGATTACCATGCGTCCGACCGACGCGAGCGGCGTGGTCCAGACCGCCCTCATGGTGGCAACATACCGGCGCCCGTGCCGGACTGTCTAGCCGCCCACGCCGGCGCCCGGCGGCGATCCGCTGTCGTGCGTGATCCACAGCGGCTCGGGGACCGCCGGCGCCTCACCGAGCCGAACCGCCAATGTCCAGAACCGGTCCAGCCCCTGCAGCAATCGCTCATCGAGGTCGTAGCGCAGCGAGCGCCAGTAACGCAGCAGTCGATCGGCCGGCATCTCGAAGCGCGCTGCATACCGGCCGGCGAGTCGTTCGGCATGCGTCTCGAACCAGGCCCGTGAAGCGAGCAGGGTATCGTGCAGACGCGCCAGCCCGGCGCGCACCGCGGGATCGCGGCGTCCCTGCCACAGCGCGTATACGAAGGGCAGGCCCGTCCATTCGGTCCAGGCCTGGCCGAGATCCAGACGCACACGCTCCGGCAGCGCCGGCCGGCGCAGCGCGACATCTCCGATCCACAGCGCCGCCGCCGTTCCCTCCGCCAGCGGGTCCGTGTGCTTCTGATCGAACCACCGATACACCGGCCGGATACCCGCGCGCTCCTCGAGCAGCGCACGCAGCAGCACGACCGATGTGGCCGACGCCGTCGGCACCGCGACGGTGCGGCCGCCCAGTTCGGCAGGCGGGACCGTGCTCTCCAGGACAATGCTGCCCACGGCGCCGTCCGATCCGATCGCCAGGTCGGGCAGCAGCGCGTACTCCTCCGCGTGTCTGGCGAACTCGATGCTCGAGCAGGGAGCGACGTCGATCAGGCCTGCGGCAAGCTGCGCGTTGAGTTCTCCGGGTGTGCCCCGCACGAGCACCACGCCCGGGGGCGGGCCCTCGTCGATGAGATGCGCGTGTACGGGGAAACCGTTGCTGTACTCGATGTCGCCCAGACGGATCAAAGGCCTGGCTCCTGAATCACGGGCGGGGCCGCCGGCTCGACCGCCCGTCGCTACGGATTCGCGGGTGGCGCCCTGCGCGTCCGGCGACGTCCGTGTCGATCGTCGATCGTGAACACGATGGCGGTCTGGTCGACGGGCCGATCCGGGCGCGCCGTTTCGATCACGATCCGCGTGATCACACCGTGCGGGTCGTTCACGCCGATCTCGATGTCGAGGTTCTCCTTCTTCGACGTGATCCGGGTCCTCACCTTGGGGCCGGGCCGCCGCTGGCTCTTCTCCGGATTGCGGAACAACGTCTTCGTCGACTGCCGTCCGCTCTCCAGCGCGCGCGTCACCTTGACCCGGTGCATCCAGTCGGGCTGGTAATGGATCACGTAATCCGCGCCGCGCTGATCGGTCCCTCGACCGACCCGGTTGTGGCGAGCCATCCGCGCCTCCGCGAGTTCGACGGGTCGGAACATCCGCCCGGCGGCAAACTCCGCCGCCGTCGGAGGGCTGTCAAGGCAGGAGAATTACCACCGAAGACGGTCCGAACCGGAGGGGGTCAGCGCGACCGCGGAATGGATGGCCCTTGACCGGTCGCGACGCGGGCGCTAGAATTCGCCGTCACCACGAATATTGGTCTCGCCGAGAATCCGGTGGCGCACCGCGCGCCAACTCTCTTTTTTTGTCAATACACGTCAAGACACGTCCAGACAGCAAACGATCAATCGCAATCAACCCATGCACGCCCACACCCCCCGCGTCACAATCTCGCACGTACGGAGAACCCCGTGGACATCGCCGAGCTGAAAAGCAAGTCCATTGCCGAGCTCCATGAGATGGCCGAAGAGCTCAACATCGCCAACTACTCCGGTCTCAGGAAACAGGATCTGATCTTCCGGATCGAACAGAACCTGCTCGACAGCGATGTCGTGCTGCGCGGCGAGGGCGTGCTCGAGATCCTGCCCGAAGGCTACGGCTTCCTCCGGTCCCAGGACTGGAACTACCTGTACGGGCCCGACGACATCTACGTCAGCCCATCGCAGATCAAACGCTTCGACCTGCGCACCGGTGATACCGTCCTCGGCCAGGTCCGGCCACCCAAGGAGGGCGAACGTTATCTGGCCCTCCTCAAGGTCGAGCAGGTCAACGGCGACGACCCCGACCGCGCCAAGCACCGCATCGCGTTCGACAACCTGCGACCCCGCTACCCCGAAGCGCGGCTGCGCCTCGAGAACCAGGCTGCCGATCTGTCCATGCGACTGATGGACCTGATCGTGCCCATCGGCATGGGTCAGCGCGGGCTCATCGTCTCTCCGCCCAAGGCGGGCAAGACGATCCTGATGCAGAAGATCGCCAACTCGATCCTCGAGAATCACCCGGAGGTCCACCTCATCGTGCTGCTCATCGACGAGCGGCCCGAGGAGGTCACCGACATGGAAGAGCACGTGGCCGCCGAGGTCATCTCCTCCACGTTCGATGAGCCGGCCGATCGCCACGTCCAGGTCGCCGAAATGGTGATCGAGAAGGCCAAGCGCCTGGTCGAACACGGCCGCGATGTCGTCATCCTGCTCGACTCGATCACCCGCCTGGCCCGCGCCTACAACGTCACGGTCCCGCACTCCGGCAAGATCCTGTCGGGCGGCGTCGACGCGCATGCCCTGCACAAGCCCAAGCGCTTCTTCGGCGCGGCCCGCAACATCGATCAGGGCGGCTCACTCACGATCATCGCGACCGCGCTCATCGAGACGGGCTCGCGCATGGACGAGGTGATCTTCGAAGAGTTCAAGGGCACCGGCAACATGGAAGTCGTGCTCGATCGCCACATCGCCGACAAGCGCGTCTTCCCGGCCATCGACATCAACCGCTCCGGCACCCGCAAGGAAGAACTGCTGCTCGACGAGATCGAACTCAATCGCGTCTACCTGCTGCGCAACTTCCTGGCCGACATGCCGCCGGCCGAAGCGCTCGAGTTCCTGCTCGATCGCATCCGCCGGACCAAGGTCAACAAGGAATTCCTCGACTCGATGGCGAAGGGCTGAGCGCCGACGGCCGGCCGCGCTGCGCGGCCTCGCCTACAGCCCGAGCTTCCTCTCGACGAGCAGCCCGTACGTCGCCCGTTGCGCCGCGGACGGCGAGGCCGGCTCCATGGCCGCGAGCACGTCTTCGTTCCGCTCGTCCGGCACGAAGAGCAGCAGGGTGCCCGTCGGCAGCGGCGGCTGGTAGGGCCGGGCGCGTCCCGATGCGTCCACGGCCAGCAGGCGGCCGGGTCCGTTGAGCTCGCCCAGCATGCGCCCGTAATCGATCCACACCTCGAGCGGGTCCTCGTCCGACTCCAGGCGGGGCGTCACGTGGTCCTCGTAGAAGGCCGTCGCGCGCGCGAACGCCTCGGGGTCCGCCGCCCGAAGCGCGCGCAGCCGAGCGCGGTACGCGTCCCGCGCGTCTTTCAGCCCGCGGGCTGCGAACGCTTCGGTGAGCCGGGCAGCAGCGTCATCCGCCATGCGGACCACGATGCCGGGCGCGCGCAGCCACCGTCAAGCCCGTGGCGATCGCGCCCGTCACAGGAACGTGGACGGCTTCCGCCACGCAGGCCACCGCGCTATGTTGCGATCCCTTTCACCCGTCCGGAAGCGCGCGAAATGAAGCGGCCAGGCACCACACCGAAACGTGCCCGCGGCATGCCCGAGGCCGAAACCCTGGAGCTGTCCTGGGAGTTCTTCGGCGAGCTGTGCCGCGTTCTGGCCGTGCGCGTGGCCACCAGCGGCTACGACCCCGATATCGTCGTCGGCATCGCCAAGGCCGGCGTCATCCCCGGCGCCGTCGTCGCGTCCATCCTGCGTCGTGACTTCTACTCGCTGAAGATCAGCCGTGATCTGGGCGGGACGCGCACGCGCGCGCGGCCCAAGATCCTGTCGGCCGCGCCGCGCGAAGCCGCGGGCAAGCGCGTGCTCGTCGTGGATGAGATCTGCACGTCCGGCGAAACGCTGCGCATCGCGCTGAACGCGCTCCGCCAGGTGGGACCGGACCAGGTCCGCACCGCCACCAGCCTGGTCAAGCACGGCGGTTACCGGCCCGACTACTTCGCGCTCGAAACGGCGGCGACCGTCATCTTCCCGTGGGATCGCCAGGTCGTGGACGCGGAGGGCCAGATCGTGACGAACCCCGACTACGCCGATCTCGGGCTCTGAACCCTCGCCGTACCGCGACCCGACGAGGCGCGCGCCTGAACGGCGTCGTCCTGGTCAGGCCTGCAGCGCCCTGCCCGTTCGCTCCCGCTAGACGTCCAGGGTGGCGTACTTCGCGTACCGCTCGATGAACGCGCGGCGCGGCTCGACCTCGTCACCCATGAGCGTCGTGAAGATCTCGTTGGCCTCGACCGCATCCTCCAGCGTGACCTTGAGGATGGTGCGCGTGTCCGGGTCCATCGTCGTCTTCCACAGCTGCTCCGGGTTCATCTCGCCCAGGCCCTTGTAGCGCTGCACGTGCACGCCGCGGCCGCCGCCCTCGCGCCCGTTCGGGGCGAGCCGGTCGACGATCGCGTCGCGCTCCTCGTCCGAGTAGGCGTAGTGCTCCTCCTTGCCCTTCGATACCCGGTAGAGCGGCGGCTGCGCGATGAAGATCATGCCCTCCGAGATGAGCTGCTGCATGTGCCGGTAGAAGAAGGTCAGTAGCAGCGTGCGGATGTGTTTGCCGTCGACATCCGCGTCCGTCATGATGATGACCTTGCCGTAGCGCGCGTTCTTGACGCTGAACTCGTCGTCGCCGATGCCGGTCCCGATGGCGGCGATGATCGTGCGGATCTCCTCGTTGGACAGGATCTTGTCGAGGCGTGATTTCTCGACGTTGAGGATCTTGCCGCGCAGCGGCAGGATGGCCTGGAAGCTGCGCTGCCGCCCCTGCTTCGCGCTGCCGCCGGCGCTGTCACCCTCGACCAGGTACAACTCGCAGAGCGCCGGATCGGTGATCGAGCAGTCCGCCAGCTTGCCGGGCAGGACCATGCCCTCGAGCGCGTTCTTGCGGCGCACGAGTTCGCGGGCCTTGCGCGCGGCCAGCCGGGCGCGCGCCGCCTGCAGCGCCTTCTCGATGATGATCTTCGCGACCGGCGGGTTCTCCTCGAGATACGCGGCCAGACGCTCGTTCACGACCTGCTCGACGGCGCCGCGCACCTCGGAGTTACCCAGCTTGGTCTTGGTCTGGCCCTCGAACTGCGGCTCGCGCACCTTGATCGACAGGACGCAGGTCAGACCTTCGCGCACGTCCTCGCCCGACAGCGTGTCCTCTTCCTTCTTCAGGAAGTTGTTGCGCCGGCCGTAATCATTGAGCGTACGCGTGAGCGCCGACTTGAAGCCGGTCAGGTGCGTGCCACCTTCGTGCGTGTTGATGTTGTTGACGAACGTGAACGTGTTCTCGGTGTAGCCGTCGTCGTAGCGGAGCGCGACCTCGATGTCCGCTTCCTCCCGACTGGCGTCGATGTAGATGACCTGCGGGTGCAGCGGCTTGCGGCTGCCGCGCAGGAAATCCACGAACTCGACGACGCCGCCCTTGAACTCGTAGACTTCTTCGCGCTTCGAGTCCTCCCGCTCGTCCATCACCGTGATGCGCAACCCGCGGTTCAGGAACGCCAGCTCGCGCAGCCGGTTGCTCAGGATGTCGAAATCGTAGCGGATCTCGGGGAAGATCTCGGGATCGGCGTGGAACGTGACCGTCGTCCCTGTCGTCTTCGTCTTGCCCGTGACTTCGAGTTCGGTGACCTTCTTGCCCCGCTCGTAGCTCTGGCGGTGTACCTTGCCATCGCGTCGGATCTCGACGTCGAGGCGGGCGGACAGCGCGTTGACCACGCTCACGCCCACGCCGTGCAGACCACCGGACACCTTGTACGTCGATTTGTCGAACTTGCCGCCGGCGTGCAGCATGGTCATGGCGACTTCGACGCCCGGGATCTTCTCGACCGGGTGCTTGTCCACCGGGATGCCGCGCCCGTCGTCCGACACGGTCACCGCGTTGTCCTCGTGGATCGTGACCTCGATGTGGGTGCAATGGCCGGCCAGCGCCTCATCGACCGAGTTGTCGACGACCTCGTACACGAGATGGTGCAGGCCGCGCGGTCCGGTCGACCCGATGTACATGCCCGGTCGACGCCGGACGGCCTCCAGCCCCTTGAGGACCTGGATCTGACCGGCCGTGTAGTCGGCGCCCTTCATTTCTTCTCTGGCCATGATTCCCCGTGCGATGAGTGTCCGTCCGACTCCGCCATCACGAATCGGATCCGGTCGATGTGTCCCTTCTCGCGGCCCGCGTTCAGCCGGCGAACGATCTCCCGCTCCAGCATGTGCAGCTCCATGAGCCACGCACTCGAGCGCACAGCCACGAACAGCGTACCCCGCCCCGCGCGCAGTGGCGTGGTCACGGCGGCGATCGCCGGCCCCACGCGCTCGGCCCACTCGGGCACGATGCCGGCCTCCGCGATCCGTTCGCCGACGCCCGTCCGCTCGAGATACGCGGCCAGCTCCTCGCTTACGCGGGTGAACGCCTTGCTGCGGCTCACGATGTCACCTGGCCGGCGTGGATGCCCCAGCGCTCGAGCTGCGCGATGAAGGCGCCCTCGTCGCCGGGCGCCAGGTCGGTCACTTTCGGTACGGTCAGCACGATCTGGCCGTGCCCCTCCTGCGCGAGCAGGCTCATGATGCGCCGCGACCGGCCGGCGTCCAGCTCGGCGAAGACGTCGTCGAGCAGCAGCAGCGGCGCGCTCCGTCGCGCGGCGCGCGCGGTCTCCGCCTCGATCATGCGCAGCGCGATCGCGGCAGTCCGCATCTGACCGGACGAGCCGTACTCGCGCAGATCGACTTCGCGATCGTCATGCACCGCCGTGATCGCCAGGTCGTCGCGGTGCGGACCGGCGAGCGTGATGCCGCGCTCGCGCTCGCGGGACCGGATGCGTTCGAGTTCGACGCCGAACGCGGCTGTGATCTCCTCCGCCGTGCGCGACTCCCCGAGCGGAACGCCGGGCCGGTACGCCATGCTCGTGCCGGTCGAGCCACCGACGAGGCACGCGCGCCGCTCGAACTCCGGCCGGTACGCCGTGACCCATTCCGTCCGATCGCGCATGATGCGCGCACCGGCCTCGACCAGTCCGGCATCCCATGCTTCCAGCACATCGGCCCGCGCGCCGGCCTTGAGCATCGCGTTGCGCTGCCGCAGCACGTTCCGGTAGCGCTGCAGCGCCGCCATGTGCCCGGGCACGTTGACGGCGAGCACGATGTCGAGGAAGCGACGGCGCTCGGCCGGCGGGCCGGCCACCAGCGCCATGTCCGCGGGCGAAAAGACGACCACGCGGACACGGCCGACCGCATCGGCCAGCCGGACCGGCGGGGCGCCGTCCACCGTCACGCGCTTCGTGCGCGTCGACCGCTCGTACGCGGCGGTCACCTCGACGCGCTCATTCGTCGCCCGATCGGTGAAGCGGCCGCGCACGTGGAACGTGTCCGCGCCGAAGCGGACGAGCTGCTCATCGGGCGCACCGCGCAGCGAGCGGAAGATCTCCAGGTAGTACAGCGCCTCGAGCAGGTTGGTCTTCCCCGACCCGTTCTCCCCGACGACGGCCACGCCGGCCTCCGGGAATGCCAGCTCGATATCCGTGAAGTTGCGGAAGTCACGGAGGCGGAGCTGTCGGCAGATGAGCGCGGGCGCGACCTCGGTCATCGGACGATCCGAAATATACCACGCGCGCGCGCGCGCGGGAACCCGCGCCCGGCGATCCGGCGTCCCTGGCGCCCCTGCGGGCCCGCACCGCGCGTCAACGGCCGGTGAACTGCGCGGGACGCTTCTCCAGGAAGGCGCGCATGCCTTCGCGCATGTCCCCGGTGCCCGCGAGCAGGCCGAACAGATCGGATTCGAGCTGGGCCGCGGCGTCCGGGTGCGTGGCGGCCGCGTGGTCGATGGATTCCAGCGCCAGGGCCAGCGCTATCGGGCCATTGGCGAGCATGCGGGTCATGAGCGCCCGCGTCTCGTCGAGGAGCACGTCCGGCTCGTGGACGTGGTTGACCAGCCCGATGCGGTGGGCTTCCGCCGCGTCGATCATGTCGCCGGTCAGGATCATCTCGATGGCCCGCGCCCGTCCGACCAGCCTGGGCAGGCGGATCGTGCCGCCGTAGCCCGGGATGATGCCGAGCTTGACCTCGGGCAGGCCGAAGCGCGCGCGGCTGGACGCCGTGCGCAGGTGACACGCCAGGGCCAGTTCGAGGCCGCCGCCCAACGCGAAACCGTTGACCGCGGCGATCACCGGGCGCGGCATCTGTTCGATCGCCCGGAACACCTGCTGCCCGGCCCGGGACACGCGGATCCCGGACAGCGGGTCCATCTCCGCGAGTTCAGCGATGTCCGCGCCGGCGACGAACGCCTTGTTGCCCGCCCCGGTCAGGATCACGCCGCGCACGTCGCTGCTTCCCCGCAGCGCCGCGAACGTGTCGCCCAGCGCCGCGATCACATCGGCGTTGAGCGCATTGAGCTTGTCCTGACGATCGATGACGACGACGGCAATGCCATCCTCGTCGGTCTCCGTGCGTACGAACGCGTTCGACATGCGATCACCCTTCGCGAAGTGCAACTGCTGTGCGGCTGAAGATACGCGGCCTGCGCGGGTGCAAACAGATCGGAAGTCAGCGTGACCCACCCGTGCCGTACACGATGCCCTCCACGCTGCGATCCGGGTCGAGCCAGCGCTGCGCCGCATCCAGCACCGCGTCCGTGCTCACCGCCATGACCCTTGCCGCGAAGTCACGGATCTCCTCGACGCCGCGGCCGAGCAGCAGCGCGCGCGCGAGCTCGCCCGTGCGCGCCGCATTGGTCTGCTGGCGGATCTCGCGCGTGCCGATCGCGTAGCGCCGGGCGCGCTCGAGCTCCGACTCCGTGAGTCGGGTGGCGCGCAGATCTTCGATCTGCTGGAGCAGCGTGCTGCGCGCCTCATCCACGCGCTCCGGGGACGTTGCGATGTAGGTGATGAACGCGCCGGCGCGCCTGTGCGTCACGGGCAGCGCGGCCACGGTGTACGCCAGCGAGCGCCGGCTGCGCAGTTCCTCGAAGAGACTGCCGCCGAGTCCGGAAATCGCGTGGGCCAGCAGGCGCAGCGCGAGCGCGTCGGGGTCGTTCCGGTCGGGTCCGGGCCACGCGATGGCGAATGCGCTCTGCGCGGTTTCGCGCCGCACTTCGCGGGTGCGCGGGCCGGGCGCCCACTCGGGCGCAACGCCGGGCGAGACCGGGGCGTCCGTCCCCTCGACGTGCCGAGCCGCGAGCCTGGCCGCCGCGTCCGGATCCACGTCACCGACGATGACGAGGAGCGGCGCCGTCCGCTGCACGGTGCGCGCGTACCAGTCACGCACCCGACTGGCGTGCGCCGCGTGCAGCGCCACCTCGGCCTGCTCGAGGGTCAGTCCGTACGCATCTCCATCGAAGCCCGCTTCGAGGGCCAGGCGGATCGGGTAGCCGAACATGTCGTCGCGCACCTGGCGCAGTCGT
This sequence comes from Longimicrobiales bacterium, assembly GCA_041568755.1. GTDB lineage: Bacteria > Gemmatimonadota > Gemmatimonadetes > Longimicrobiales > RSA9 > JBFFZF01. Next base: position 818 of record JBFFZF010000112.1, on the reverse strand, counting down.
GCGAGCGCGATGTCGCGTTCCGTCGATGTTTCGTCGGCCGGAAATGCCGGCGCGTGCACCACGTCCAGCAGGAGGCCCAGCCCGGTCTCCAGGTGTCGCGCGGGGACCGTCAGGGACCACGAGAACGTGTCCGGCTCGACGGACGGTGCGATCGAGCCACCCAGCGCTTCGGTTTCTACTGCGATCTGTGCGCCGCTGCGCTTGAGCGTACCGCGCAGGGAAGCGCGCGCCATCAGGTCGGTCATGCCCGCCGTGGCCGCATCTTCGCTCGCTGCGCCTCCGGGGAAGACGGCCGCGATCGAAACGAGCGGCGCCGAGCGGCGAGGCAGGATCACGCAGCGCGCGCCGTCATCCAGCAACCAGTCCTCGACATCGCCATCGACGGCGGTGCGGCGGGCAGGCGCGTTCAGCCGTTTCGGCACGGGCCGTGTGGACGGCGCCCCCGGACGCGCCACCGGCGAAGGCATCCGCTGCAGCGCCTCCTCCACGGCCTCCGCACCGACGGATCGCGCGCTGTCCGGCCGGTACAGGAGCACGGTCGCGCTGTCCAGCGGCAGGCAGGCTCCCGCCAGGTTCACGAGGTCCGCGGCCGTCGCCGACTGGATCCGCTCGAGATACGTCTCGAACAGGCGCCAGTCGCCGAGCGCCTGCCATTCGGCCAGCAGGGTGGCCTGACCCTGCACGGTCTCGAGCGTGCGCAGCAGCCGTGCCTCCGCGATGCTCCGCGCGCGTTCGACCTCGCCGTCCTCCACGCCGTCCCGGGCGACGGCGCGCACCTCGGCCGCGATGGCGGCGGCGGCATCGAGCGCGTCCGCCGG
>JBFFZF010000111.1:0-15705 GCA_041568755.1 Longimicrobiales bacterium | reverse complement strand
GAAGCCGTGATCGGCGGCGAGACGCCTCCCGCGACCTGCACGGTGATGGGACAGGACGAGCGCGCTGATGTCGCGCAGTTCCTGGGCGTGGACGCCGGACAGGTCGACAAGGTCGTGGCCCGGCTGCTCTGCGCGGGCGGCTCCGATGTCGCGCACCGCAAGGCCGACTACTACGGCGTGTCGAGCTGTGCCGCCGCGCTCGCGGTCGGGGGCGGCGGCAAGGCGTGCGCATGGGGCTGCATTGGACTGGCCGACTGCGTCGTGTCCTGCGACTTCGACGCGATCACGATGAGCCCGACGGACCTGCCGGTGGTCGACCCGGAGAAGTGCACGGCGTGCGGCGACTGTGTCGAGGCGTGTCCGCTCGATCTGTTCACGCTCATGCCTGTCGATCACCACCTCATTGTGCAGTGCCGCAACCTGCTGAACGGCGAGGCCGCGACCGCCGTGTGCTCCGTGGCGTGCAACGCGTGTGCGCGCTGCGTGGCGGACGCGGCCGCCGGTCTCATCGAGATGAAGAACGGCCTGGCCGTCATCGATTACGGCCGGATCGAGCTGGAGAACCCGGCCGCGGTCGGGCGCTGCCCGACCGGCGCGATCGTCTGGGTCGACGGCGCACAGTTCACGACGAATCGGACTCCGATCGGGAGTGCAGCATGATACGCGTCAGAAAGAAGGAAACGGTCCCCGCCTCGCCGCCGCGCTACCCGGGCACGCCGGAAGCCATGGACGGCAGCGCCGCCGTGGTGGCAGTCGAGACCGCTGCCAGCGAGGCGGCGGGCGCCTATCCCATCACGCCGTCCACGCAGATGGGAGAAGGCTGGGCCGTGGCTGTCGCGTCCGGCCAGACGAACGTGAACGGCCGCCGGCTCATCTTCTTCGAGCCGGAAGGCGAGCACGCCGCCGCCGCGGTCACCGCCGGCATGAGCATGGTCGGGCTGCGCGCGACCAACTTCTCGAGCGGCCAGGGCATCGCGTACATGCACGAGTCGCTGTACCCGGCCGTGGGCAAACGCCTGACCTACGTGCTCAACGTGGCCGCGCGCGCCATGACCAAGCATGCGCTCAACGTGCACGCGGGCCACGATGACTACCACTGCGTCGATGACACCGGCTTCTTCCAGCTCTTCGCCAAGGACGTCCAGGAGGTCGCCGACCTGACCGTCATCGCTCACCGCGTGGCGGAGCTGTCGCTCAACCCCGGGCTGTGTGCACAGGACGGATTCCTGACCAGCCACGTCATCGAGTCGATCCGGCTGCCCGAGCCCGAGCTGATCCGCACGTACCTGGGCGATCCGGCGGACCGCATCGAAACGCCGACACCGGCTCAGCGGCTGGTGTTCGGCGACCAGCGCCGGCGCATCCCGGAGATGTTCGACGTCGATTACCCTGCCATGCTGGGTGTGGTGCAGAACCAGGACTCGTACGCGCAGGGCGTGGCCGCGCAGCGGCCGTTCTACTTCGCGCACGTCGCCGACCTCGCCGATTTCGCCATGGCCGAGTACGGCGCGCTGACCGGCCGGCACTATGCCCGCGCCTCGGGCTACCGGCTGGAGGACGCCGAGTACGTGATCGCCGGGCAGGGCTCCGTCGTGGCGAACGCGGAGGCGGCGGCCGACTTCCTGCGCGAAACGCGCGGGCTGCGTGTCGGTGTCCTCAACCTGCGCATGTTCCGGCCGTTCCCGGCCGACCTCATCAGCCGGCTGCTGGCCGGCAAGAAGGCGGTCGTCGTGCTCGAGCGGGTCGACCAGCCGCTCGCCGTGGATCCGCCGCTGCTGCGCGAGATCCGCGCCGCATTGTCGCAGGCGCTCGAGAACGGGCGCGCCCGTCGAGGCGCGCCGCCGTTCCCCGGCCTCGCCGCGCTGCAGCCGGCCGATGTGCCGGACTGCTACGCCGCCGGCTTCGGTTTCGGCAGCCGTGACCTGCAGCCCGGCGACATCATCGCCGCGGTCGAGAACATGCTGCCCGACGGTCCGCACCGCCGCCAGTTCTACCTGGGCATCGACTTCATCCGGAAGAACACGCAGCTGCCCAAGCTGCGCATCTGGCAGGAGAAACTGCTCGAGGCGTACCCGGACATCGGCGGCTTCGCGCTCGAGTCGGCGGGCGATTTCGATCTCATGCCCGAAGGCTCCATCTCGCTGCGCATCCACTCCGTGGGCGGCTGGGGCGCGATCACGATGGGCAAGAACATCGCGCTCACGGCCTTCGAACTGGCCGGCCTGCACGTCAAGGCCAACCCCAAGTACGGATCCGAGAAGAAGGGCCAGCCGACGACCTTCTACGCGACGCTCGCGCACGAGCCCATCCGCATCAACGCGGAGCTGAAGCACGTCAACGTCGTGCTGTCTCCGGACGGCAACGTCTTCCGTCACTCGAATCCGCTCGCCGGCCTCTCCACCGGTGGCGTGTGCGTGATCCAGAGCGACCAGTCGCCCGAGGCGCTGTGGGCCTCGCTGCCCGCGCAGGCCCGGCGCACGATCCGCGCACGCAACATCCGGCTGTACACGCTCGATGGATTCGGCATCGCCACGGCCGAGGCGTCCGACGCCGAGCTGCGTTACCGCATGCAGGGCGCGGCCTTCATGGGCGCCTTCTTCCGCGCATCGCCGTTCATGGAGCGCGAGCGACTCAGCGAAGCGCAGGTGTTCGAGGGCATCCGCGCGCAGCTCGACCGCAAATTCGGCAAGCTGGGCGCGCACGTCGTCGAGGACAACCTGCGCGTGATCCGGCGCGGCTATGACGAAGTCCAGCTCGTCGACACGTCCGCCGACGTGCAGGGCGAGGAGGTGGGCGGACCCGCGGTCGGCGCGATCCCCACGATGCTCGACGTCCCGCAGGCCGGCGAAGGCATCGGTAATCCGGGCCGCTTCTTCGAGCAGGTCTGTGCGCCCGGCATGATCGGCCAGGACATCATCGCCGACCCGTTCGCCGCCATCGCGGCCGTGCCGGCCGCGACCAGTTCGGTGCGCGACATGACCGGCATCCGTTTCGAGGTGCCCGACTTCGTGCCCGAGAAATGCACGGGGTGCAGCCAGTGCTGGACGCAGTGTCCGGACGCCGCGATCCCGGGGCTGGTCACGCCCATCGAGGATCTCATCGATCAGGCGATCCGCAGCGCGATGGCGCCGGGCCGGGCCGGTCCCGCGCACGGCCGTCGCTACGATCGCATCCGGCAGATCGCGAAACCGCTGGCCCGGGAATGCCGCAAGGTCATCGGCGCCGTGCCGTTCCGCACGTTCGGCGATGTCGCGAGCGCGGCCTACCGCAACGTGGCCGACCGGCTGAACTGGGACGTCGAGCGCCGCGCCGAACTGGATGCCGAGTTCGCCGGCGTGCACTCGATCCTGGCGGACTTCCCGCTGGCCAGGACGGCGCCCTTCTGGGACCTGCCCGAGCGGCGCGAAGGTGGCAGTGGCGGGCTGTTGTCGATCACGATCAACCCGGAGGCGTGCAAGGGCTGCAACATCTGCGTGGACGTGTGTCCGGAAGATGCGCTCATCACGATCCGCCAGGACGATGAGGTCGTGGACCGGCTGCGCCGCAACTGGCGCTTCTGGGAAGAGCTGCCCGACACGCCCGATCGCTACATCAACATCACGGATCTCGCGAAGGGCATCGGCGTGCTGCCATCGATGCTGCTCAAGAAGAAGACGTACCGCTCGATGGCCGGCGGCGATGGCGCGTGCATGGGCTGCGGCGAGAAGACCGTCGTGCACCTGGTCACGTCCGCCGTCGAGGCGCTCATGCAGCCGCGCGTGGAGGCGCTGCTCGCACACGTCGATGAGCTGACCGGGACGCTCGAAACGCGTGCCCGCGGGCTGGTCAGCGCGCACGTCGACCTGGAACAGGCCGGGGAGGATGCGGCCGGGCGGGTCGACACGGCGCTGTCGGCCGGGGAGCGCGCCGAGCTGCGTCGCCTCAACACGAGCATCGCAGAGCTGCGCGACCTGAAGTGGCGCTACGTCGAGGGCCCGAGCGGCCGAGGCCGCGCGTCGCTGGGCATCACGAACAGCACGGGCTGCTCATCCGTCTGGGGCAGCACGTATCCGTACAACCCGTACCCGTTCCCGTGGGTGAACCACCTGTTCCAGGACGCGCCGTCGGTGGCCATCGGCATCTTCGAGGGCCACATGCGCAAGATGGCGGACGCGTTCGCCGCGATCCGGCGCGCCGAAAAGCTGGCCGACGGGACGTGGGATGAGGCGGCGGATCGGGAGTTCTTCACCGCTTTCGACTGGCGGCAGTTCACCGATGAGGAGTTCGGTCTGTGCCCGCCGATCCTGGTGATCGGCGGCGATGGCGCGATGCTCGACATCGGGTTCCAGAACCTGTCCCGCCTGATGGCGTCCGGAAAGCCGATCCGTGTGATGGTGCTCGACACGCAGGTCTACTCGAACACCGGCGGCCAGGCCTGCACCAGCGGGTTCACCGGCCAGATCGCCGACATGTCTGCGTACGGCAAGGCCCAGCACGGCAAGGAGGAGACGCGCAAGGAACTGGCACTGATCGCGCTCGCACACCGCGGCACGTTCGTGGTGCAGTCCTCGCAGGCGTCGGCGTCCCACCTGCTGGGCGGCGTGCTGCGCGGACTCCAGTCGCGCCGACCGGCCGTGTTCAACATCTACACGCCGTGCCCGGTCGAGCACGGCCTGCCCGACGAGTGGGCGCCGCACTCGGCTCGCCTCGCGCTCGAGGCCCGCGCCTTCCCGTTCCTGATCTTCGATCCGGACGCCGGCCCGACGTTCGCCGACTGCATTTCCCTCGAGGGCAACCCCTCGCCCGAGGCGGACTGGCCGACCTACGAGCTGGAATACGTGGACGAGGCCGGTGCGACGCAGCGGCTCGAGTTGCCGCTCACGACCGCGGACTGGGCCGCGACGGAGACGCGCTTCCGTAAGCACTTCAAGCCCATCGCCGCGGATGCGGACGAGGACGGACTCGTCCCGTTCCACGAATACGTGACGATGACGGCCGAAGAGCGGGCCGGCCGCACGGCGTTCATCCACGTGCTGAGCGACGACAGGCGGCTGGCCCGGCAGTCCGTTTCCGACGAGATCGCGCGGCTGGCGCAGGACCGGCAGCTCTTCTGGGCACAGCTGCGCGAGATGGCTGGCCTGCTCACACCCTCGAGCGTGCGCGAGGCGCTGGCCGCGGAGCTGGAGGGCGAGTTCGATCAGCGCGCCGCCGCGCTGCGCAGCGAGTACGAGGCGCGCATGGCTGAGCTGCACGCGACGTATCCGCAGGTCGTCGCGCGCAAGCTGGCGGAAGGCCTGCTGCGCACGAACGGTGACCGTACGCTGCGCGATCTGCTGGGCGAAGCCGAACGCGCGACCGGGCTGCCGCCGCTGCGCTTCGATCCGGGTCTGTTCGCGCCGACTCCGGGCACGCCCGCAGCAACCGCAGTTGCGGTCGCGCCGCCCGCAGCAACGCCGGCCGCCGTGGAGGCGAGTGCGCCGGGCGCAGCGACGGCAGGTGCCGCCGTCGCCGTCGAAGAGGAGGCGGAGGAAGATCTCGTCATCGAACCGTACATCGAGACGGAGCGCTGCACCACGTGCAACGAGTGCACCAACCTGAACCCGCGCATGTTCGCGTACGACGACAACAAGCAGGCCTACATCCGCGATGTGCGCGCGGGAACTTTCGCGCAGCTCGTGCAGGCCGCCGAGAAATGCCCGGCCGCGCTGATTCATCCGGGGACGCCGCTCAACCCGAAGGAAAAGGACCTGGCGAAATGGATCGAGCGCGCGGCGCCCTTCAACTGACGTGTCCAGCAAGGCGGAGATCGCGGCCGCGGAGCGTGGTGTGGTGACGGATCGGAGAGCGTTGAGCGTGTGAAACGGCTGAGCTTCCGCCACGGGGTGCACCCGCCGGACTCGAAGGAGCTGACGGCGCGCGTGCCGATTCGGCGCATGCCGTTCCCGGAGGAAATCGTGCTGCCGCTCCGCCAGCACGCGGGCAAGCCGGCCCGGCTGCTCGTCGAGCGCGGGGACAGAGTCGAGCGCGGCGACAAGATCGCCGCGGCGGACGGGTACATCTCGGTCCCCATCCACGCGTCCGCGGCAGGCGTCGTCACCGACATCGGGCTTTACCCGCACCCTGACGGCTCGATGGCCGAGGCCGTGCGCATCCGTGTCGAGCGCTGGTCACCGCAGCTGCCCCGGCCACGACTGGTCCCCGAGTGGAAAGGTCTGGCGCCCGAGGCCGTCGTGCAGGCCGTGCAGGAGGCCGGCGTCGTCGGGCTGGGCGGCGCCGCGTTCCCCGCACACGTCAAGCTCTCGCCGCCCAAAGACACGAAGATCGAGCAGCTCATCGTGAACGGCGCCGAGTGTGAGCCCTACCTCACGACCGACCACCGCACCATGGCCGAGCACCCGGATCGTGTGCACTTCGGCATCCGCATCATGATGCACGCGCTGGGCGTCGAGCGCGCCGTGATCGGCGTCGAGAAGAACAAGCCGGATGCGATCGAGGCGCTGCGCGGCACGCTGCCCGGCGATCTGGACGTGACCGTCGTGCCGCTGACGGTGAAGTATCCGCAGGGCGCCGAGAAGATGCTGATCCAGGTCGTGACCGGGCGCGAGGTGCCGTCCGGCCTCCTGCCCATGCACGTCGGCGTCGTGGTGCAGAACGTCGCGTCCCTGGCCGCGATCGCCGAGGTCTTCGAGACGGGCCTGCCGCTCATCGAGCGTATCGTCACGATCACGGGGCCGGGCGTACGGCGGCCGTCCAACCTGATCGTGCCGGTCGGCACGTTGCTGCGCGACGCGCTCGCCTTCTGCGACGGGTTGACTGATGACGCTGCCGAGATCCTGTTCGGCGGGCCGATGATGGGCGTCCCGCAGTCGGATCTGGACACGCCCATCGTGAAAGGCACGACCGGTGTGGTGGTGCTGACGCGCGCGCAGGCCAAGCCGCGCCGCTCGTATCCATGCATCCAGTGCGGCCACTGTCTGGACGCGTGTCCGGTCTTCCTCAACCCGTCGCTGCTGGGCCAGCTCGCGCAGAGTGGCCGCTACGCCGAGCTGGAGGCGAACCACCTGGCGGACTGCATGCTGTGCGGCTCGTGCTCGTACGTCTGCCCGTCCAACATCCCGCTGTCGCAGATGTTCGCGCTCGGCAAGGTCATGCTCAAGCGGCATAAGGCCAGGGTCGCGTGAGCGCGCCGCGCCTCGACCTCGTCGCCTCGCCTCACCTGAAGGGCGCGGACACGACGCCGCGCATCATGTGGACCGTCGTGGCCACGCTGGTCCCGGTCATCGTCGTGGCCACGGCACTGTTCGGGCCGAGCGCGCTGCTCGTGCTCGCTGCGGCCACGGTCGGCGCGGTCGCGACGGAGCGGCTGTTCGGGCACCGCGGCAGCCTGGGCGACGGGTCCGCGGCCATCACCGGACTGCTGCTCGGACTGACGTTGCCCGCGGGCATGCCGCTCTGGATGGCGTTCCTGGGTGGCGCCGTCGGGATCGGCATGGGCAAGCTGATCTTCGGTGGGCTGGGCCAGAACCCGTTCAATCCCGCGCTGGTCGGCCGGGCCTTCCTGCAGGCGGCCTTCCCGACGGCGATCACGACGTGGCCGTCCATCGATGTCGGTTGGGCAACGCTGCGCGGCGACAACTTCGCGCTGCCGCTCATGCGCGCCCCGGTCGACGCCGTGACGGCCGCGACGCCGCTCGGCCTGGCCAAGTTCGAGCAGCAGACGACGGATCTGCTGCCGCTCCTGCTGGGCAACACGACCGGCTCGCTGGGCGAGACCAGCGCACTGCTGATCCTGGCCGGCGGCGCGTGGCTCGCGTGGAAGCGCTACCTGAACTGGCGCGTGCCCGTCGCGATCTTCGCCGCCGTCGCCGCGTTCTCCGGTCTGCTGCACTGGATCGATGCGGCGCGCTATCCCGGCCCGCTGTTCATGCTGTTCTCCGGCGGGCTCGTGCTGGGCGCTGTCTACATGGCCACGGACATGGTGACGTCCCCCGTGACGCATGCCGGCGCGTGGATCTTCGGCATCGGCATCGGCTTCCTGGTCGTGCTGATCCGCGTGTGGGGCGGGCTGCCCGAGGGCGTGATGTATGCGATCCTGCTGATGAACGCGCTCGTGCCGTTCATCAACCGGGCGACGCAGCCGCGCGTGTTCGGCACGGGACGCCCGCAGGCGGTGGCCTCATGACGAGCCCGGCGCAGCCGCAGCCGCAGGCGCAGACGCAGGACGCGTCCACCGGGCGCCTGATCGGCACGCTCGCCGTCCTGGGCGCGCTCGCCGGTCTGCTCATCGTATCGGTGTTCCAGTGGGCGGACCCGCGCATCAGGACGTACCAGGCGCTCGTGCTGCGCGAGGCCGTGCAGGAGGTGCTCAGCCATCCGGACCGGTACGAGACGCTGTTCGTGGTCGGCGACGATCTGCTGGCGGTGCCGCCGGAGGGCGCGGATTCGGCCGCGCTGGACCGCGTCTTCCTTGGCCACTCGGCGGACGGACGGGCGGTCGGCTTCGCGATCGCCGGTGGCGAGCCCGGATTCCAGGATGTGATCCGCCTGATCTTCGGCTGGGATCCGGGCAGCGGCGCCGTTCTCGGCATGAAGGTGCTCGAGCACAAGGAGACGCCAGGCCTGGGCGACAAGATCGAGAAGGACAGTGTGTTCCTGGAGAGCTTCGCGGGTGCGGCGACGCCGCTGCGCGGCGTGAAGGCCGGCGCGGGCACGGGCGCGGCCGGCGAGATCGACATGATCACCGGCGCGACGATCTCCTCACGCACCGTTCTCGCCATCATCAACCACAGGCTGGAGCAGCTCGCGCCCGTGCTGCGCCGGCACGTCGGTGAGGTGGCGCGATGAGGGCGACCACACCGACGCAGGACCTGGTGCGCGGCATCTGGCGCGAGAACCCCGTGCTCGTCCAGCTGCTCGGCCTCTGTCCGGCCCTCGCAGTGACCAACACCGTGGCCAACAGCCTGGCGATGGGGCTGGCGACGTTCTTCGTGCTGCTCGGATCGAGCGTGCTCGTTTCCACCTTCAAGCGCTTCATCCCGAGTCAGGTCCGCATCTCCGCTTACATCCTGATCATCGCGACGTTCGTCACGCTGGCCGACATGATCCTCCAGGCAATCGTGCCGGAGATCCACAAGGCACTGGGCGCGTTCATTGCGCTCATCGTGGTGAACTGCATGATCCTGGGCCGGCAGGAGGCGTTCGCGTCGAAGCGGCCGGTCGGTCGGGCCGCGCTGGATGCCATGGGCACGGGTGTCGGCTTCCTGATCGCGCTCGTGATGCTGGGCGCCGTGCGCGAACTGCTGGGTGCGGGCAGCCTGCTCGGCTTCCGCATCATGGGCGCATCGTTCGAGCCGTGGGTGATCATGATCCTGCCGCCCGGCGGGTTCCTGACGCTGGGCGTCATCCTGCTCTGGTTCGGCTGGTGGAAGGCCGGCCGTGAGGAGCCCGTGCGGCCGCGCTACTGGCCGCACGAGGTCGTGGTCGAGGAGGTGGCGCCATGATGGGCGAGCTGCTGTGGATCCTCCTGTCCGCGATGGTCGTGAACAACTTCACGCTCGCGCTCTTCCTGGGACTGTGCCCGTTCCTGGGTGTGTCGGCCCGCGTGTCCACCGCGGTCCGCATGGGCGCGGCGAACGTCTTCGTGCTGCTCATCACGTCCATGACGGCGTCGTTCCTGAACGCGTACGTACTGATCCGCGCCCCGTACCTGCGCCTGATCTCGTTCATCGTCGTGATCGCCTCGCTCGTGCAGATCGTCGAGATGGCCATCCGCAAGTTCAGCCCGACGCTGTTCCGCGAGCTGGGCATCTTCCTGCCGCTCATCACGACGAACTGCGCGATCCTGGGGCTGGCCATCTTCCAGACCAACCGCGGCTACGGGTTCATCGAGGGCCTGTTCTTCAGCATCGGCGCCGGGCTGGGCCTGACGCTGGCGCTCGTCCTGATGGCGTCGATCCGCGAGCGGCTCGAGCTGTCGACGGTGCCCGCCCTGGCACGCAACATGGGGCTCGTGCTCATCGTGGCCGGCACGCTCTCGCTCGCTTTCATGGGCTTCGCGGGCCTGTTCAGCACATGAGCACGCTGACCGTGATGCTCGCCTTCGCGGCCCTGTTCGTCGTGTTCGCCGCCGTCCGCCAGCCGCGCGACTGCGGCGGCGACTGCGGCGCGTGCCTGTCCGCCTGCCGTCCGAAGGAGAACGAAGATGCATGATTGACCGTCGTCCGTTCGGATGACCGGTCCAACCAAAGGAGTTGCACCATGGAGATCCAGCACTCGTTCTGCACCGCCTGCGACCAGCCGGTCCGCATCGTGGTGATGCCCGGTTCGGCATACAGCGGTCAGGCGCCGGTGGCCAACGACGCGGACGTCGTGTGCCTCGATTTCGGCGAGAAGTGCACGGGCGCAATGTGCCCGATGCTGGGCCTGCCGCGCATGCTGATGGGCGTGCGCCTGGCCCGCAGCGGACTGGCGGAGGGGGAAGGGCAGACGTTCAACGCGCCCTGTCAGAGCTGCGGCCAGCAGGTCGACTTCGAGGTCCTGGACGCCCGTTTCGCCCTCTGTCCGTCGTGCAACGCACGCCACCGCTGGCTGCGTTTCGATGTCGAGCAGGGCGCGTTCGTCGCGCTGGCCAGCGAAACGGAGTGAGGCGGCAGGCCGTACGGGCGGGGCAGCGAGCCCGGCCGGCATCGCACGGCGCTTGACCGCGGTCAGAGGATCGCGCAACATCGGCACGGACCACCGTGATCCACCCGCTGCCACCGGGATGGTGCCATGCCTCGCACGCCGATCCAGGGGCCACGTCCTGCCGCTCGCCTGATCGTCGGCGCCGGCCTGATCGGTGCGCTCGCGCCGGTACACGCCGCGCCTGCGCACGCGCAGCAGTTCGACGTCGTCGAGACGACGATCGCCGCGATCCATGACGCGTACCGCGACGGCCGGCTCACGGCCCGCCAGCTCGTGCAGATGTACATCGACAGGATCGAGGCGTACGACCGGCGCGGCCCTGCGTTGAACGCGATCACCATCATCCACCCGCGCGCGCTGGAGATCGCCGATTCGCTCGATGCCATCCTGGCGAGCACCGGCCGGCTGGTGGGCCTGCTGCACGGCATCCCGGTGATCGTGAAGGAGAACTTCGACACGTACGACCTGCCCACGACGGCCGGCTCCCGTGCGCTGGCCGGCTCGGTCCCGCCCGACGACGCGACCATGGTGCGCCGCATCCGGGAGGCCGGCGGCATCGTGCTGGCCAAGTCGAACATGGCGGAGTGGGCGTTCAGCCCGCTCGAGACGATCGGCTCGGCGCACCCCGGCTACACCTTCAACCCGTACGCGCTGAACCGTGTCCCGGCCGGCTCGAGCGGCGGGACGGCGGCAGCCGTGGCGGCCAGCCTGGGCGCCGTCGGTCTGGGCTCGGACACGGGCAACTCGATCCGCGGGCCCTCATCGCACGCCGCGCTCGTCGGCATCCGGCCGACGATCGGCCTGACCAGCCGCGACGGCATCGTCCCGCTCTTCCTCGAGCGCGATGTGGGCGGCCCGATGGCCCGCTCCGTCGAAGACGCGGCCCGCGTGCTCGACGTCATCGCGGGCCCGGACCCCGCCGACCCGGTGACGACGGAGAGCGCCGGCCGGGTGCCGGATTCGTACCTCGCCTTCCTCGACCGCAACGCGCTGCGCGGCGCACGCCTCGGCATCGCGCAACGGTTGCTCGAGCGGCCCGGCACGGATCCCGAGGTCCTGGACGTGTTCCGGGCGGCCATCGCCGACCTGCGCCGGCTGGGCGCGACCGTCATCGAGAACGTCGATGTCTGGGTCCTCGACTCCGTGCGCGTCTCGCTCTGCTCCGGCTTTGCCCGCGATCTCGAGGCCTACCTCGCGACGCTCGGTCCCGACGCGCCCGTGAAGACCGTCGCCGAGATCGTGGAATCCGGTCGTTATCACATCTCCGTCGAACGGCGCCTGCGCAACGCGCTCAACGACAGCACGGCCGGCGAGCCCGCGCGCTGCGCCGAGGCCGCCGACGGCAAGCGCCGCTTCCAGGAAGGGCTGCGCACCATCATGGATGCGCAGCGGCTCGACGGCCTGATCTACCCGACGTGGGGCAACCCGCCCCGACTCGTCGGCGACCTCACGACGCCCGCCAACGACAACAGCCAGAACCTGGCACCCCCGTCCGGCTTCCCCGCCATCACCGTCCCGATGGGGTGGGTGCGCGATGGAGCGCTGCCCGTCGGCCTGCAGATCCTCGGCGATGCCTGGAGCGAGGGCCGGCTCTTCGGGTACGCGTTCGCATACGAGCAGGGCACCCGGCACCGCAGAGCCCCGGCGTTCCGGTAGCGGCCAGGGCGGCGCGGGGAAAGGCCGGGCAACGGATCTGTTGAACCGCGGAGAGCTCGGAGAGCGCGGAGAATAGAGCACGGATCGCGTCGACGGCGACGACTCGGTGCCGAGTCATCCTGACCTCCAGCGGCGCCCCGGACCATCGCGCAACGGCAGGTCCCGGCTGATCCACGACATGGACGGACTCGTCAGCGTTGTCCTTCGTTTCCTTCCTGCGTGTTTCTTTCGTTCGATTGATCTCTTTCTCCATGGCAGTTCTCCGCGTCCTCCGCGTCCTCTGCGGTGAGATGATCCGTTCCCGGAGCTCTCTCTCTCGACCACGTGGCATGAACCGGATCGCAGGATCCCGTGGTGGGGCAGGCTACGGAACGCGTGCACGCCGTTTCCATCGACAGCGTGGGGTGATGCCCGACAGACGGGCCGGGTCGATCCGCGGAGATTGGGGCCGGCGTCCGGGCCAGGGGGCCCTCGCCGCTACGCGCTCTCGCGAGCGGCGGCGCCGAGCTTCAACGGAGGCGTGCATGTCGAAGAACATGGGTACACTGGATCGCGGGCTCCGCATCTTCGTCGCGATCCTGATCGGAGCACTCTGGATGACCGGTCAGATCGGTGGTCTGCTGGCCATCGTGCTGGGTGTCGTGGCGCTGGTGTTCGTGGCGACGAGCTTCGTGGGCTCGTGCCCGCTCTACGGGGTGATGGGGGTCACGACGCGGGAACGGATCACCGACCTGCCCACCTGATCGGAGGTCCGCGTCCGGCCCGGCCGTTGCCGGTGCCGGACGCCTGACCCCGAGGACGCGTCAGCCCGCGGCGCGCGCCACCGCGGCGACGGCCGCGTCGAGTTCGCTTTCCGTATTGTAGATGTGCGGGCAGAAACGCAGTCCCGTGAACCCGCCACCCGCGGATGCGCACGCGATGCCGTGCTGAGCGTAGAGCATCTCGTAGGTGGGACGGGGATCCAGCCCGGGCACGTGGAAGATGACGACCCCGGCACTGAGCGCGGCGTCGTCCGGGGTGTGGAACGCGGCGCCCGGCACGCGCGCATGCAACCGGTCCTTGAGCAGCGCCGCGAGCTCCAGGACGCGGGCCTCGATGCGCGCAGCACCGATGGCCTGATGGAACGCGACGGTGCGTTCGACGGCGGCGACGGTGGCGTCATCGCGCTGACCGAGCGTGCCGAACCGGCGCGCCCCCCGGTCCCGTGCGTTTTCCCAACCGACGCCCACGGTCGTGGGCCACAGCGATGCCGCCAGGCCCTCGCGCACGTAGAGAACGCCGGCCTCCTTCGGGCCCATCAGCCACTTGTGCGTGCTGGCCGTGTAGAAGTCGCAGCCCATCGACCCGACATCGATGACGAGCGCGCCCAGGGACTGGGCGCCATCGACCAGCGTGCGTATGCCGCGCCGGCGGGCTTCCGCGCACAATGCGGCTGCGGGCAGTCGCACTCCGGACACGTTGGACACGTGCGAGAAGGCCAGCACGCGGGTACGCGGGCCGAGCGCCTCGCGGAACACCTGCAGCAGCGCGTCGGGGCTCGGCGGCGAGGGCGGTGTGGCGATGCGCCGGACCGTGAAGCCGAAACGCTGCGCGCGCACGTCCCAGGCCACGTTGTTCGTGGGGTGGTTCTGATCCCAGATCACGACCTCGTCACCGGCCCCGAGCTCGAGCGCGTTGATCACCGCATTGTTGCTCTCACTCGTGTTGCGCGTGATGACGATGGTGTCGGGGCCGGCGCCCATGTGATGGGCGAGCGCCTGAATCGCCGCTTCGTGGAGCGTGGAGAAGCGCGCGCGGTTCTGGAACGACGGGTCGGCATCGATGTCGCGCGTGAGCGACGTGACCGCGTCGCTGACCGCGAGCGGGGCGGGGCACAGGTTCGCCGCGTTCAACAGGGTCAGGCCGGGGCGCAGCGCGAACTGCGCGCGCACCATCTCCCAGAACGGTTCCTGCGCGCCGGGTGCCATCGACCGGGCGGCCTCCGCCAGCGCGGTCAGCCCATTCCGTTCGTGCGCGAAAGCCAGCGAAGGCGCGGCAGCGCCGGCAACGAGGCCGCCAGCCGCACGGCGCAGGAAGCTCCGCCGGGACGTCGTCGTGGGAAGGCTGGCGCGTTCGCTCGCGCCGGCAGGGATCGAAGTGCGCGACGGCATCGGATCGCCTCCCGGAAGGGTTTACGCCAAGGTAGCCTGCCCGCACATTCCGCACGAGCCCCGTTGCACGCGCGCACGAGGGAGGGCCTCCTGGGTTGCGATCGCCTTGCGGCCGTCGTGCTGTCCGGTTGTCTCGTCGCGTCCGCGGCCGGCCCGGCACCGGCCGCCGCTCAGTCGTCCGCACCGGCGACGTTCACCGTGTCGGATACGGCAGGGCTGGGTGGCACCTATGGCACGCTGCGCACAGTCCTCGAACGGACGTTCCTGCGCGTCGATGTGCTGTCCATCGAGGTGCGGCTCGACGGTGTCGCCGCGGCCAGGATCGCCCCGCTGGCCGGTGACGGGCGTTTGACCGACGCCGAGGAGGATTCGGTGAGTGCCGCCGCGATCGGCGCGCGTGAGGTCTGGGTGCGCATGCGCTTCCTGCGCGACGTCGACACGAGTCGACTCATCGACGAGAGCCGCGCGAGCATGCGCAAGGCCCGCGACGCCGGCCTGCTGACGCGAGCGGACTACGACAGCCTCGCCGCAGAGCTCCCGGCCTGGTACGCGCCGCTCGAAACACGGGGTGTGAAGAGCGGCGATGTCCAGCTGTACCGCGTGCGCGGTGATACTCTGCGCACGACGTTCACGGACGAGGCGGGCCACGTGTGGATCGAGAGGGAAGGCATCGGCC
Organism: Longimicrobiales bacterium; assembly: GCA_041568755.1. Classification (GTDB taxonomy): domain Bacteria; phylum Gemmatimonadota; class Gemmatimonadetes; order Longimicrobiales; family RSA9; genus JBFFZF01. The sequence continues at coordinate 561 of JBFFZF010000111.1, read as the reverse complement.
GCGCGCGCCGGCTGGCCCTCCTGGGCAGCTGGTTCGTGCGCGGGTCCGACTTCCGCAACGGGCTGTTGCGCTCGCTCGTGCGCCGCTGACTATGCATCGAGCAGGGGGAAGCATGACGCAGATCACGTACGACGATTTCCAGCGTGTCGACATCCGCGTGGGCACCGTCATCCGGGCCGAGCCTTTTCCGGAGGCCAGGAAACCGTCGATCAAGCTGTGGATCGATTTCGGCGCGGAGATCGGCGAGCGGAAAACGTCGGCCGGACTCGCGGCCAACTACACGCCCGAGCAGCTGATCGGGCGGCAGGTCTGCGCCGTGGTCAACTTTCCGCCGCGCCAGATCGGCAAGTTCATGTCGGAGGTTCTGGTGCTCGGTTTCCCGGACGAAGAAGGCGCAGTCGTTCTTGCGGCAATCGAGCGCAAGGTTCCCGATGGCGGACAGTTGTTCTGAGGTTAGGCCGGCACTTGAACGACGGCGCGCAGCCCGCCCAGCGGTGATTTTCCAAGCGTAATGTCGCCGCCGTGGCTGCGCGCGATGTCGCGGGCGATCGACAGTCCAAG
>JBFFZF010000110.1:0-15775 GCA_041568755.1 Longimicrobiales bacterium | reverse complement strand
GTCGTCCCGGTTCTTATCCAAGGAAGCAATATATTTACAGATTATATAGTTGAGAGAGGGATAGTCAAGGGGAACGGATTGGGGAATGGGGATGGGGGGTCGGGATGGGGATGGGGTTGGGGTTGGGCCGGGGGGTCAGGTGGCGGGGGTGCCTACATCGCGACGCCGGCGATGAGGGCGAGGGCGGCGAGGAGGGCGAGGAGGCCGAGGAGGGGGGTGACGAAGCGGAGCCAGACGGCGTAGCTGACGTTGACCATGGCGAGCGAGGGGAGGATGAGGCCGGTGGGGCTGATGAACTGCATGAGGCCGAAGCCGTAGAGGTAGGCGTTGACGATCTGTTCGGTGGGCACGCCGACGACGGTGCCGAGCGCGCCCATGATGGGCATGGTGAGCACGGCCATGCCGCTGGACGAGGAGATGAAGAAGCCGAGTCCGAAGAAGACGCCCATGAGCGCGACGATGAAGGCGGTGACGGGCATGCCTTCGACGGCGCTTGCGGAGGCGCTCAACAGGGTCCCGCTGAGCTGTCCGCTGTCGAGCACGACGGTGACGCCGCGTGCGATGCCGATGATGAGGGCGACGCCGAGCAGGCTTTCCGCGCCGCGGATGAAGGAGGCGGTGAAGGCCTTCTCCCCCATGCGGTCGATGACGGCGACGACGATGGCGGCGAAGAGGAAGAGGCCGGTCATCTCGGGAAACCACCAGCCCAGGCGCGACACGCCGAAGATCATCACGGCGAAAGTGAGCGCGAAGAGCCCGAGCAGGATGCGCATGCGTGCATCCATCACGCGGTGGGTCACGTGGGATGCGGCTGTCGCGGCGGGGATCTGGTCGGGTGTGAGGTCGGGCACGAGGGATGGGCGGCGGCCGGAGCGGACCTGGGCGGCGTAGCGGATGATGTAGGCGATGCAGATCGCACACCCGGCGAGCAGCACGATGAGTCGGCCGGTGAAGCCGAGCGTCCAGCGGACGCCGGCCGCATCGGACGCGATGATCGTCGCGAACGGATTGACGGTGGACGCCATGAACCCCATGCCGGCGCCGACGAAGATGACGGCGAGCGGGACGATCACGTCGAAGCCGGCAGCCAGGAAGATGGGCACGAGGATGGGATAGAAGGCGATGGTCTCCTCGGCCATCCCGAAGATGGTGCCGCCGGCGGCGAACAGCAGCGTGAAGACGACGATGAGCCAGTTCTCGCGGCCGGCCAGCCGGCGGGCCAGGATGCCGATGCCGACTTCGAACGCGCCGGAGCGGCTGAACACTTCGATGAAGCCGCCGATCACGAGCACGAACAGCACGACATCGATGGCGTCGTACGTCCCGCGGATGGGTGCCAGGAGAACGGCGACGAAACCCTGTGCTGCGGCTTCGACACGGCGGTACGTACCCGGCACGGCGACGGGTCGGCGGATATCCCCGCTCTCGAACTTCTCCAGCGTGATGCGGATGCCCAGGCTGTCGAGCGTTGCCTGGGTGGCGGCGAGCGGCCGGTCGCCGTCGGCCGTCTCGACGATGAAATTGCGCGCCGCCGCGTCGTAGCGCAGCCGGTCGTACGTGCCGGCGGGCAGCAGCCATGTGGCCAGCGCGCTCAGCGCGATGACCACCATGAGCACAGTGTAGGCAGACGGGAACGAGCGCGGCTTGCGCTCCGGTGCGGGCCCGCTGGACGGCTTGTCAGGCATCGATCGCCCCCCTTCATCGGGCCCGCCGTGCCCGGCGATGGGCAGGACAGGCCGCGATCGGTGCACGGCGCCTGCCCGCGGCTGCGTGGGCGGACGGCGAATCTGGGGTGGGACGCGGGCGCCGGCAACCGGCGCGCGCTGCGGCGGGTCAGTCGCCGCGCAGCACGCGCACGGGATCGACGGCGGTCGCGCGGGCGGCCGGGAGCGCGCAGGCGAGTGCGGTGATCCCGACGAGCACCAGCGAGGCGATCATGAAAGCGCGCGGATCGGTGCCGGTCACGCCGTAGAGCAGCCCGGACACGAGCCGGCTGAGCGCGAGCGCCGCGATCGTGCCGATGGCGAGGCCGAGCAGGGCGAGGCGCAGTCCATCGTTCAGGATCATGCGCACGACCCGGACGCTGCGTGCACCGAGCGCCATGCGGATACCGATCTCGCGCGCCCTGCGGGCGGCGCCGTAGGACACGACCCCGTACAGCCCGGCCGCCGTGAGCAGAACGGCAAGGACGCCGAAGAGCGTCGCACCGGTGGCGCCGCCCTGTGCCGCGGACAGCGTGTAACGCGCATTCTCTTCGAGGGTCCGCAGCCCGATGATGGCGAGCGCGGGATCCAGTTCGCTGATCACGCGGCGCACGGCAGGCGCGACGGCGCCGGGATCGGCTTCCGTGCGCACGAGGAATACGCCGCCCGGCAACGTGGACTGGCGCAGCGGTACGGCGACCATCGACCAGGGCGATTCGTGGAGCAGTTGATAGCGTGTGTCGGCGACGATGCCGACGATGCGTGCGGGCGCTCCGCCGATCACGACGGTGCGCTCGAGCACCTGCCCGTCCGGCCACAGCCGGCCCGCCAGCGTCTGGTTGATGACCGCGACGGGCGGCGCCGCGGCATCGTCGCTCTCGTCGAGCATGCGGCCGTCGATCAGTTGCACGCCCAGCGTCGGGAAGTAGCCGGGCTCGACGGCGTACAGCAGCGCACTCATGGTTTCGTCCGGGGCCGTCTCGCCGTCCCGGCTCAGCCGTACGGTCTCGCCCGTGCCGTCGAGCGGAAGCGCACTGGCGCGCGTCGCGGCCTGCACGCCGGGCAGCGCGCGGATCCGCTCGAGGGCGCGCTCGTAGAAATCGCGTTCGCGCCCCGCGTCGTAATCCTGGAGGCGCGGATCGATGCGCAACACCAGGCCGCGCGACAGGTCGAAGCCGGGGTCGATTCTGCGCGTGTGTTGCAGGCTCTGCACGAAAAGGCCCGCGGCCACGACGACGACGAGCGAGAAGGCGACCTGGCAGACCACGAGCGCGTCGAGCAGGCGAGGCCGGCGTCCGGCCGTGCCCGGATCGCCGCGCATGACGTGGGCCGGATCAGCGCCACTGGCGCGCAGTGCGGGAATCGCGCCGGCGATCAGACCGGCTACGGTAGCCGTGAAGAACGTGAAGGCAATGACGCGCCAGTCGACGGCCGGTGCGAAGGCCGTGGTGAAATCGAGCGGCGGCACGAGCGACGACGTGAAGTCGAGCAGCCACGTGGCCAGCAGCACGCCGACCGTACCGCCCGCCGCGGAAAGCAGGAGACTCTCCGTGATCGTGTGCCGGATGACGCGGGCGCGGTCGGCGCCAAGGGAGAAGCGAATGGCGATTTCGCGGCGTCTCGACGTCGACCGGGCCAGCTGCAGGTTGGCGACGTTGGCGCAGGCGATGAGGAGGACGAGACTCACGCCGAGCAGCGCGGCGATGCCCGAGGCACGCAGCTGCGCCGCGTCGAAAACCCACGGATTGATCGGCTTGTCATTGGCAAAAACGGTGACACTGCGACCGCCGTGTGTTGCGGCAAACACGGCACCCAGTTCACCGGCCACGGTGTTGGCGGCGGCCTCTGCCTGCGCGAGCGATGCGTCTCTGCGCAACCGGCCGATCGGGCGGATCCAGCCACCCGCCCGCTCCGTGAGCCAGCCGTCGCTGCCGGGCAGGACCGAGCTGTGTGCACGGATGGGCACGAACACGTCGGGCGCGTAGGAGAACAACCGCGTCCCCGTGAAGCGCGGCCCGGTGACGCCGACGATGGTGAAGGGCCGGCCGTTGAGCATCACGGTCCGACCGATGACCGCGCGGTCGCCACCGAACCTGCGCTGCCAGAATCCGTGCGTGAGCACGATCGCATCCTCATCGGAGTCGGACAGCAGCCTGCCGGCGCGCGCGTCGGGGCGCAGGACCTCGAAGTAGTTGCCGGTCACGAGTTGCGTCCAGACGAAGGCGGCGTCCCGCCCGTCGCTGAGGCTGGCCGGCCCCTCGGCGAAACCGGCCAGGTCATCGAGCACGCTGCTCATCCCGGTCCGGTAGTCCTCCCAGTCCGGATAGGAGAAGCCGAGCAGTCGAGCGTCGCGGCGGTCACCGTACAGCGCGACCATGCGGTCGGGCTCCGCGACGGGGAGCGACCTGAACGCGAGAGCGTCGACCACGGCGAAGACCGCGGCGTTCACGCCGATGCCGAGCGTCAGCGTGAGCACTGCAATGGCCGTGTACGCGGGATTCCTGCGCAGGCCTCGCCAGCTCTGTCGAATGTCCCTGAGCATGCCGTCTTTCTCCGGCTTCAGTTGGGGGCACGTCGAAAGCGCCGCACCGGTTCCGGTTGCAGGAGGAAGGAACCGTGCCACCGACCGGGTACGGCCACAACCCCGGCAAAGGCATGCGTTTGCGGCCCGCGGCCCCAGGCCGGGCGTGAGATTCGACGTCGACGGGCGGCCGCGAATGGGATGGCCGATCCCGGGCGCGGACAGCCCTCGTCCGGTCGGCGCCGCGCGGTGGCGAGACGCGCTCTGACAGGATCACGCGCGGGATTGCGCAATGCGTGCCGGGACCGGTACGCCGCTCGGTCCCGCGGGTCGCGACCGTGCGACCCCCCCCCCGGGCGCACCGCCCGGATCGTGAACGCAGCAAGCGCGGCCGGTCAACGCGCCAGGAGGCAACGTATGTCGAGGCACCGTTTCTCGCGCCCTTCGCGCGCGGCTCTGGCCGTGCTGGTCCTCACCGCCGCGGGGGCCGGCTGCAAGTCGGACGGCAGTGGCGGGACGGAGCCCGGCCCGACGCCGGCCATCAGCATCAGCCTGTCCGTCAACAGCGCCTCGGTGCCGCAGGGCGGCACGACACAGCTCGCGGCCACACTCACGCGCAGCGGCGGGTTCACGGGGACCGTCACGTTCTCGGTGACGGGCACGCCGACCGGCGTGAGCGGCGCGGTCGGCAACGTCGTCGATGCCGGCGGCACGTCGACCGGCACGATCGTGATCCAGGTCGCGCCCGCGGTCGCGCCGGGCACGTACAACCTGACGGTGCGCGGCTCGGGCACCGGCGTGACCGACGCCTCGGCGGCGTTCGCGCTCACCGTGACCGCGTCCGGTTTCACGATCTCCGCGCAGCCTGCCGCGACCTCCATCGCGCAGGGCGGGAACGCCACGGTCAACATCGCGATCAATCGGGTGGGCGGCTTCGCGGGCGCCATCACGATCGTCGCGACGGGCGGCACGGCCGGAGTCACCCTCACGATGAACCCGGCCGGCCCGAACACGGGCAACAGCGCCACGCTCACCATCGCCGTCTCGGCGACGGCCGCACCCGGCACCTACACCCTGGGCATCGGCGCGGCGTCCGGCCAGTTCGCGACCTCCGCGACCGTTGTGCTCACGATCACGGCAGCCGGAGGTGGCGGCGGCAACGCGTCCGTCAACCTGGCCTGCTTCCAGGTTCTCTGGTTCGCGGCACAGAACGGTACCGGCCCGTGGACCCCGGTCACCGGCGTCAACGGCGTGTACAGCTTCAACGTGACGGCCGCGACCGGCGGCTTCGCCTGGGTGCACCAGTCCGGCGCCGTTACGCAGACCCAGGTCCAGTACATGACCCGCAGCGAGCTGACAACGGCTCAGATCAACCTGTGCCCGCTGGTGACCACGACGAAGACGGTGAACGGCACAGTGGCCGGCATGGGCGCGACGGACTTCGCACAGTTCTGGCTGGGTAACGGGTCGGCGAACCGGACTGCGAACGGCGCGTTCTCGATGACGCAGGTTGCTCAGGGCACACACGACTTCTTCGCCTGGCGGCACGACAACCTGCGCGACCTCACGGGGACCGGAAACCCGGACCGAGGCGTCATCCGGCGCGATCAGAACATCGCCGCGGGCGGCTCCGTCGGGAACGTCGACTTCGGCGCCGGGGACTCGTTCACGCCGGCCACGTCGACCGTCACGGTCAACGGTGTGGCCGGAGGCGAGGTCCTGACCCACGGCATGGGCTATTACTCGGGCGCCGCGTGCACGTTCGCCTCGTTCTACGCGTTCGCCGGCACGCACCCGCCCCTGCCCGCGCCGCAGACCTTCACCGCGTCGGGCGTGCCGGCCGCGCAACAGCGCAACACCGATTTCCACCAGATCTACGTCACGGGCATCGTGCAGCCATCGCAGACGGCGCCGCCCACGGCAACGCGTGTCGTGCAGGAGTTGTATCGCGTGCTGGCCAACCGCACGATCACGCTGCCGACCATGCTGCCGGTACCGACGATCACGACCCTGGCGGGACAGTACAAACGGCTGCAGGCGGTGTACGCGATTCCCGCCGACTACCAGATCAACACGGTGTTCGCCTACACGGAGTCGAACAACCAGCGCTTCGCCAGCATCGCCGCGTCGCTCGACTACCTGGGCGGTCCCAACGCCACGCTGGCCATGCCCGACTTCAACGGGCTGGCCAACTGGAACAACGCCTGGCCGCCGGGCGCAACATCGACCGGAACGTGGTTCACGAACGCGAACGGCAACAACCTGGGCAGCGGCGGACTGTGCGTGGAGAACGCCCGCATCGTGGGCGGCACCCGGCTCGGCGTCTACTGATCCTGCCGGGCACCGCGCTGCGCGGCGCGACTTCGACCGTGGAGCGGGAGGCCGGCGCGGTGCGCCGGCCTCCCTGTTTTCATGGCGCACGCCGCAGCCGTCGCCGGACCGTGGTGTCGACGGCGAGGGCGCCGTGGGAGGTGGCACATCGGTTGCCTCGAGCGCGAACTGCGGTTAGCATAGGCGGCGTCCACCCAAGCATTTTCGCCCCGAAAGTCGGGAGCTCGGAACGGCCACGCGGGAGCGTTCGATGCCGACGCGCCATGTCCTCGCAGGGTTGCTCGTCGGTCTTCTGACCGGCCCTCCGGCCGTCTTCGCCCAGACCGGCGTTCTGGCCGGCACCGCGGTCGATGCCGAAACGGGAGAGCCGCTGAGCGCGGCAGGGATCGAGATCCACGGACCCGCCGCAGCACCCGTCACATTCGCGGCCGATGGGCAGGGCGGGTTCCGCCGGCAGCTGCCCGCCGCCACCTATTTCGTCATCGTCAGCGCGCTCGGTTACGAAACGAAACGGATCGACGCCGTCACCGTACGCGACGGCAGGGTCACGGAACTGCGCGCGGAACTCCGCTCGACGGCGCTCCAGCTCAACGCCATCGTGGTGTCGGCTTCGCGCAAACAGGAAAAAGCGCTCGATGCGCCGGCCGCTGTCGCCATCGTCCACGCGGATGCCGTCGCCGGTCGCATGGTTTCGACATCGGACCAGCACGCGCAGGCGCTGCCGGGCGTGGATGTCGCCACGCTCGGGCTGCAGCGCACGTCGGTCGTCGCGCGCGGGTTCAATGATACGTTCTCGACAGCCCTCCTGATCCTGACGGACTACCGCTACGCGAACGTGCCGTCGAACCGGCTCAACGCATTCTACATGGTCCCGACGACGGACCTCGATATCGACCGCGTCGAGGTCACGCTCGGCCCCGGCTCCGCCCTGTACGGACCCAACGCGACGAACGGCGTGCTGCACATTTTCACGAAATCGCCCATCGACCATCCCGGCACGAGCGTCACCCTGGGCGGCGGCGAACGGACCGTGGTGCAGACGGAGTTCCGCACCGCCCACGCGCTGAGCGAGCGCGTCGGCGTCAAGCTCTCCGGCCGGTACTTCCGCGGCGACGACTGGGAGTGGACTGACCCTGTCGAGGAGCAACTGCGCAGCCTGGATCCGGGCAATCCGTACATCGGAGCCCGTGACTTCGAGGCCGCGCGCTGGAGCGGCGAGGCCAGGATCGACGTGCGGCCCGGTCCGCAGACCGAGTGGGTCACGACGGCGGGGTCGAACGTCACGCTGAACAGCATCGAGGTGAACGGCTCCGGCCGCGCACATGCAAAGAACTGGGAGTACCATTTCCTGCAGACTCGCCTGCGTCACGGAAATCTCTTCGCCCAGGGCTTCGTCAACTTCAACGATGCGGGCGACTCCCGCTTTCTGCGCACGGGCTTGCCCGCGATCGACCGGTCACGGGCGTGGTCGGGTCAGATGCAGTACCAGCTGGGCCTGGGCGCACGGACGTCCGTGATCGCGGGCGCCGATCTTCAGCATACGGACACGCGGACGGGCGGCTCGATCACGGGGCGGTACGAGGACGACGACGTGGTCAACGAGATCGGCGGCTACGTCCACAGCGTGGTCCGTCTTTCCGACCGCTGGGAGGCGGTCGGCGCGCTACGTATGGACCATCACAACCGGCTCGAGGAGCCGGTCTTCTCGCCGCGCGCCGCGCTGGTCTTCCGGCCGCACGAGGGCCACACGCTGCGCGCCACCTTCAACCGCGCGTTCCGCACACCGTCCGTGCTGGACCTGTTCCTCGATTTGCCGGCGGGTGCTCTGCCCATCACGGATCAGATCATCTACACGCTGCGCGCCGTGGGTGTCCCCGGGGAGGGCTACACGTTCGCGCAGTGCGAGGGCGGCTTCAACAATCTGTGCATGCGCGTTCCCGGCCTGGCAGACCCGGTGCCGGCCAACGCTGCGTTGATGTGGGACGCGCTCATCGCCGCGCTGGCACCGGCACTGGCCCCGTTGCTGCCCAACCCGGGCGCGGCCGTCGGGACCGTGCTGCGCCGCCTCGACCCGGAGGGCGCAGCGACGGGCGGCAACCCGTTCCCCCTCGATCGGGTCGGGCCCGCGGACATCGATCCGCTGCGCCCGGTCATCACGAACACGCTGGAGGCCGGCTACAAGGGTCTGCTGGGCGGCCGCGTGCTGCTGACCGGCAACCTCTACTACAGCAGGATCCGTGATTTCGTCGGTCCGATCACGGTCGAGACGCCCAACGTCTTCTTCGATCCGGCCACGACCGCGGCGTACGTGACGACTCGGCTGCAACCGCTCGTCGACGCCGGCGCGCTGCGCTTGCAGGATGTACAGCAGCTCATCGGCGGGCTGGTCGCGATCCCGCTCGGGACCGTCTCGCCGGCACAGTGGGACGCGCCGGACATCCTGCTCACGTACCGCAACTTCGGACGTGCAAGTCTGTGGGGCTTCGAGCTGGCCGGCGAATTCGCGGCGTCCGAGGGGCTGTCCGTGCGCGGCTCGGTCTCCTACACGAGCGAGAACTGCTTCGACTTCGATGACGACGGCGCGTGCACGAGCGCGATCGATCGTTCCCTGAACGCGCCGTCGATCAAGGGCAACGTGGTCAGTCGTTACGCCGACCCACGGCGCGGTTTCGCAGCCGAGGCGCGCGTGCGCATGGTCGACGGCTTCCCGCATGCAACGGGCGTATTCGTGGGCGAGGTGCCGGCGTACGCGCTGCTCGACGTGGCGCTGAATTACCGTCTCGCTCGCCTGCCCGGGACCAGCCTCAACCTGACCGCGTCCAATCTGCTCGACCACCGTCACCGCCAGATGATCGGAGCGGCGCCGATCGGCCGCCTCGTCACCATGCGGCTGCGCTACGACTTCTGACCGGCGCGCCGTGAACCCTGCCGGGTCCACACTCGCCCCGTATTTCTCGCGCCTGCAGCTGCGCCGCATCCTGGCCGCAGGCCCGGCGCGCGTCGAGCCGCTCGCGGAGGCGTTGTCCGGTGCCGTCCTCTTCCTCGATGTGGCCGGTTTCACCCGCGTCACCGAGGCGCTGGGCCGGGAAGGCCCGCGCGGCGCCGAGATGCTGGCCGAGATCCTGGGCGCGTACTTCGACGTCGTCATCGAGACGATCGACGCGGCGGGCGGCGATGTCCTGTTCTTCGCCGGCGATGCGCTGGTCGCGTTCTGGCCGGCCGCTGACGCGGACGACGCGGCGCTGAACCTCGCCGCCGCGCACGCGGCGCAGGCCACTTTGCAGGTGCAGATCCGCGCCGCGGACGTCGCGCCGCCGCACGACCTGCGCTTGCAGTTCCGCGGGTCCCTGGGGTGCGGGCCGCTCACGGCCTACGACGTCGGCGGCGTGGCCGGACGGTGGCTGCAGGTCGTGCGCGGCGCTCCGTTCCTCGAGGCCGTCGAGCTGGACCGCCAGGCGCAACCGGGCGATGTCATGGTGTCGAGCAACTTCCTGGCACGCCTCGAAGGCTTCGACCCGACCGCCGAGCGCGCCGGGCCCCACATGTTCCGGCTGCGCGGTTTCGGTCGTCCGCCCTCGCCCCGTACGGCGGTCCGGCCCACGGTACCGGGAGCGGCAGCATCGGTGCTGGCCGATCTGGTCCCGCGCATCGTCGCGGAACGCGTTGCGGCCGGCCAGGCGGAGCGGCTCGACCTGGCTGAGTTCCGCCAGGTCTCCGTCCTCTTCGCCAACGTGGGCGGCGCATCACTCGACGCCGGCGCAGCGGGGCTGGATGTCCTGCACCGCGCTGTCACTGCGGGACAGGACTGCATCGCGCGCTACGACGGTGTCCTCGACCAGCTGATCGAGCAGCAGATCGGCGTGAGCATCCTGGCTGCGTTCGGGCTACCGGGATCTTCGCACACCGACGATGCCGTGCGCGCCGTCATCGCGGCGAACACGATCCGCGATGAGCTGCGCGCCGCCGGACTCGATGTCCGCTGTGCGATCGCCACCGGCGCCGTGTTCTGCGGGATACACGGCAGCACGGAGCGGCGCCACTACAGTCTGCTCGGTTCACCGATCAACCTGGCGGCCCGCCTGCTGAACGAAGCCGAACCCGGTGACGTGCTGTGCGATGACGCTACGCGCCTCGCCGCCGCGGCTCGCCTGCGCTTCGCCGCACGCGGCATCATCACGCCGAAGGGGTTCAGCGAGAGGATGACTCTGTTCGTCCCCGTCGGGGAGCAGACCCGGATTGCGGTCGCACCGGCGGCCGGCGGCGTCATCGGCCGGGCCAGCGAGCTGGCGCACCTCGAGGCCAGGCTGCGGGAGCATCCGGACGCGGCGGAGGCCCGCATCATCGTGATCGAGGCCGAAGCCGGCATGGGCAAGTCGACGCTGCTGGCGGCGTTCGAACGCGACGTCCTGCGGCACCCCGTCCGGCATGCGCGCGGCGCTGCCGATTCGCTCGAGAGTTCGACGGCGTACTACGCGTTCCGCGAGATCCTGCGCTCATGGCTGGATGTCCCGGCCGGTGCCATCGCGGCCGACGTGCGCAGCGCCGTGACGGCCTACTGCGCCCAGTCCGCCGAACTCGAGGCACTCATGCCGCTGCTCGGCATCGCGCTCGGGCTGGAGTTTCCGGACAACGACCTGACCCGCCAGATGCCGGCCAAGGTGCGCGCCGAGAACCTGCAGCGCATGCTGCTGGAAATCGCCCGGCTGAGCTCTTCGCCGCAGCCGCTCGTCGTGATTCTCGAGGACGGTCACTGGTTCGACAGCGCGTCGTGGCGCTTCGTCCTGGCCATGGCCCGCTCCGTGCCCGACGTCCTGATCGTCATCGCCACGCGGCCCATGCCGCACGCGCCGCCCGATTACAACGAACTGCGCCAGCTCGACCGGACCGAGGTCATGTCGCTGTCGCGGCTGTCGGCCGAGGAGACGGGCGAGCTGATCCGGCACCAGCTGCGTGTCCCGGAGGTACCGGTCGAGCTGGTAACGATGATCGACGAACGTGCCGAGGGGAACCCGTTCTTCGCGCAGGAGCTGGTCCGTGCCCTGCGTGAGAGCGGCGCGATCGACGTCACCGACGGCGTCGTGACCGTGACCGCGCAGGGGCCCGACGGCGTGGCTGTCCCGGCCACGCTCGAGGGCGTCATCACCTCGCGCATCGACCGGCTCGGGCCCGGCCCGCAACTCACCCTCAAGGTGGCGAGCGTGATCGGCCGCGAATTCGAGGACGATCTGCTGCGCCACGTGCACCCGGCCTCCCCGCCCGCCGAGGAACTCGCCGGGGACCTGGTCGCCTTGTCCGCCGCCGAACTGATCGAATCGAATCCGCGAGGCGAGACGCAGGGCCACATCTTCACGCACGCGCTCACACACGAAGCCACCTACAACCTGCTCCCATACGCGCGGCGTGAGAGCCTGCACCAGGCGACGGCCGAAGCGCTGGAGACGATGCACGCGGCCGATTTCGCGCCGGTGCGCGCGCGCCTGGCCCACCACTTCCGGCTGGCCGGGCTGGCGGCGCGGGCCGTCCCGCACATGGCGGGGGCAGGTGAACAGGCGCTGGAGGCGTACGCCCCGCGCGAAGCCATCCGTTTCTTCACGAACGCGCTGCTGCTCGATGAGCAGGTGCGCGGTTCCGACCTCATCGACATCGAACGCGCGCGCTGGACGCGTCAGATCGGACAGGCCTGGTACTATCAGGACGATTATGCCCGGGCCGGCGAGTGGTTCGAGAAGGCCATGCGCACGACGGGCGAGCCGGCGCGGCTCGGTCCGTTGCGAGCCATGGGCAGCCTCCTGCGCGTGCTGTCCAGAGGGACAGGTCCGCGCGCCGTGCCGCAACCGCGTGTGCACGATCCGGCGGCCCGTGACCGCCTGATCGAGGCGATCCGATCCGGGGGTGAGCTCGCGGCCGTCTACCTGTGGAGCGCGGACACGGCCAAGTTCGCGCTGAACGCGCTCAACATGGCAAGGATCGCGCGCCGGGTCGGACCGTCGACGGACTCGCCCTACGCAATCGCCGTGCTGGCCTACCTGCTGTCCGTCGCCGGCCTGCGCCGCCACGCGGAACGCGAGGTCGAGCTGGCCGTGCGCATGGCCGAGGCATCGAGTGACCTGCACCAGATCGCCTCGTGCAACATGGTGCACGGCATGGTCATGGCCAATCACGGCCGCTTCGAGGAGAGTGTGCCGTTCCTCGAGCGGGCCGAATTCGCTGCGGATGCGCTGCGCGCCGGACTCTACAAGCACCGCACCAAGTACATGTTCGCCGAGTCGCTCCTGTGGCTGGGCCGGTACGAGCGGTGCCGCGCGCTCTACGATGAGGCCGCCGGCATTTCGCTCGGCGCGGAGCCCCACGTGGCCGGGCTGGCCAACAGCATGGTCGCGCTCGCGCTGCTCCGCGAAGGCCGGCTGGAGGAAGCGCTGGTCCGGCTCGGACGGCCGGACTGCATCCCGCTGATCCGGCGCGAGGGCCAGCCGTTGTCGATGGTCTGCGGGCTCGCCGTTCTGGCCGAGGCGAAACTTTCTGTCGGCGACCGCGCGGGCGCCCTCGCGGCCGTCGCGGAGGCGGATGCCGCGATCAAGCCGTCCGACGACGGCACGAACTACTTCGCGGCGATCCTCGGGCACGCCGCGCTCGCCCGTGTGCGGATCGAGACGGGCGAGCCCGGCGCGTCAGTTCGGTCCGGCGTGCTCGTGCGTACGCCACTGGCCCGCTCGCTCGCGCGTGTGCGCAAGGTCGCGCGCATGTTCCCCGGTGGCCGTGCCCTCAGTGACTGGGTCACGGCGCTGCACGATGTGTCGCGCGGCCGGACCGAGGCGGCACGGCGCAGATTGCAGAGCGCGATCCGGCATGCGGACGCATCGGCGATGCCTTTCGAGCTCGGCATGGCCTGCATGACGCTGGCCGATCTGTCGACGGGCGAGGAAGAGAAGGCGCTGCGCGAGCGCGCGCGCGAGGTGTTTGCGGCGGCCGGGCTGCGCGGCGAGGCGGAGCGGGCCGGGGCTGCGCTCGCCCGGTGATCACGGGACTAGACATCCACTCCTGACTGCGGACGGGACCATGCGCAAGAAGAAGGTCGTGATCCTCGGAGCGGGCCCCAGCGGGCTCGCGGCCGCGTTCGGCCTGTCGGACTCGCCGGAGCTGCGCGAGCAGTACGACATCACGATCTACCAGGCAGGCTGGCGGGCCGGCGGCAAGTGCACGACCGGCCGCGAGGGTCCTGCCAACCGGATCGTGCAGAACGGGACACATTACCTGTTCGGCTGCTACGACAACTGCTTCGATACCGTCAAGCGCGCGTACGACGAGTTGAATGCAGCCGGCGTGTCCGGATTCGGCCCGTACGATGAGGCGTTCCTGCCGCGCGAGCTGCTGGTCTTCAAGCAGTTCTTCCAGGGCAAGTGGTACCTGTGGCCCATCGAGTTTCCCTCGAACCGGACCGAACCGGGGACGCACGACGGCCGCCTGCCGTTCGGCGACTACCTGTCCATGGCGATCCAGTTCCTCATCGAGGCCGTGGCCGGCTGGCGTGTGCTGCGCGCCGTCAAGCCACCGGGTCCGTTCAGTCTGAGCGCGCGGCGGCCGGGCATGCTGCGCACGCTGCTCATCCCGGTCGAGAAGCTGGCAGGCGGCGCGATCGAGGTCATCGCCCTGCTGCTCAAGATCGCGCTGCGTCTGGCCCGCAGTCTCGTCCGCGGAGCCGGGATGCAGCGTGAAGCGCTGCGCGCGATCGTCTGGATCGTGCGCGAAGTCCGGCGCTGGGCCTGGTGGCTGCTCGGCCGACACGTGGAGAGCAGCCTGGACGCCAACCGCGCCTTCACGCTGATCGACTTCACCTGTGCCACCGTCATCGGCGTGATCGAGGATGGCGTCTACGAGCCGGGCGGTCTGTCCAACATCGAGGGCATCGAGTTCCGTGCCTGGCTCGAGAAGCACGGCGCCCGCGACATCACGACGTACGCACCCTTCGTCACGACGTGGTACGACGCCGTCGCCGCCTACGAGGACGGCGACCTGAACCGGCCCAACCTGTCGGCCGCGGTGAGCCTCTACGCCATCGCGCGCGCCATGCTGACGTACAAGGGCTCGTTCGCCTACCAGATGCGCTCGGAAATCGGCGACACGTTCGTCGCGCCCATCTTCGACTGCCTGCGCCAGCGCGGCGTACGCTTCAACTTCTTTCACCGGGTCTGGGACGTCGTGCCGGGTGAGGGCGATGAGATCGACGAGATCGTCATCGAACGGCAGGTCGAACTGGTTTCCGGCGATCCGGCGAGCTACGACCCGTTCATGGTCGTCAAGGGCCAGAAGGCCTGGCCCAACGAGCCGCTGTGGCGCCAGATCAAGGATCACGACAAGGTGCGCGGCCACGACCTCGAATCGTTCTACACGACGTGGCGAGGCAAAGACTTCTCGCTGAAGAAGGGCGAGGATTTCGACATCGTCGTGTTCGCGCTGCCCGTCGATCTGATCCGCTTCTACTGCAAGCGCATCGTCGCCGAGCGCCCGGAGTGGCAGCGCCTGATCGACCAGGTCAACGGCGTGGAAACGCAGAGCATCCGGTTGTGGTTCCGGCCCACGCTGCGCGAGATCGGCTGGCGCACCGGCCCGCCCATCCTGTCCGCCTACGCGCCACCGTTCTCCACGTGGGAGGACAACGGCCAGCTCGCCGAGGTCGAGACCTGGCCCCAGAGCCACATGCCGCACGCGATGGCGACCGTCTTCGGTGCCCTGCCCGCGCCCACCATCCCGCCCGGCCCCGAAGACACGTCGTATCCAGAACGCCAGAAGGCGGTGGCTGACGCCAACGCGATGAAGTTCATGGAAGACGATATCGGCCCGCTCTGGCCCGGCGCCACACGTCCCGACAATCCGCTCGGCATCGACTGGGACCTGCTCATCGATCTCGAGGACCGCAAGGGTGCCGAGCGCATGAAGGCCCAGTACGTGCGCGCCAACGCGGGACCCGTCGAACGGTACACGATGGCGAAGGCCGGGTGCGCCCCGTTCCGACTCGCCGCTGACGAATCCGGCTACCGCAACATGGTCCTGGCCGGCGACTGGATCCGGAACGGCTTCATCATCGGGAGCGTGGAAGGCGCCATGATCGGAGGCCTGCAGGCCAGTCAGGCGATCAGCGGGTTCCCCGAGAAGATCCCCAACGTATATCCGGGATTATAGGGGAAAGGATCACGGCGGGAATGGGGATTGGGGTTGGGGATGG
>JBFFZF010000109.1:0-15809 GCA_041568755.1 Longimicrobiales bacterium | reverse complement strand
GGGCGGGGGGTTCTCTACATTGCGGGGCGACCGGGGCCGGCGTATGCGGGCCCCGTTTCGTTTGGAGGGGCGGGGGAAGGGCGCATGATCGTCATCAGTTACCGGCGGGCGGACAGTGCGGGCTACACGCGGGCGGTGTGCGAGCGCATCGCGCAGCGTGTGGGGCGGGATCGTGTGTTCCTCGACGTCGACGCGATCGAGGCGGGCCGGGATTTCCGCGACGCGCTGGAGCGGGCGATCTCCGGGGCGGACGCGCTGGTGCTGGTGATCGGGACGCGCTGGCTGGAGCCGCGCGATGGTGCGTCGCGGCTGCACGAGCCCGACGATGTCGTGCGCTTCGAGATCGAGACGGCGCTGGCGCGCGACGTGCGAATCGTGCCGGTCCTGGTCGATGGCGCGACGATGCCGGCGGCGGACGCGTTGCCGGCGAGCATCCGTGCGCTGGCGACGCGCAACGCGCTGACGGTCACGAACGAGCGCTTCGATGCAGACATGCGCCGGCTGCTGGGCGCGCTCGTGCGGCCCGGGCCGGGCGCCAGGCTGGCGAGCGTCGCGCTGGCCGTCGCGCTCGTGGCGGCCCTCGGTTTCCTGCTGGGCGGCGCCGGCTGGCGCGCGTACCTGCCGGGGCTGGCCGTGGTCGGGGCGCTGGCAGCCACGGCACTGTTCGTCGTGCTGCGCGGCAGCGCGCTGCGCTGGGCGCAGGGCGGCCGCGTCCTCGTGTCTGGCCTGCCGGTCGCGCTTTTCGCGCTCCTCCTGCTGGGTGGCTTCACGTTGCGTGAGCGGCGGCTGGCCGCGCCGCTGAGCGTGACCGTGCGCCTGCTGCCCGAGGTCGCGCCGGCCGGTCCGCTTGCGGGCGAGGTCGTGCTCGACCTGCCGGGCGATGCGCGGCGCCGGCCCGTCGATGCGAACGGGGAGGCGGTGTTCACGAGCGTGCCGGCGCGCGCATTGCAGGACGTGATCGTCGTGAGCGCGAACGTGGAGGGCTACGAACCGGCCACACGCACGCTGCGGATCCCGGCGGATGCGCGCATCGAGCTGCCGCTCGAGCCGCGCGCGTACCGCACGACGGTGCGCGGCACCGTGACGGACGCGGCAGGGCAGCCGCTCGCGGACGTGACGCTCGAGTTCGCGGACCTGGCCACCGTGCGCAGTGACACGGCCGGCCGGTACCGGGTGGAACTGCCCGTCGCCGCCGGCACGCTGCTGCAGCTGCGCGCGCTGCGCGACGGCCGGATCGGCTACGAGGAGCGTGTGACGGTCCCCGCACAGCTGCCGCTCGACGTGCGTCTCCGCACGGGAGGTTGACGATGCACCGCGATTCCGGCCCGACGCTCACCCGCCTCATCGTTGGTGCCGCGTGCGCGCTGCTCTTCATTGCCGCGCCGCTCGACGCGCAGACGCGCGTCGTGCACGGCCGCGTGGTCGCGCTCGATCGTTCACCGGTCGAAGGCCTGCGGCTGCGCGTCGCGAACGTCGGCGAGGCGGCGGTGCGTGCGAGCGGCGAGTTCCAGGTGGAGATCCGCACGGATGTGACGGCGCTCGACATCACGCTGCTGTCCGCCGCCGGCGCCACGGACACCGACCGCACGGTCGTGTACCCGCTGAACGGACGCGCGCCGGTGCCGGCCGGCAATGAACCCATCGTGATCCTGATCGGCGAACCGGTCGAGCGCGCGATCACGCGTGCGCTGGCCGAGCGGCGCCGGCTGTCCGAGCAGCTGCTGGCGGAGTCCGGCGTGCAGACGGAACGGCTGGGCAGCGTCGAGGCGGGCATCCAGCGCGTGCTGGAGCGGCTGGACCTGCGCGAGGCGGACCTGCGTGACGAAGTCGCACGCAAGGACCGCCAGGCCGAGGCCTGGCCGGCCATGGCGGAAGCCGTGCGCGACTGGGTCAACGAGGCCAAGGACCTGCATTCTGCGCTGGCTGCGATCAGCCCGCTGCTCGAACGCATGCAGGCGCGCGACTCACTCGCGCTGCGCGGCCTGGAGGCCTCGATCGGCGCGTACAACGACGCGTACACCGCGCTGATCCCTCGGCGCGGCGACTTCGAGATGCAGCTCGCGCAGAACTGGCCGGATGGTGCGGCCGCCCAGCGCGACCTCGCGGATGTCCTCGACAACGTGGTCGAGCAGATCCACTTCCAGCAGATCAAGCCGTTGAACGAACAACTCGTGGTCGTCTTTGCCGGAATCACGACGGGCCGGCGTGGCGATGACTACCGACGTGCGGTGGCGGCGATCGCCGCGGCCCTGCCGGCGCTGGAGCGGGCGCTGGATCAGGCCGGGCTGCGGGCGGACCGCACCATCGCACAGCTCCGCCCCTCATAGCACAACACGAACAGGAGTCGAACTCGATGACACGCACGCTTCGCTCGCTCACGCTCATCGCGACGCTCGCCGCGGCGGCCGGTCAGACCGCCTGCGCCGATCCCGCCACGCTGGCCGCCACGTTCATCCTGATCACGAACACGTGGGATGACGTCGCCAATCCGGGCCACACCTTCAGCTTCGTATCCCAGGACGACGACCAGACGTCCGGCCAGTTCACGGGCACGGAGTTCGTAAATGCGCAGGACTTCACCGGCTTCCCGCTGACCGGCAGCTGGGCGCAGGGTCAGATCTCCTTCACCGTGCAGCGCTCGTCGGGCGCGGTCACGTACCGGGGTGTGATGCCCGTGGACGGGCTCAACGAACTGACGTTCAACTCCTCTGCGGGACAGCTGCGGCTGCGCAGGCAGGGAACGTAACGGGGGGTAGGAGAGACGACGCGGAGACGGCGGCCGGGCCTGCCTGCGGCCCGGCCGCCGTGACGCCCGCTCAGCGACCGGGCATCTTCATCTCGTTGTAGCCGGCCGGCGGCTTGAAGAGCTCGTCGGGCAGCTTCTTCTTCTCGATGGACTGCACGGTCCAGCTCATGGGACCCTGCTCCGTCTGCGCCTGCATCTTCAGCACGAAGAACCCGTCGGCGAACTCCTTCGCCCACTTCTCCGCGCCCTTCGGCAGCTCGGGCATGGACGGGCCCTGGCTCCGGCCCATGCCGGCCATGCTGGGCACGCCGCCCGTCGGCATGAAGAAGCCCATGCCGGTCGCGGCGCACAGGTCGATCTCACCGTCCTTGTGCATGACCATGTAGTGGCGGCACTCGTGACCGGCGATCGTTTCGGTCCGGTCCGTCCGCCGGACTTCAGGCATCTCGCCGGTCTCCGTGGCGGCCTGCTCCTGCGCCCGGCCCATCATGCCCCGCATCATCTGGCGCATCATGGCCATGTCCATCCACATCTTCTGGTCGTGGATCAGCATGATGGTCTTGTCGTCGGCGTTGTTCGAGATCACGCTGATGCTGCCGCCGGCGCTCGGCATGTTCATGTCCTGACGGAACATCTGGCCGCGCGTGTGCTGCTCGATCACGATCTCCATGCCGCTCGCAGCCATGACCGCCTTGATGCTCCCCTCGAACGCTTCCTGGGCCACCACGGCCGAAGGGACCAGGAACGTGGCGGCCGCGATCATCAGAGTTGCCCTTCTCACTGACACCTCCAGCAAAGGAATGAACTGGGTCGACTATGCCGTTGCATCATCGTCTCACGCAATAGAAAGAGCGCGAAACGGCGCTTCCAGCCGCCACTTCTGCCCGCCCGGCGGGGCTTGCTCCCGCCGGCGCTTCGCGGGCACAGGGATCACGGCCCGGGCGCGCGGGGCGCTGCAGATGGGGCAACGGGACCGAGGTACTCGCGGCGGAACTGGTCGTGGCGGGTCGCCTCCGCCGGCGTGCCGAGCGGGTGCGTCGTGCCGGCCACCATCCAGACGATGTCATCCGCGATGTCGAGCAGCGCCGCGATCTCGTGGCCGGTGATCAGGATCGCGCAACCCCGGGCCGCCAGCGTGCGGAGCGCGGCGCCGATGCGTTCGACATCGTGCGGCGCGACGCCGAAGAACGGTTCGTCGGCGATCAGGCAGGCCGGTTCGCGGGCCAGGGCCAGGGCGAACTCGGCGCGCCGCCGCTCGCCGCCGGACAGCTGGTGCGGGTAGAGGTCGAGCAGGTCCGGCACGCGCAACAGCCTGATGGCCTCCGCCTCGCCGGGCGCGCCCACCGTGCGGCGCAGTGCGGCGAAGTGCTGCGCGACCGTGCGGTTGCGTGCGAACAGGTCGCGCTCCGGCACGTAGAAGACGCCTTGCGCGGCCAGCCGGTGCAGCTGCGGGCGGTGCAGGCTCATGCCCGCGATGCGGAACGAGCCCCAGTCCGGCGTGACGAGGCCCAGTGCGCAGCGCAAAAGGGTCGACTTGCCGCAGCCGTTCCGGCCGAACAGCACGGTGATCCTGCCCGCGCGGACGCGGATCGACGCGGCCGTCAGCACGCGCCGCCGGCCGAACGATTTCCCGACCCCGTCGGCTTCCAGGACCACGCTCATGCCAGGACCGCCCACGCCAGCTCGAGCACGGCGGCGGTCGCGAGCGTCATGCCCAGCACGGCAGGACGGCCCACGCCCAGGTTGGCGAGGAACACGCGCTCGCGCAGGGCGCGCATGTCTGCGGCCGCCATGCCCACTATGGCGCCCAGGATGATCGCGCTGCTCGACAGCGCCAGCTGCGGGGACAACGCGCCCTCCTCGCCGGACGCGAGCGTGAACGCCAGCACGATCAGGCGCAACAGCAGCCAGAGGAAACCGGCGCGCAGCATGACACGCCCGAGCAATGCGCGATCCATCAGGCGAGGCACTTGCCCGGCTTCCTGAGGCGCGCCAGCTTAGGCGCCCGATCGCCTCTCAACGGAGGAACGCGTCTGATCCCGGCCCCCCGCGTAACGCCGTGACGGTCATCTGCGTCGGAACGAGCCATCGTCGGGTCCCCGTGCCTGCGCTCGAGCGCGCGGGCGCCGGCGCGCACGAGCTCGCGGACACGTACGCGCGCGTCGTCCGCAACGGTACGCCGGCCGGCCCGCGCCCACCCTTCACCGAGCTGGCGCTGCTCTCGACGTGCAATCGCGTGGAACTCTACGCTGTGGCGCGCGCGAAGATCCACGAGGCCCGCTCGGAGCTCATCCGCCCGTTCCTGGCCGCCGGGCTCGAGCCCGCCGGTCGGACGCCCTCGCCCGGCACGTTCTACACGCTCGAGGGCGCCGATGCGGCAACCCACCTGTGCCGCGTGGCCGCCGGCCTCGACTCGATGGTGCTGGGCGAGCCGCAGATCGCCGGCCAGGTGGCGCGCGCGTTCCGTGCGGCCTGGCACGAGAACGGCGGCGCGCCGACCCTGGCGGCGCTGGCGCAGGCCGCGCAGCGTGCCGGCCGTCGGGCCCGGGCAGAGACCGGGGTCGCGCGCGGGCCCGCCGGCGTGAGCGCGGTCGCCGTCCGCGTCGCCGTCGAGGCGATGGGTGGCCTGGCCGGGCGAAACATCGTCGTGCTGGGCGCCGGCAAGATCGGGCGGCTGGCGTGCCGCGCGCTGCGCGCGGCGGCCGGCGAGGACGGCCGGATCACCGTGGTGAACCGGACGCGGTCCCGGGCCGAGGCGCTGGCCTCGGGTGTGGGCGGCCGTGTCGCGGATCTCGCGGCGCTCGAGGCGCTGCTCGCGGAAGCCGACGTCGTGCTGGCGTCGACCACGTCGCCCGTCCCGCTCATCGACGTCGACCTGGCCACGCGTGTGTCGGCGAGGCGGCGGGGCCGGCCGTTGCTCGTCCTCGACCTGGCCGTGCCGCGCGACGTCGCGCCGGGTGTGGGCGCGATCGACGGCATGCGCCTGCTCGATCTGGACGATCTGCGCTCGCGGCTGGACCACCTGCTGGCCGACCGGCGGACGCACGTGCCCGCGGTCGAAGCCATCGTGGCGGAAGAGATCCACGCGTGGCAGCGCATGGGCGATGCCGAGGTCACGGGCGCGATCGACGCGCTCTACCGCACGGCCGAGCGGGCGCGCCGGGGCGAGGTCGCGCGCTTCCTGGCCGAGCTGGGCGAACCGGACGAGGAGACGCGCGCGCGCGTCGAACACATCACGCGCTCGATCGTGCGCCGCCTGCTGCACGAGCCGGCCGCGCGCATCCGCGGCGAGCCGGAGCCGGAGCGGCGGCGCGCGTACGCCCAGCTCGCCCTCACGCTGTTCGGCCTGGACCAGCCCGCAGCGACGGACGGCCCGCCCTCGCCATGACGGCCGGCACGCCGCGCCGGGTGATCCGGCTCGGCACGCGCGGATCCGGGCTCGCCCTGATTCAGACCCGACTCATCGCCTCCCTGCTCGAGACCCGTGACCCGGACATCGAGACCGTCGAACGCGTCATCGCGACGCGCGGCGATCACGATCGCACATCGCCGCTGCCCGCGATCGGCGGGAAAGGCGTGTTCACGGAAGAACTCGAGCGCGCCCTGCGCACCGGCGACATCGATGTGGCCGTCCATTCACTCAAGGACCTGCCGGTCGAACCGGCGGCCGATCTCGTGCTGGGCGCGATTCCGCTGCGCGCCGACGCGCGCGACGCGCTGGTGTCGAGACACCGCTCGATCGAGGCGCTGCCCGAGGGCGCGGTCGTCGGAACATCGAGCGTGCGGCGCGCGGCCCAGCTGCGCTCGCTGCGGCCGGACCTCGAGGTGCGCGCGCTGCGCGGCAACGTGGAGACGCGCGTGGCGAGGGTGCGCGAGGGCGCGCTCGAAGCCGCGATCCTCGCGGCGGCCGGCCTGCACCGGCTCGGGCTCGACGCCGAGATCGCCGAATTGCTGCCGATCGACGTGTTCCTGCCCGCGCCCGGCCAGGGCGCGCTGGCCGTGCAGTGCCGGGCCGACGACACGGTCGTGCTCGCGGCGCTGGCCTCGATCGACGACGCGCGCATCCGGGCCGCGACCACGGCGGAGCGGGCGTTCCTGGCCGCCCTCGGCGGCGGCTGCTCGATGCCGATCTCCGCGCTGGCCGAGACGTCCGACGGTGGCACCGGCCTGCACCTGCGCGGCCAGGTCTCTGCCCGGGACGGATCGCGCGTCGTCAACGTGGCGGCCGCGGGCGGGCTGGACGAGGCGGCGGCCGTCGGCCATCGTCTGGCCGGCGAGGCGCTGCGCCTGGGCGCGGCGGAGCTGCTCGCGTGAACGGGCTGCGCGGCCGGCGCATCGTCGTCACCCGGCCGGCCCACCAGGCGGACGCGATGGCCGATGCGCTGCGCGCGGCCGGCGCCGTACCGGTCCTGCTGCCGACGATCGCGATCGAGCCGCCCGACCCGCCGGCGCTGCTGCACGCGGCGCTGCGCGCGCTCGCGGACCACGACTGGGTCGTGTTCACGAGCGTGAATGGCGTACACGCCGCGTTCGCGGCGGCGAGCTCGCTCGGCGTGAGTGACGACGACTGGCGGCGTGTGCGCGTGGCCGCCGTCGGGCCGGTGACAGCCGCGGCGCTGGCGAAGCAAGGTGTGCGCACGCACGCCATGCCGGACGAGCACAGGTCCGATCGCATCGCCGACGCGATGGGCAGCGTGGCCGGCGCGCGCGTGCTGCTGCTGCGCGCCGAGCGGGCCGAACCGGACCTGCCGCGCCTGCTCGTGGCGCGCGGCGCGGACATCGCCGATGTCGTCGCATACCGGACCGTGCCGGCCCGGCACGATGCGACGGCGCGCGCGCGGCTCGACGGCGTGGACGCCGTCACGTTCACGAGCGCGTCGACGGCGCACGGCTTCACGGTCGTGGTCGGCAATGGGTGGCGGAAAAGCCTGGAGGGCGTGGTCGTCGCCTCGATCGGGCCGGTCACGACGCGGGGACTGCACGAACTGCGGGTCAATGTGGATGTGGAGGCGACGACGCACACGGTGGATGGATTGGTCGCGGCGCTGACCGGGTATTGGGGGGAAGGCTGACGGCGGGAATGGGGATGGGGGGGTGGGGGATGCAGGATGGGGACGGAAACGGCGGGGAATGGAAATGGCGGAAGAGCAACGGCAACGGCGGGTGCGATGACGAACGACGACAGACCCTGGCTCGTGGCGGACACGGAGCAGCGGGCGGAGGCGATCCTGCGGCGGCCGCGTCGGCTGCGGCGCACGCGTGCGCTGCGCGATCTGGTGCGTGAGACGCGGCTCGATGTGGCGGACCTGGTGCTGCCGCTGTTCGTGACGCACGAGGCGGGCGCGCGCGAGGTGCCGTCCATGCCGGGCGTCTTCCAGTGGCCGGTGGACGAAGTGGCGGCCGTCGCGGCGCGCGCGGCGCAGGCGGGGCTCCGGGCGGTGCTGCTCTTCGGCATCCCGGCCGCCAGGGACGCGGCCGGCAGCGCCGCAGAGCTCGAGGACGGCGTGGTGCAGCGCGCGCTGCGCGCGATCCGTGAACGCGTGCCGGGGCTGGTCCTGGTCGCGGACACCTGCCTGTGCGGCTATACGGACCACGGGCACTGCGGGATCATCGACGCATCCGGCGCCCTGGACAACGACGCGACGCTCGCGGTGCTGCGCCGTGTTGCGGTCTCCCAGGCGGCTGCGGGCGCCGACATCGTCGCGCCGTCGGGCATGATCGACGGCATGGTCGGCGCCATGCGCGCGGCCCTCGATGAGAGCGGCTTCACCGACACGGCGATCCTGTCCTACTCGACGAAGTACGCCTCGGCTTTCTACGGCCCGTTCCGCGATGCGGTGCGCAGTGCGCCCGCGTTCGCGGACCGGCGCACGCACCAGATGGACCCGGCGAACGCGCGCGAGGCACTGCGCGAGAACGCGCTGGACGTGGCGGAAGGCGCCGACCTGCTGATGGTCAAGCCGGCGCTGGCCTACCTCGACATCGTGCGGCAGACGCGCGAGCAGTTCCCCGAGTTGCCGCTGGTGGCGTACAACGTGAGCGGCGAGTACGCGATGGTGAAGGCCGCGGCGGCGGCCGGCTGGCTCGACGAGCGGACCACCGTGCTGGAGCTGCTGACGGGCATGAAGCGCGCCGGCGCGGACCTGGTCATCACGTACCACGCGCAGGACGTCGCGGAGTGGCTGGGGCAGGGCGGGTGAGTCAGCGGTCGCTCAACCATTTCGGCATCTGGGCGCTCACCGACGCGTACTGGGCCATGCCGGAGCGTGAGCAGCGCGAGGTGCGCGCCGCGTGGATCGACGCGCTGGCGGGCACCGCCGATGCCGTGCACCACTACCGGACGTTCCCGGCCGAAGCCGGCAGCGACGTGCTGGTCTGGTCGGCGCTGCCCGCGAACGACGCCGACGCGGCCGCCGGGTTCTTCGACCGGTACGCGACCGCGGTACACGCGTTCCGCCGGCTGCTCCGGCCGGTCCACATGCTGTGGGGCTTCACGCGCGCTTCCGAGTACAGCCGCGCGCGCTCGCGCCAGGAGATCGACCCGTTCGAGGCGCGCGCGCTGCCCTACCTGGTCATGTACCCGTTCACGAAGACCAGCGCGTGGTACCAGCTGGATGGCGAGGCGCGCCAGTCGCTCATGAACGAGCACATGCGCATCGGCAAGCAGTACCACGACGTCACGCAGCTGCTGCTCTACTCGGTGGGCCTGCAGGACCAGGAGTTCGTGGTCGTGTACGAGACGCCGGACCTCACGATGTTCTCACAGCTGGTGTCCGACCTGCGCCGCAGCGCGGCGCGGCCCTACACGCTGAGCGATGCGCCCCTGCACACGGCCGTGCTGCGTTCGGCCGCGGATCCGGACACGCTGTGGCCGTGAGTCCCGGCGCAGGCGAGTGCCCTCTGCTGGACGCGTGCGCGCGCCGGCCGCTGCCGCGCCCGCCCGTCTGGTTCATGCGGCAGGCCGGTCGCGTGCTGCCGGAGTACCGCGAGATCCGCTCGCGTCATTCGCTTCTCGACATCTGCGCGGATCCCGCACTCGCCGCCGAGGTCACACTGCAGCCCGTGCGCCGCTTCGACGTGGACGCGGCCATCATCTTCGCCGACATCCTGCTGCCCATCGTCCCGCTCGGCTTCGACCTGCGCTTCGTCGCCGGCGAAGGTCCGGCGATCGACAACCGCATCGAGCATGCGGACGATGTCGACCGGCTGCGCGACGTCGTGATCGAGGACGCGCTCGCGCCGACGCTGGAGGCGATCCGCATCGTGCGCGCGACGCTGCCGCCGGCCGTCGCGCTCATCGGGTTCGCGGGCGCGCCGTTCACGGTGGCCAGCTACCTGATCGAGGGCGGCCCGTCACGGTCTTTCGTGCGCACCCGGCGCTTCATGCACGGCGAGCCGCGGGCGTTCGCACGACTGCTCGCGACGCTCGCGCGGGTCACGGCCGCGTACCTGCGCGCGCAGATTCACGCGGGCGCGCAGGTCGTGCAGCTCTTCGACAGCTGGGCCGGCAACCTGTCGCCGGCCGACTACGTTGCACACGTGCGGTCCCACTCGGCCGCGGTGTTCGCCGGCCTGGCGGAGATGGGCGCGCCGGCGCTCCACTTCGGGACCGCGACCGGCGGGCTGCTCGAGGCGATGCGCGATGCGGGCGGCGATGGCGTCGGTGTGGACTGGCGCATCCCGCTGGACGTGGCCTGGCGCCGGATCGGCTACGACCGCTGCATCCAGGGCAACCTGGACCCGGGCGTGCTGCTCGCGCCCGCGGCGGAGATCGAGCGCCAGGTCGATCGCGTCCTGGCCGAAGCCGGCGGCCGGCCCGGCCACATCTTCAACCTGGGGCACGGGCTGCTCCCGGAGACGCCCGTCGATGCGGTGTGCACCGTCGTCGAACGGGTGCGCGCCCGCGGCGCATGAGGACGCGCGCATGATCGGCGTCCTCGTCATGGCGTACGGCGGGCCGGACTCGCTGGCCGATGTGGAGCCGTACATCATGGATGTGCGCGGGCACCGGCCGACGGCGCCCGCGCTGATCGAGGAGATGCGCGAGCGGTACCGCGCGATCGGCGGGCGATCCCCGATCCTCGAGCGAACGCGCGCGCAGGCGACCGCACTCGAGCGGGAACTCACGGCGTCGGGCGTGGCCGCGCGGACGTACGTGGGTATGCGGCACTGGCAGCCGCGCATCGCCGACGCGCTGGCCCGCATGGCCGAGGACGGGCTCGACCGGGCGGTCGGGCTGGTCATGGCGCCGCACGAATCGGACATGAGCATCGGCGCCTACTACCGCAGCGTCGAGGCCGCACGAGGCGGCGTCGACGTGCGCGCCATCCGTTCGTGGCACCTGCTCGAGGGCTACCTGGCGGCCGTGACGCGGCGCGTGCGCGAAGCCGTCGACGGGTTCGACGCGGACGCGCGTGCCGCCGGCGTGCACGTGCTGTTCACGGCCCACAGCCTGCCCGAGCGCATCGTGGCCGCAGGCGATCCCTATGCGACGCAGCTGGGCGAGACCGTCGCGGCGCTGGCCGCACGACTGGAACTGCCGCACAGCTTCGCGTACCAGTCCGCCGCGCAGACGCCGGAGCCGTGGCTCGGGCCGGATGCCGCGGAGGCGCTGACCGCGCTGGCGGAACAGGGCGTGGAAAACGTGGTCGTCGCACCGATCGGGTTCACGTCCGATCACGTCGAGGTCCTGTACGATGTCGACGTCGAGCTGAAAGCCCACGCGCGGCGGCTGGGCATCGCGTTGCGCAGGATGGCGATGATGAACGACGACGCGGAGATGATGGCGGGGCTGGCCGGGCTGGTGCGCGCGGAGCTGGCGAGCGCCGGCTGGACATGAGCGCCGGGCGCGTCGTCGTCGCGGGCGGCGGCCTGGCCGGTCTGGTGGTGGCGCACCGGCTGGCCCGCGAACTGCCGGCTGCGTCCGTCGTCGTGCTCGAGCAGGCGCCATCGTGCGGTGGCCTGCTGCGCACCGAACGGACCGGCGGCTTCGTGCTGGAGGCCGGCCCCGACAGCTTTCTGACAGCGAAACCGCACGCGCTGGCGCTGTGCGAATCGCTCGGCATCAGCGGCGAACTGATGTCGACGTCGGCGCACGCGCCGCGCGCCTTCATCCGCCGTGACGACCGCTTCCTGCCGATCCCGGAAGGTCTGTCCGGTCTGGTCCCCGTCCGGCTGAGCGCGCTCTTCGGCAGCGGCGTGCTGTCGCTGGCCGGATGCGCGCGGTTCGCGCTCGACCTCGTGCTGCCGCCTGGCGCGCCCATCGAGGACGAGGGCATCGGCGCGTTCGTGCGCCGCCGTTTCGGGCACGAAGCGTGGACCGACCTGTTCGAGCCGCTGCTGTCCGGCATCCACGGCGGTGATGCGGAGCACCTCAGTGTGCGCGCGACGTTCCCGGCGCTCGTCGAGGCGGAGGCGCGCGCCGGCAGCGTGCTCGCCGGAATGCGGGAGGCGGCCCGCGCGCGGCCCGTTGCGCCGCGAGCGTGGACGCCGTTCGTCGCGCCACGCACGGGCATGGCCCGGCTGATCGAGGCGCTGCGCGCGCATGTGGGCGAAGCCGACGTGCGCACGAGCCGCGCCGTCACGGCCGTGCGGCCTGTCACGGACCCGGATGCGGACGCCGGAGCCGGTACGGCTGGCAGCGTGCCGGATCGCAACGCGTGGTCCGTGGTGCTGGCCGACGGCGAGACGCTGGCTGCGGACGCGGTCGTGCTCGCGCTGCCGGCACACGCGGCCGCGGGCGTCGTGCGCGGGATGGCACCGGACCTCGCGGCCGAGCTGGACGCGATCCGCTGCGCGCCCGCGACCGTCGTGCATCTGGCCTGGGCCCGTGCAGACTGCCCGCACCCGCTGGCCGGACACGGTTACCTGAACCCGCGCGCCGGCGGTCGGCCCGTGGCGGCCTGCACCTGGTCATCGTCGAAGTTCGCGCAGCGCGCGCCCGCGGAGACGGTCCTGCTGCGCATGTTCCTGCGCGCGGCCGATGCGGACTCGGCCGGTCCCGGTGAGGCCGAAGCGGTTCGCCTCGCGCGCGAGGAAGCGCGCGCCGCGCTCGGCATCCGGGCCTCGCCGCTGCTGCAGCGCGTCGTACACTGGCCGGCCGCGCTGCCCCGGTACGCGGTGGGTCATCCGCGGCGGCTGGAGGCGATCGCGCGCCTGCTGGCGGACCGGCCCGGCCTCTTCCTGACCGGCAACGCGTATCGCGGCGTGGGCATTCCCGATACCATCCACGATGCGACGGTCACGGCGACCCGGGTCCGCGAATATCTGACGGGAGCGGCATGAACACGGACACGTCACGCAAGCTGTTCGAGCGCGCAGTCGAGCTGATGCCGGGCGGCGTCAACTCGCCGGTGCGCGCCTACCGTGCGGTCGGCGGACACCCGCTCTTCTTCCAGCGCGGCCAGGGCGCGCACCTCGTCGATGCGGACGGCAACACGTACATCGACTACGTGCTCTCGTGGGGCCCGCTCATCCTGGGCCACGCCAACCCGGCGGTCGTGCGCGCGATCGGCGAGGCGGCGCGTGACGGCACGAGCTTCGGCGCGCCGTGCACGGCCGAGATCGAGCTGGCCGACCGGCTGTGTCAGGCCATGCCCTCACTCGAACGCGTGCGCATGGTCAACTCCGGGACGGAAGCGGTGATGAGCGCGATCCGGCTGGGCCGCGCGTTCACGGGCCGGAGCCGCATCATCAAGTTCGCGGGCTGCTACCACGGTCACGCCGATGCGCTGCTCGCGCAGGCCGGCTCCGGCGTCGCGACGCTCTCGCTGCCGGACTCGCCTGGCGTGCCGGCGGGATCGGTGCAGGACACGCTGATCGCGCGCTACAACGACATCGCATCGGTCGAGTCGCTGCTCGACGAGTACCGGGGCGAGGTCGCGCTGGTCATCGTCGAGCCGGTGGCCGGCAACATGGGCGTGGTCCTGCCGCGACCCGGCTTCCTGCAGGCGCTGCGCGAGCTGACGCAGGCGCACGACGCCTTGCTCCTGTTCGACGAAGTGCTGACCGGCTTTCGCGTCGGGCCCGGTGGCGCGCAGGCGCACTACGGCGTGACGCCGGACCTGACGACGCTCGGCAAGGTCATCGGCGGCGGGCTGCCGGTCGGCGCGTTCGGCGGCCGGCGCGACATCATGGCCATGCTGGCGCCCGAGGGCCCCGTGTACCAGGCGGGCACACTGAGCGGCAACCCGCTGGCCATGCGCGCAGGCCTGGCCACACTGCGCGCGCTCGAAGCGCCGGGCACGTGGGATCTGCTCGAGCGCGCGGCGACCGCCGCCCGCGACGCCATCGCCGAGGAGGCCGCAGCGCACGGCGTGCCCGTACAGACCGCACAGGTCGGATCGATCTTCGGCTTCTTCTTCGCCGACGGGCCGGTCGCGGACTGGGACCACGCCCGGACCTGCGACCGCACGCGCTACGCCGCCTTCTTCCACGCGATGCTCGCGCAGGGCGTGTACCTGGCGCCCTCACCGTTCGAAGCGGCGTTCGTGTCGACGGCCCACGGCGAGGCCGAGGCGGAGCGGTTGCGCGGGGCGGTCCGCGTGGCGCTGGCCGGCTGACGCGCGCGCCCGCTCGCGCGGCCGGGCAAGCCTTGTGGCGGCGCCCGGCCGGCCGTACGATCCGGTCCGCTCGGCGCGCCGCGCTGCAGGCGCCGCTTCCCCGGACCGTAGAACACAGGAGGACGACGTGGTCGAGTGGCTCGTTCCCGTCTCGCTCTACTGGGCGCTCGCCGCGCTGTATCTCGGCGGCGGCCACGTCCGGATCGAAGGCGGCGCGGTGCGTCAGTTCATCGGGCTGATCGACACGTACGTGCTCTACCTGGTCGTGTGGTGGGCCGTCCGCGCGGCGGTCCGCGGCATGGGCGTGATCCCGTCCGTGCTGATCGCGACGGCCGTCGCCTCGCTGCTGCTGCCGGTCCTGTCGAAGATCGGCTTCCGCATCATGGGCGTCCGCCTGTCCCGGGCCGCGGCCCACTGATCCGGCGGGCCGGGCGACGCGGGCCCGGCAGGAGCACGGCACCGCGGACGGTGTACGCACGACAGACCCGAGCCAGGCCGAGGGACACCCATGGACCAGACCGCCATTGCCGCGTTCGTGCTGTTCGGTCTGGTCGCACTGCGCTTCGTCATCGTGGGCATCGGCGCGGCGCTGCTGCTGCGGCCGGTGCGTGACTGCCCGGCCTGTTTCGCGAATTCGACGTTCCGCGCGCACCGCCCTGTGCTGCGCCGCATCGCGCCCTGGCTCGAGGTCCGATTCTGCCCGCGCTGCGGCTGGCAGGGCCCGTCGCGCGTGACGCACGACGTGCCCGACCCGCCAACCTCCAACCTCCCGTCGAACGCCCATGGCCGACACGCAGCAACGAACGATTGAAGACCTGACGATCACGATCGATCGACTGGTCTGCGTCGGATTCGAGGACTGCGTCGTGCTCGCGCCGGACGTGTTCCGGCTGGACGGTGAGGGCATTGCGTGCTTCGTCGACGGCGGCGCGGCGCCGGACCGGGAACGCGTGATCGAGGCATGCCGCGCGTGCCCCGTCGACGCGCTGCTCGTCATCGACGCCGACGGCGCACAGCTGGCCCCGTAAATGCGGAAGATCCGCACCTACCACGAAGTCGAGCACGACACCGGCTCGGCCATCCTCGAGCAGGTGCTCGAGCAACGGGCGCGTCTGGCCCGGCGCATCGCGACGATCCGCGCGATCGTCGCCGTCGTGAGCGGCAAGGGCGGCGTCGGCAAGAGCGCCATCGCCGCCAACCTCGCCGCCGCGCTGGCGCGGCGTGGCTTGCGCGTGGGCGCGCTCGATGCCGACCTCAACGGCCCCTCGCTCGGCCGCATGCTGGGCGTCACCGGCCAGCGCCTGGGCGACGCCGCCGACGGCGTGGTCCCGCCCGTCGGGGCCGGGGATGTGCGCGTCATGTCGATGGAGCTGCTCCAGGACGAAGCGGATACGCCGCTGCGCTGGCGCGGGCCCGCCGGCGATGGCTTCGTCTGGCACGGCCTGGCCGAAGCCGGCACGCTGCGCGAGTTCTTCGCCGATATCGCGTGGGGCGAGCTGGAT